>NZ_OX365700.1:0-303750 GCF_947241125.1 Nitrospira tepida | reverse complement strand
TGAGGTTCAGGTGTCAGCGGTCATCCAATAATCCCCAGGTGTGGTCATTGAATTTTCCCCACCCTCCTAACTGAAGGAGGAGGGAGATGGGACTTGACGAGACGGGAGCGTCGGCGATCATGCGTGCCCAGGGGGACCAATCTGGGGAGGCATGCATGGTGGATCAGGAGCGATGGGCGGAGATTCGACGGTTGTTTCACGAGGAGCGGGTGTCCATTTCAGCGATTGGGCGGCGGTTGGATCTGGATCGCAAGACGGTCCGGCGCAGTCTGCGGCAGACGACGTGGCACCCCTATCGCCGGGCAGCGGTGGCGGAGACGCTGCTCACCGCCCATGCCGACTTTGTGCGGACCCGCGCCCCGCAGGTGGGGTACTCGGCGCGGATTCTCTACCAGGAACTGCGGGCGAGCCGGAGCTACACCGGCAGTTATGAGACGGTGAAGCGGTGTGTGGCGCCGCTGCGCGAGGTCCAGCTGCAAGCGGAGCGGGCCCTCCTCCGCTTTGAGACCCCGCCGGGGCAGCAAAGTCAGATTGATTGGGGCCAGGCCACCGTGCCCTTCCGCACCGGTCCCGTCGTGGTGCACGTGTTCGTGCTCACCTTAGGGTTCAGTCGCCGCGGCTTCTATCACGCGTGTGCCGATGAGCGCCTGGCGCAATTTCTGGAGGCCCATGAACGGGCCTTTGCCCATTTCGGCGGGCACACCCGCGAGCATCTCTATGATCGTCCGCGCACCGTGTGCTATGCGGATGAGACCGGCCGACGCCTCTGGAATCCCACGTTCAAAGCCTTTGCCGACTATTGGGGCTTTGAGCCCCGCGTGTGTCGGCCCTACCGGGCGCAGACCAAAGGCAAAGTGGAATCGGGCGTGAAGTATGTGAAGCGGAACTTTCTGCCCGGGCGGACGTTTGTCGACGTGGTGGACTTCCAGGCCCAGCTCGACGAATGGAACGTGACGATCGCCGACCAGCGCCTGCACGGCACGACTCATGAGCGACCGATCGCGCGGTTTGAGCGAGAACGCGAGCACCTCGTGCCACTGGCGGGCCAGCGCGGCTTCCAGCAGGAGGCGCGGGTCTCGCGGATCGTGGCTGAAGACTATCTGGTCAGCTTCGACACGAATCGGTATTCCGTGCCCTTCCGCCTGATTGGGCAACGGGTTGAGGCGCAACGGCGGGGCGACACCATCCATATCTTCCATCGCGACCGCGAGGTGGCCACCCATCCCGTGTTACCCGGCCGCCACCAATTCCGCATTCTGCCGGAGCACGGCCCCGGCGCCAGTGCCCGCATTGCGCGCCAGCGCCGGTCAACCCTGAGCGAACTGGCCACTCACCCCGGTGCGGTCCCGGAGGTCGAAGTGCGGGATCTGGCGTGCTACGAGGCGGTGTGCGGGAGCGCGGCGGCGCACGAGGTGCAGCCATGAACCCGGCGCAACTGGAACGGCTCCGTGAACAGCTGACGCGGCTGCGGCTCCTGAAGAGCCGCGAGCGGCTCGACGCCCTCTTACAGGAGGCGGCGGCCAAGGACCTGTCGTATGCGGACTTCCTCGATCAGGTCCTCAGTGAAGAAGTGACCGCCAAAGCGGAGAAGAACATTACGATGCGCACCAGTCTCGCGCGGTTTCCGTTTGTGAAGAGTCTGGAGGTCTTCGACTTCGCCTACCAGCCGTCGCTGGATAAGAAGCAGATCCAGCAAGTGGCCACCTGCCACTTCATCGAGCACGGCGAGAATCTCGTGATCTTGGGGCCGCCCGGGGTCGGCAAAAGCCACCTGGCCATCGGGCTGGGGCTCAAAGCGATCGAGCGAGGCTATCGGGTGTTGTTCACGACGGCCGCCGCCATGATCGCCACACTGACTCGAGCCCTGACGGAGAATCGGCTGGAGGACAAGCTGAAGCTCTACACGATCCCGCGGTTACTGATCATCGATGAGATCGGCTATCTGCCCATTGACCGCACCGGGGCCAACTTGTTTTTCCAACTCATCTCGCGTCGCTACGAGAAGGGGCCGATGATTCTCACCAGTAACCAGAGTTTCGGGGCCTGGGGGGAGGTCTTCGGGGACCGGGTGCTGGCGACCGCGATCCTGGATCGGGTCCTGCACCACGCCATCACCATCAATATCCGTGGTCATTCGTACCGGCTCAAGGAGAAACTTAAAGCCGGTTTGGTGCGCGTCGAAGAAGCCGCCACGACCACGTAACCAGGGTGGGGAGTTTTCGATGACCATAACTGGGGAAATTTGGGTGACCCTTGACAGTTCAGGGACATGCCGGTCAACCGGATGACGAGCGGGCTCTGGGCCGACCTTGAACCGTTCCTCTTGCCAGTGGCCGCCGCCAAGGCGGGGATCACGTTCACAGGGTCCGCCGAAGTGCTCCTTGACCAGCTCAACGGCCAATATCCATCCGGGTATCTGGCCGAGCTGGCAGCCATGCTCAAAACAAAAATCCGCCTGGCGTCCTACAAGGGCGACATCTGGCAGGTCCCGCCGGGTCTCTGGCTGATTGAAAACGAAGTGAACGGATGGACGATCATGCGCCCGGAAGATTACTGAGCCAGGTCAACTGCGCGGGAGAGTGAGATGAACACTCTGAATTGGAAGCAACAGCAGGCGCTAGAGGCGATGCGGGCACGGAACGTGGGAGCGGTCTGGACCACGGCATTCGGATGGATCTGGCCGGAGGATGTGAGGAATGATCCGGCCTGTGCGGAAACGATCATCGCCTCCGGACTGAGGAAGTAGGAGGAAACCACGATGAGGGGGCACATCACGCAGCGGCACGATGGAAGCTATTACCTGGTGTTGGATCTGGGGCGAAGAATCGACCCCAAGACCGGATTGCTCAAGCGCAAGCAGAAGTGGGTCACGTTTCGGGGGACCAAGCAAGCCGCAGAGAACAAGCTGACCGAGTTGTTGCAGAAGGTGAACACGGGCCAGGTGATCGAACCGTCCAAGTTGACGCTTGGTCAGTGGCTCGACGAGTGGCTACAGATGGCGATCAAGCCGCCCCATAAACGGCAGAGGACCTATGAGACCTATTCCTCCGTCGTGACGAACCATCTCAAGCCGAAGATCGGGAATATCCGCCTCGCGGACCTTCGAGCCAGTCACTTACAGCAGTATTACGATCATTCACCGCTCAAGAAAGCGACCCTTCAGGTGCATCACGCCATTCTCTATAGCGCCCTCAAAGCTGCCACCAAACAGGACCTAGTTCCCCGCAACGTCGCCGATTTGGTCATTGGAAAGCCTCGGGCCAAGCATGACCGCAAAGAGGTGATGGAGCACTGTTGGGATGAACAGGAAGCAAAACGGTTTCTGGATGTCGCCAAGGAAGCCGGAACGCAAGCCGCGGCGTTCTACGCGCTGGCCCTAGACAGCGGGGCAAGGAAGGCAGAGTTGTGCGGGCTGAAATGGTCCGATTTGGATGTTCAGACCGGGATGCTGTCAATTGTCCGCCAATTGGTCAAACCAGGACCAGAGCCGATCTTTGGTCCGCCAAAGAATGGGCAGCCTCGGACGATTCAACTCAGTCCGGGAACGATCGCGTTGCTTCGGAAACACAAGGTTGAGCAGGCGAAAGGACGGCTGGAACTCGGGACCGCCTACAAGGATCACGGACTGATGTTTGCGAAAGCGTTTGGACAGCCGCTTCAGATGAACAACCTCGGGCAACGAGAGTATCAGATGATCCTCAAGCAGGCCGGAGTGAAGAAGATCAAGTTTCACGGCCTCCGCCATACCTGCGCGACGCTCCTCTTCAATCAGGGAACGCCGCTCAAAGTGGTCTCGGAACGCTTGGGACACAAGGATACGTCGATCACGCTGGACGTGTACGCGCACGTTCAGCCTTCGATGCAAGAGGCGGCAGCCGCAGCTCTTGAAACGGTCCTCCACGGATGAGGCGTTAGAGATCGGTTAGATTTTGGAGAGATCGGATGTGGAATTGCTTGAGAAACCAAGTGGAAAATGGATTTGGTGCCGAAGCCGGGATTTGAACCCGGACACCCCGGAGGGCGCTAGACCCTGAATCTAGTGCGTCTGCCAGTTCCGCCACTTCGGCACTTACAGGCTGCTGAAAATGCTCTCCCGCGTCGTTCTCAGTCGTCCATCTGCCTCGACATACCAACCTCCAGTACGCCTCGGTCGCCGGGCTCCCTGCGGCCTCGTTGAAGGCCATTTTGAGCGTGCCTGACGAATGCACCATCCTCACGATTCTTGATCCGAATCGATGATGCGGCCTGATTATGGCGAAGGGGTGGAGGTTCCGTCAAGGTGACGAGGCCTCTGGTCTTGGCTTTTTCCCGACCCTCAATGTCCCACCGCCGCGCTGCTCGCTCGATCCGGCCGGACGAGCGACAGTTCGCGATTCAGGTCCCAGGCGCCGGTGAGGGCAAAGTCGCGAAGTTCGCCGCTGAGCACGATGCGATCGCGCGTGATGGCCGCCGCGCCCAGAACGAACGCCGCAGGGATCTGCGGCGCCTCGTCTACGACCAGCACGTCGAACCGCACCCGCGCGAACAGGGGATCGCTGAGGACGCGCCCGGCTGTCGTGGCCACGATCCGCTTGTTCTGGACGAAGGCCTGCCGGTTCGTGCCCTCTTCGGCTGCGAGCAGCTCGCGGATCTTCTTGGTGCCGCCCAGCCGGACGACCTCTTCCTTGAGCTCCTCATACTCCGGCCGCATGTCGCGCGGGACCGCCGCCTCCGGCGCCAGCTCATCGATGCGCGCCTTCGCGATGTCCAATTCCTTCTTTAAGCCAACAGTCTGCTGGTCATAGATCTGCCGGTACTCGGCCAACGACTCCACGTTCTTGCCCACCGACTGCATCGCGAGGCGCTTCCAGATCGGCAGGGCTTCATACTGGGCGACGATCTGATCGATCTCGGCGATCTTGGTCCGGCATTCCGTCAACTGCGTCATCAAGCGCCATTCGAGCAACCGGACCTCGTCCAGTTCCTGCTGCTTCTGCGCCTTGTAGGCCAGGATTGGCGTCAGCTCCCGGAACCGTTCGTACTTGCGGCGCAGGGCCGCCTTGTCCGCCCGTGACTTCGCAAAGAATTGATGCATCTGCGCCTCGAACCCCAGCTCCGTCAGTTGGATGCCCAGCCGCTCCCGCTCAACCGCCACCTCGTACCTGGTGAGATAGGTCTTATAGGTGAGGCCGGCCGCTTTGAGACTCTTGGCCAGGCTTGCCGTCATGTCGTCCGACATTCGATGGTCGGGGCTGATCAGCAGGACGCGCTTGTTGGCCCGGACCAACTCGACCAGCAGCGTCGCCAGGCGGCTGCGCCGTTCCGCCAGATTGTCGGCCCATAGGGTCGTGAGGACCGAGGTCCCGGCCGCCCTCATGGTTTGGGCCGCCTGCGCGGGATCACCCTCCAGCAATCCGGTCAGCCGTTCGGCCGGGCCGAGTGTATAGGCAGCGGACTTGGCGAGGATGTCGGCCAGCCGCCGCGCCGCCGCATCGACAAAGGCGCTGCTATCTGGCACGATCGTCGCCGAAGCCTGTTGCGCTCCAAGATCGTCCACGATCTGGATCAGCGCCTGCGACCCTTCCTGTGCCAGCACCAGCCCTTCGGTCGGCTCCATCCCCTCCGGCAAGACAATGGTGACCGGCACATCGTCGAGTAAGGTCGCGCCGGGCGGCAGATCCGCTCGGTACAGGTGGAGCGTGCCGACGGTCGCTTGCCGCTGGAAGTGGAGCGCCTCGATCGGTGCATCGAAGCGGGCGGCATCCGGTGAATGGCGCCAGGCTTTCAGCTTGGCGGCACTTTGTTCAATAGAGGTCAGGATCGACATGGTCCGTTACCCTTTACCCACCTGTGACGCCGGCTCCGGCCGCCCGTGGGCAGTGCACCATACTGAATTGTGCCTCCGGTCGTCCAGCCATCGTTCGGCCGGCCTGGAGCTGAAATCGTGAGTCAGTTGGTGCGCTACCCCGCCATCCAGCCAGGACCGTCCCGGTCCTTCGCATGCGTGATGGCCTGCAACGCATCCCCGCAATCTCGTTGACTTTCGGTGCCGGTGGCCTGTATGGTGAACGGTCTTTTCACCAGTCAAGGAGCAGGGGCTATGAAGGTCATTTTGCAGGAGACATTGGAAGGCATCGGCAATCTCGGCGACGTCCTGGATGTCACCGACGGGTTTGCGCGGAATTTTCTGTTGCCCCGCCGCAAGGCGGTGGAGGCCAGCACCAGGAACGTGAAGGAATTCGAGCACGCCAAGCGGGTGGCGGCCGAGCGGGCCCAGAAGGAACGGCTGGAAATCGAAGCCCACGCCAAGAAGATCTCGGCCGTGTCGCTGACGATCCCGGTCCAGGTCGGCAAGGACGACAAGCTGTTCGGATCGGTCACGAACAAGGACATCGCCGACGGATTGGCCGCCCAAGGCTTTACGGTCGATCGCCGCAAGGTTCAATTGGCCCATCCGATCAAGGAACTGGGCACACACACGGTGGCGATCAAGCTGCCGCGGGAGGTGACCGCCGCGGTCGCCGTGCATGTCGTGAAGCAGCAGGAAGAGGCGCCGGCGGAAGCCGCCCAGGCGACATCCTAGCTACTACGACAGCCGCGGACCGCAGCCGGTCAGGTAGAACGGAATCGAAACAGAAACAACCCGAACCACGCCAATTCCCACGACTCACACATCGAGGCCCGCATGAGCGATGCGATAGGAACTTTGGAGGCGTTGAAAGCCACCGATCTCGACGTCTATGAGGCGATTCAGGCGGAGGAGCAGCGCCAGCGCGAGAAGCTCCTGCTGATCGCGTCGGAAAACTTCGCCAGCCCCGCCGTGCTGGCCGCCCAAGGCTGCTTGATGACGAACAAGTATGCCGAAGGCTATCCGGGCAAGCGCTACTATGGCGGTTGCCAGCACGTGGATGCGGTGGAAACCTTGGCGATCGAGCGAGCCAAGCAGATTTTCGGCGCGGAGCACGTCAACGTGCAGCCGCATTCCGGCTCGCAGGCCAACATGGCGGCCTATCTCGCGGTCCTCAAGCCGGGGGATGCCATCCTCGGGATGGACCTCGCGCAAGGCGGCCACCTGACCCACGGCAGCAAGGTGAACTTCTCCGGCATCCTGTTCCAGGCCTTCTCCTACGGCGTCGACCGCGACACCGAACAGATCGATTACGACGTGGTCCAGAAGCGGGCGGAGGAATGCCGCCCCAAGATGATCGTGGTGGGGGCCAGCGCCTATTCGCGAATCATTGATTTTCCGCGGTTCCAGCAGATCGCCAAGTCCGTCGGCGCCTACCTGATGGTGGACATTGCTCACATCGCCGGCCTGATCGCGGCGGGACTCCATCCGAACCCCGTGCCCTACGCCGATTTCGTGACGACCACCACCCACAAGACCCTGCGCGGCCCGAGGGCCGGCATGATCCTGTGCAAGGCCGAGCATGCCAAGGCGATCGACAAGATCGTCTTTCCGGGACTCCAAGGCGGCCCGTTGATGCACGTGATCGCCGCCAAGGCCGTGGCCCTCAAGGAAGCGCTGTCCCCATCTTTCAAGGCCTATCAGCAGCAGGTGATCGCCAACGCCAAGGCGCTCGCGGAGGGCTTGCTCGCCCGCGGCTATAAGGTCGTGTCGGGTGGGACCGACAACCATTTGATGCTGGTGAATCTGACCAACAAGGGCGTGACCGGCAAGGAGGCCGAAGCGGCCCTGGATGCCGCCGGCATCATCGTCAACAAGAACGCCGTGCCCTATGACGAAAAGCCGCCGGCCACGGCGAGCGGCATCCGCCTCGGGACGCCGACGGTCTCGACCAGGGGCATGCGGGAATCCGACATGCGCCAGATCGTGGACTTCATCGATCGCGTGATCCAACGGCCGCAGGACCAGGCCCTGCAGCAGCAGATTCGCGCGGAGGCCAAATCGCTCTGCACGAAGTTTCCGATCTTCCATCAGTATTGACGCGCATTATTCATGAACGCTTCTACTGCAACCGCGTATTCGCTGCTACGACCGGCCTGCACGCGCCCATTGCGGCGTACAGGCTGGCGGGCTCGCCGCTCAGACCCTCGACGTACTGGTTCAAGTACGCCTTGTATCTTGGAATTGTGGTACATGAGACATACGGAATGTGACAGATCGATACGCCTCCGGTCCGAAGAGACCGCGGCCGAGCCGGGTCGTCACATTCCCTATTCCATAAGCCCGCACAGTTGCCTGGGCCACCGAGCCCGCATCAAGACAAGGACGGGCTTCACCAAGGAGGAGGCGATGCAGACATCGTCGGTGTGTGTCGGAATTGATATCTCGAAAGCGCAGCTGGACGTCGCCATGCGGCCGGCTGGCACGCCGCTGAGCGTCCCGTATGATGCCCAGGGAATCAGCACGGTGATCGCACGGCTGAGCCAGGTATCGCCGATACGGATTGTCGTGGAAGCCACCGGGGGCTTGGAACGGCCGTTGCTGCGGGCGCTGGTGGACGCCGCCTTGCCCGTGATCGCGGTCAATCCGCGCCAGGTCCGGGACTTTGCCAAAGCGACGGGCCGGTTGGCGAAGACCGATACGCTGGACGCGCAGGTGTTGGCCCGCTTCGCAGAGGTCATCCAACCGGAAGTGCGGGCGCTCCCCGATCCGCAGACCGCGGAACTGGCGGCCCTGTTGGCGCGACGCCGCCAAGTGCTGGCGATGCAGCGGGCCGAGCAGAACCGGTTGGACCGAGCTCCAGCCCGCGTGCGGAAGCGGATTGAAGCCCATCTGCGCTGGTTGCGCACCGAACTGGCCCGGCTCGACGAGGACCTCGATGACATGATTGAAGAGAGCCCCATCTGGCGTGCACGCGAAGATTTGTTGCAGAGCGTGCCCGGCATCGGACCGGTAATGAGTCGCACGGTCTTGGCCGAGCTGCCGGAGTTGGGCTTGCTGAATCGCAAGCAAATTGCGGCCTTGGTGGGCGTCGCGCCCTTCAATCGGGACAGTGGGCGGCTGCGCGGCCGACGCACCATCTGGGGTGGGCGGGCCCCCGTCCGCACCGCGCTGTACATGGCGACCTTGGTGGCGACGCGCTGGAACCCCGTCATCCGGCAGTTCTACCAGCGACTGCGTACCGCCGGCAAAGCATCCAAGGTCGCGCTGGTCGCCGCGATGCGCAAGCTGCTGACCATTCTCAATGCGATGGTACATCATGGGACTCCATGGCAACCGGCCGCTGCACGGAGAGCTTGACATTCAAGACAGTTGCTCAGGTCTTCCCGGCTCCGCGCGCCAGTCTCGCCACGCGACTTCGCGGTTTCGTGACGAACCGTCATGTATAATGCGCGTTAACGCTTCGAACCCTGAGACGAGGCACGCTCGGTGAAGTGCCCGTTCTGCGACGCGCTTGAAGACAAGGTCGTTGATTCGCGGATGGCCAAGGAAGGCGAGCTGATTCGCCGGCGCCGCGAGTGTTTGGGCTGCAAGCGCCGGTACACCACCTACGAACGGGTCGAAGAGACCCTCCCGCTCGTCGTCAAAAAGGACGGGCGCCGCGAGCCGTTTGATCGCGGCAAGATCATCGCCGGCCTGAAGCGCGCCTGCGAAAAACGCCCCATCAGCATGGCCACCATCGAAGCGGTGGCCGACCACATCGAAAAGCGCATTCAAGAGCTCGGCGAGACGGAAGTCGCCAGCCGGACCATCGGCGAAGAGGTCATGGAGGCGCTTCGCGAGCTGGATCAAGTGGCCTACGTGCGGTTCGCCTCGGTCTACCGCGACTTCAAAGACATCGACCAGTTCATGGACGAGCTGAAGTCGTTGGCCCGCGAGCGCCGCGAACGCTAGCCGGTCGCCGCCCTATCAGTTCCCCCTCGATCTGCGGTAGGGTACAGGCCCCTGCTGCGATGCAGGACACTTGGCCAGAACCGCGCGACCGATGAAGACCATGAAAACCGGAGTTCGGAGCGCCAGGCGCCGAAGATCCGCGCCGAAGCGGACGCGCCCGCCCTCACCGCGTCGGCGGCGCGAGTTTCGCCCTCGGCAGGCCGCCACGCACGTCGCCATTCTCGGCGCCGGACGGGGAGGGACGGCCCTCATGGAAATCCTCGCGCCGGACCCGCTGGTCAAGATCATCGGGATCGCGGAGGTGAACCCCAACGCCGTGGGTCTCGAGCTCGCGCGGCGATTGAAGATCCCCGTGACGCGCGACTTCCGCAAGCTGCTCGCCATGAAGCGCGTCGAGCTGATCATCGACGTGACGGGCGATCCCACGGTCGAGGCGACCTTGCAGGATTTTCATCGCATGGGCGTCACGGTCCTCGGCGGGGCCAGCGCCAAGTTCATGTGGCAACTGATCGAGGCCCGCATCAGGACCACCGCCGAGATCGAGAGAACCCTCGCCCAATACCAATCGCTCTACCGGCTGTACGTGAAGGAGGCGGCCACCGCCGTGAGCGAGGAGCGGACCCGCATCGCCTGCGAAATCCACGACGGGCTCGTGCAGAGCCTGGCCGGCGTCAACTTCCGATTGGAGTTGTGCCAAGAGCTGGCGCGGAAGGATCCGGCCGCCTGCGAAGAGACCCTGCGCGAGACCAAGGACCAGCTCAAGCTCGCGATCCAGGAGGCCCGCCAGGTGATCTTCAACCTGCGCCCTCTCCACTACGACAAGATGGAGCTGATCCCGGCGCTGACGAACTATCTCAAGTCCTATGAAACCCAAACCCACATCAAGACAGGGTTCTCGGTGTCGGGCGACGAAATGGCCCTGTTTCCGCGAACGAAGATTTTCTTGTTCCGCATCGTGCAGGAGGCGCTCAGCAACGTCGAGAAGCACGCCAAGGCCCAACAGGCCGATGTGCACCTGCGCATCGACCCCGACCGTCTGACCGTCACGATCACGGACGACGGCATCGGGTTCGACGTGGAGGCGGTCTCGCGCGATCCGGAGAAGTGGGATCATTTCGGGCTTCGTGGTATTCTGGAGCGCGCGCGCCTCGTCGGCGGGGAGGCGAGCATCACCTCGAAGCCGGGGCAAGGCACGAAGATCGTGATCGACGTCCCCATGGTTCCGAAGGAGGCCGTGAGCGATGGAAAAGACGACGGAAAAGATTAAGGTCCTGATCGCGGATGATCATCGGGTCGTGCGGGAAGGGCTCGCGGCCATCCTCAAGACCAAGGAGGACATCCATGTCGTGGGGGAGGCGCAGGACGGCCAGGAAGCGGTCGAGAAAACCCGGACGCTCATGCCGGACGTGGTGCTGATGGACGTGAGCATGCCGCGGATGGGCGGCGTCGAGGCGACCCGGCAGATCAAGCGGGAGTTTCCCCACATCGGCATTGTCGCGCTGACGATGTACGAGGAGCAGCAGTATATCTTCGATCTCGTGCGGGCCGGCGCGACCGGATACCTGCTGAAGGACAGCGACTCCTCCCAGATCGTGGCTGCAATTCGAGCGATCTACCGAGGGGAATCGCTGATTCACCCCTCCGTCGCGAGCAAGATCCTTGCGGAATTCTCTCTCATGGCCCAGAAGAAGGGGAAGAAGCCGGCCTGGGTGGAGCACGACCTCACGGAACGGGAGATCACCGTGCTGCGGCTGGTGGCGGACGGCAAGACCAACAAGGAAATCGCCAACGCGCTCGACCTCAGCGAGAAGACCGTGAAGAACCACGTCCGCAACATCTTCCACAAGCTGCAGGTCTATGACCGCACGCAGGCCGCGATCCTCGCGATCAGAAAAGGGCTCATCGAGCTGGAGCCGCGTCCGTAAGGCCTGGCTGATGACCTTCACTCCGGCATTCCCCACTCGCACGCGAAGCCGGCATCTCCGCATTCACCGTTGTCTGGGATGGATCGGAATGATTCTCCTGGTCGCGGCCACGGCTTGCTCCACCGCGCCTCCGCGCGAAATGATCGAGCGCAACGATCACCCCGGGCTGGCAACCTGGTACGAGCAGGAAGCCGCGCGCCTCCGTGGGAAAGTCGAAGAAATGCAGCAGATGGTCGCCGAGTATGCAAAGCCGTCCTACCAGCCCTCTCCCAAAACGACCAAGTGGGAACTGATCGATCATTGTCATGTCTTCATCAAGTACTACGCGCAGGCTGCGGAGGAGGCGGAGACCTTAGCGAAGTTACATCGTCAGCAGGAGAAGGCTATTCCCTAAACTCGGTGACCTCCGACGGAAACCCATCGGCCATCAGGCGACCTCTGCTGCACCAATCAGTTGAGATCGGCGCCGCCGCCAACCCACAAGCCGCACCTCAGCTCTGATGCGGCGGCACATGTACATTCATACAACCCTTGGCTCGTGTTCCCCATCACACATAGGCATTGGCCGCATATTGTTGCACCATGCGGTGCGTGTTGAAAAAGGAGGCGTTGAGCGCGATCGCATGCCGCATCACGTCGATCCAGCGGTCCCGCGACTGATAGTACATGGGCACAATCGTCCAACTCAGTTTTTGATATGGCTCGCGCGAGGCCGCATCGCTCGGTGCTCCCGCGCCAACTCGTCCGCTTCGTCCTCCGCGTTCATGTAGTTCTGAGCAATGGCCCCACAATGCGCGGTGCGTTGCATTGGTTCGGCTTTCCCATGCGGCTCCGAATGCTTCTCATAACATTCGGCCGTCATCTCCCAACCTTTCGGCCTGTCCCTCAATTCCTGCGCCTGCTGGGCGTAATAATCGCGAGGCCCACATGATCGTTCGCATTGATCATGCGTTGTGTCGAGATCTCCGCACAGCCTTGCAACATAAGGGCCAACCCGATCACATCGACCATCGAACCCCATCGACCGTTCATCATTATTCGCCCTCCTTTTGTTGGCAGCGCGGGAGTGCGCTGCATCTGTGAAAGATTCTGGCTAGTGGCCATGCACGTGTTCATCTCAGGAATCGTGCCATGCGAAAAGACAGAGACTAGAAGAACGGGTGCGGGGCTGCACCGAACCCGCGTGTTTTCGGGCCTTCTCCGCGATGTCCGCGAACCCTCCACGCGCCTTTCTCATTGACCATGTAATGTATTTCTCCGTACCAACTGTCGATGTTGACCTGTTGCCCCGTCTCCTTCGAGACGGCCCACAGACTTCCCGTACAGGTGAGCTCCGCAGCGGGAGACGCAGCAGGCACCACGGCAATGCGCGAGAGAATATGGTTGCTTCTGAAGTCCCGATGATGAGCCAGTAACTCCTCCCAAATCGCCCGCAAATCGCTCTTCGTCAAGTCGTGATAATGATAGTCCTCCGAGTAAAGGTCCATCAGCCCATCTGCATTGCCGGCCTGCAGGGCCGTTTCAGCCCGATTGAATGCGGCGAGAATTCCTGAAACCATGGCGTCATGGGCCTTTACGTCAGCCCAGCTATCGATCATAATCCCGCCTCGATGCATCAGCGGCGGGACCATGCATCCAGACAATTCCCACGAGAGTCCCATAACGGCCACGAACGCGGCAGTATGGCTTGTCCAGTTCATAACGCTCTCCTTTCGACTGTTCGCCGTAGGTAATCCGTCGCGTGCAGACAGCGTTCATGGGTAGTTCCACAGGGATTCAATTGCATCCGAATCGAACGTCGTCGGATTCATGTCTTTGTCTCGTGCCGAGCCTGACGTTCCTTCCACCAGCGCCATATCACGTAGACGGGCGGGATGACGAACAGCGTGAGGATCATCGCGGAAAAGACCCCACCAACCTGTGGCGCGGCGATCCGTTTCATGACATCCGCTCCCGTACCCGTGGCCCACATCACCGGAAACAAACCGATCACGTCGACGAACCCGATCATCGCCATCGGCCTGATGCGTTCCACAGCGCCCGACTGGACTGTGTCAATCACGTCCTGCAACGTCTTGAGCCCGCCCGCCGCTTTGCGCCGCGCGCAGGCCTCGTCCAGGTAGGCCAGCATGACGGCGCTCGTTTCCGCGGCCGTCCCCACTACGGTAATGAGTCCTACCCACACGGCAATGCTGATGTTGTAGCCCAGTATCGTCAGGTACCAGACGGCGCCGACCAACGAGAGCGGCACGCCGACCATGACCATGAACGTCTCAGCGACCGAGCGGAACGTGAAGTAGAACGCAACGAAGATGATGATGAGCGTCAGCGGGATCACGAGTTTCAATCGCTCCTTCGCCCGCTCCATGAACTCATATTGCCCGGACCAGACGATCGTATAGCCCGGCGGAAGTTGCACTTTGGCCGCCACCGTCCGCTTGAGATCCTCCACATAGCCGCCCACGTCGCGGTCGGCCATGTCCAGAAAGACATAGCCCGCGAGCATCCCGTTTTCATCCCGGATCATCGGAGGGCCGTTGACGAATCGCAGGGTCGCCAGTTGGGCCAACGGCACTTGGGCGCCGGTTGGCGTATCGACGAGGACACGCTGAAGCCTCTGGGGGTCATCCCGCAACTCCCGCAGATAGCGCACGTTGATCGGATATCGTTCACGTCCCTCGATCGTGGTAGCGATGTTCTCGCCACCGATGGCTGATTCGATGATCCTTCCCACATCCATCAGTTTGAGGCCATAGCGGGCAATCTCCTCGCGGTTGATGTCGAAATCCAGATAGTAGCCGCTGGAGACCCGCTCCGCATACACGCTGCGGGTTCCAGGGACTTCTTTCAGCACCATCTCCAACAGCTCTCCCAGTTGTTCGATCTGCTTGAGATCCGGGCCGAAGATCTTGATTCCTACCGGTGTCCGAATACCGGTCGTCAGCATGTCGATCCGATTCCGGATCGGCATCGTCCAGGCATTGGTCACGCCGGGAAATTGGAGGGCTCGATCCATTTCATCGACCAGCCCCTCGTAGCTAAGCCCAGGTCTCCATTGCTCTTTCGATTTCAATTCGACGATCACCTCCATCATGCTGAACGGGGCCGGGTCCGTGGACGTTTCCGCCCGTCCGGCCTTGCCGAAGACTCGCTCCACTTCAGGAAACGATTTCAGTTTCCGGTCCATGATCTGGAGGAGCCGCCCGGCTTCCGTGACCGAAAGACCAGGCAGGGTCGTGGGCATGTACAGAATCGTCCCTTCGTAGAGAGGCGGCATGAATTCTGACCCCATGCGTTGATAAACCGGTACGATGCTGAGCAGGAGTCCCACGGCCAGCAGGACGACGGTGCCCCTGTGTTGCAACGTCCATCGCAAGAGCGGCGCATAGATCCCTTGCAGGCTTCGGCTGACCGGATGGCGCTGTTCCGGGAAGATCCGGCCACGGATGAATGTCGGCAGGCAGGCGGGGACCAAGGTGATCGCGAGCACCGCGCACATGGCGACGGCGAGATTGTTCGTCCAGGCCAGCGGCTTGAACATCTTCCCTTCCTGCGCTTCCAAGGCGAAGATGGGAATGAAGGAGATGGCGA
Organism: Nitrospira tepida; assembly: GCF_947241125.1. Classification (NCBI taxonomy): domain Bacteria; kingdom Pseudomonadati; phylum Nitrospirota; class Nitrospiria; order Nitrospirales; family Nitrospiraceae; genus Nitrospira; species Nitrospira tepida. The sequence continues at coordinate 288,453 of NZ_OX365700.1, read as the reverse complement.
TCACGAGCACCGAGGCAAAGATCGCCGGGCCGACTTCCTTGGCCGAATCGATGAGGACTTGCACCCGCTCGCCCCTGCGGCCGTTTCGTTCCCATTCCTCCAAGCGCTTGTGGGCGTTGTCCACCATGACGATGGCGGCATCGACCATGTCCCCGATCGCGACGATGATCCCGCCGAGCGACATGATGTTGATGCCGACCTGCAGAAGGTACATGGGAATGAAGGCGATCAGGACCGCGATCGGCAGCGTGAGGATGGGCACCATTGCGGAGCGCACATGCAGCAGGAACGCGACAATCAGCACTCCAGTGACGAGCAGTTCCTCCAGGAGGCTTTCATTCGCCGTGGCGATCGATTCTCGAATCAGGTCGTTTCGATCGTACGTACTGACGATCTTCACGCCCTTCGGCATGGAGGGTTCCAATTCCTTGAGCTTGGCCTTCACCCGTTCGATGACCGTCAGCGCGTTCTCCCCGAACCGCATGACGACGATGCCTCCGACCACCTCGCCTTGGCCGTCCAGATCGACGAGGCCCCGCCGCATATCCGGCCCGAGCCGCACGGTCGCCACATCCCGCAACAGAATGGGCGTGCCGTTGTCATTGACGCCCACGGCGATCTTCTCGATGTCCTCGCTCTTCTTGATGTAGCCTCGCCCTCGAACCACGTATTCGATTCCCGAAAATTCCACGACGCGGCCGCCCACGTCGTTGTTGCTTTGTCTGATGGTTTCCACAATGGAAGGAATAGAGAGACGGTAGGCCAGGACTTTCGTGGGATCGAGATTGACCTGGTACTGGCGGACGAATCCGCCGATGCTCGCGACCTCGGCCACCCCTTCCACCGCGCGCAGCCAATAGCGAAGGTACCAATCCTGGAAGCTGCGCAGCGAGGCGAGGTCCTGTTGTCCCGATTCATCGACGAGGGCGTACTGATACACCCATCCGACCCCGGTGGCATCCGGGCCGAGCTGCGGCGTGACCCCTTCCGGCAGCCGGCCCGCCAACTGGTTCATGTATTCGAGCACACGGCTCCTCGCCCAATAGATGTCGGTGCCGTCCTTGAACAGAACATAGACATAGGAGTAGCCGAAGTCCGAGAAGCCCCGGACCACCGTCACCTTGGGCGCGGACAGAAGCGCCGTCACGATCGGATAGGTGATCTGGTCCTCGATCAGGTCCGGAGATCGTCCGGGCCAGGTCGTGTAGACGATCACCTGCGTGTCTGAGACGTCGGGCAAGGCATCGATCGGCGTCTGCCACAAAGCCCAGAGGCCGATGGCCGAGAAGGCCAAGACCAGCAGGAACACGATGAAGCGATTTCTCGCGCTGAATTCAATGATTCGTTCAACCATCGTGCCTCGCGACGCTCGGCGCGTCATTCGTCAGCCGTGACTCGTCATTCGATCGGAAAGTACGAGGCGTTCCTGATTGACGAATGACCAATGAGGCTTGACGTTCCTTCACTTCATCCCCGGCATGCCGCCCATGCTTTCGACGGCGGACTTGAGCCGGCTCTCGCTGTCGATCAGGAAGTTGGCCGAGGTCACAATGTGCTCGCCCTCTTTGAGGCCTTCCAGCACTTCGGACCACTCGCCGGTCTTGACTCCGGTTTTGATCAGACGCGGTTCGAGCTTCCCACCGCCGTGATGGAGAAACACGACATGCTTCCGGCCCGATTCGATGACGGCTTCTTGAGGAATCGCCAGTCGCGTGCCCAGGTCGACCCGTAACTCGACGTTGGCGTACATGTCCGGCTTGAGTTTCTCGTCGAGGTTGTCCAACTCGAACCGCACTTTGGCCGTGCGGGTTTTGGGGTCCAGGGTGGGATAGATGAACCCCACGCGGCCGGTCAGGATCGCGCTTGGATCATAGGACAGGGTGACGGCGGCCTTTTGATCTTTCTTCACGAAAGAGAGTTCGTATTCGTAAATGTCCGCCAAGATCCAGACATGGGAAAGATCCGCAATGGTATAAAGTTCCTCGCCAGGCTCCACATGCGCCCCGGCGAGCGCCTCCTTCTTGATGACTGTGCCGGTGATGGGTGAATGGATCGGGAGCGTTTTCAAAACCTTACCGGTTTGCTCCAGCTCTCGGATATGGTCCTCCGTGATATCCCATAACTGGAAACGACGCTTGGCGGCCTCAAGCAAATCCTTGGAGCCCTGCGCGACTTCCGGAAACTCGCTGCTCCCCAACTGTTTCTGTCCCCGCACGGCGAGGAGATATTCTTCCTGACTCGCGACCAGATCGGGGCTGTAGATCGTAAAGAGCCGTTGCCCTTTCTTCACGTGATCTCCAAGTGCGCTCACATAGAGTTCTTCGATCCAGCCGTGAAACTTGATCGTGACTTTGGCGAGGCGCCGTTCATCCACCGCCACCCGCCCGACGGTGCGAATGGTCTTTTCCAGGCGACGGCGCGCCACCGGCTCGTACTTCACCCCGATCATCTGTAGACGTTCGAGCGGGATCGTCACCACGCCGGGATGTTCGGAACTGGGTGCTGAGGACTGGGGCATGGGGCTCGTCGCCCCGTCCTCGGACCTCTGTCCGGGCCGTGGCTCCGGCATCGGCATCCCCGGCATGTTGGTCATCGAGTCTTGCATGGAACCCGCCGGCGGGAAGATTCTTGGCCACAGCCAGACCCAGCTCATCCCGATCACCAGTAGCAGGAGGACCAGCACCAGCGGCGTGACGCGGCGGCGGTTCATGATCCCGGCTTCCTTTCGGCCATCGGCCCTTCAAGCGAGCCCCCCGTCACCGCTTCGAGCCGGGCCAGTGCGCGCTCGTGGTTCACCATTTCGCCGTGTAGCTCCAGTTGGCTATCCTGGAGTGTGAGGAGACTGTTCAGCAGCGTGAGAAAATCGACTTTTCCAACTGCGTACCCTGCTTGCGCGGCCTGGAGGCCAAGTGTGGCCTGGGGAATGATGGCATCGCGCAGGATGGTGATCAGCCGTTCCGCTCGCTGCGCCTGCACGAAGCCGTCTTTGACTTGAAACAGCACCTCTTGGCGCGTCGCGGCAAATTCCTCGCGCGCTCCCTCCAGGCCAGCCAAAGCCTCTCGCACCCCTTGCTTTTGCTTGCTCTCGTAAAAGAGCGGGATCTTGATCCCGACGATCACTTGGTACCCGTTGTCGTTGATCCGGTCGTTCCGGAGGCCCAGCGCCGTGATGTCGAAATCCGGATAGTATTGGCGCCTGGCCAGCGAGACGGACCGTTCAGAACGGTCAATACCTTTGGCCGTGGCCAGCAATGCCGGGGAGAACGCTTCGGCGCGCCGGTTGAGTTCGTGCAGCGGGATCGTCAGGATGGTCGTCCGAATTTCTTCCGGCGTCCCAAGCGGGTCGGAGGGGGGCCGATTGATCAGACGATTGATCGCCGCATGCAGGCTTTCTTTCTGTTGATCGAGCACCGCCAGCCGATCGAGCACGCGCGAGATCTCGACCTGCGCTCGAAACACATCCTGCTGCGCAGCCTGTCCAACGCTGTACCGTGCCTTCGCGGTCTTCTCGAACTGCATCAGGAGCGCTTTGTTGCTCTCGACGATCTCGATGCTCTTGTGCACGAAGTGCAGGTTGTAGTAGGCCTCCTTCAACGAAGCGATGAGCCTGAGGCGGGTGGCGCGGTACTCCTGTTCCAGTCGTTCAGCTTCCCGTTGAGCCACCTCCCCCCTGAGACCGAGCTTACCGGGAAAAGGAATGTCTTGCCCAAATCCGTAGACCGCTCCCTCCACGACAGGAGGCACCATGGGCATCCGTTGGTATCCCAATTGGAGCCGAGGATCCGGGAGGCTTTGGACCTGCGGTACAACGGCGAGGGCGGCCTCCCAGCGCTGTCGGGCGGCCTTAACCTGCGGGTTGGTTGCGTCGATGTCTGCGATGAGACCAGGAAGGTCAATACGAATCTCATGATGCAAGGGGCGGTCTCCATCGGAGTGGGTCGCCCCTCGATCGTCCGCCCCACGCACAGGCCAGGGCGAGAAGACTACGGCTGAAAGGATGCTCAGAGCAACGAGCCACACTCGTGGGGCTGCGGCAGACGGTTTCACGATGGCACCTCCAGACGGCGTTGGCAAAATGGAATGGATCAACGCCCGCTCAGCCGACAGGGCCGAGCGGCGAGCAAACGAACTGGAGGCGGAGGATCAGATCCGAAGGACCGAGGAAGAACCTATGGAGATGGGAACAATGGACAAGGCGTTGCTCCGGGAGCACGGCGTTGGGATTGAGGGGATGGTGAGATCGATGGACGGACTGAGCAGGATCGTGGCCTGATCAACAGCCGCGGCCGCGCCATTTTTCACCTGGCGCTCCGGTGATGAGACCGCCGAAGGCGGACAGATGATCGTCCCCTCCATCGGGCAGCCCATCGGCTCTTCCAAGACCGCCATGTGTTCGCCGGCCAGAGCGACATGGGGGACGGCACACATGAGACCGACGACCTGACAAAACACGAAAACCAACAGAACCGCGGCCAGCTTCACGTCAATTCCTCTCACTGTCGAAACCAGACCATGCATCGGAATACCTGCGCATTCGTTCTGGCTATCCTCTATCAAATCCAGGAGGCGCGTCAAGCCGGGCCCTGCGAGGTCAGTCCACTCAGCCAGGCTCACCGCTGCGCAAGGAGCTCTACTGCCGCAGAGGTCCGGAGTCAGATCTCCCGCCGTGGACCGGTTCGCAGGGTCTCCATTTCCAAGAACAAAGAGATCGGATCGGGAGAATTGTGCTATTCTGCTACCACGATGCCGTCGATGCGTGGTCGTTCAACCTGGTCTCGTAGAGCCCTTCTCGCATGGGTTTCCCTCTGGCTGCTCATGGTGCCCTGGGTGCACGTGCATCCGGAGGTGGAGCACAGCCATGGAGACCCGGGCCATGTGCACCATGCAATCATGCATACGGTGTTTTCGGAGCCGTTGGAGTGCGAATCTCACCAGCCACACTATGATGACACCGATCGAAGTGTCATCCGGCAGTCGATCCACCTCATCGGCCATCATGGGCATGTGTCAGATCATCCCGAAATTGATTATGTGCTCGCCGCGCCTTCGCCGTGCCCAGCCATCGATAAGGTTCTCCTCGTTCCCTCCGGTGAAGAGGCTCCTCCACCGACTCTCCTCAGCCTCTCACGAGTCGATTCGGCTTTCTCAATCACCCCGACCGTTCTGCTTCTTTCGTCATCGCTCCCCCTTCGAGCACCACCCGCTTCTCTTTCCTGAACCAATTCTCGTCACAAGTCGTTCATGTGAAGCGGGCTGACCGCTGCGACGCGATCGGAGCAGCCTCGATCCGAGCGGTCACATGCGGCGCGTCGGGACATTGGTTCCTCCGCAAGGCTTCGCTTCATGAGAAGGAAGGAGGAATCCCATGGTGGTTCGACTCATCATGGCGCCGTGGCTCCTATTGTTCGGCTCCATGCTCCTGTGGAAGGAAACCCGGGCTGCCGAGCCAGGCCCGGCGCCGTACAACCTGAACACCATCATCGCTCTGGCGCTCGAGCGCAGTCCGGTCATCACCGGTGCCAAGGCCTCGATTGAACAGAGCCGTGGACAGAGGATGACGGCGGGAGCCTATCCCAACCCCTCCGTGACGGGATCGGCCGGCCGCGGGTCGATTCGAGACCCCAGTACCGGCGTCAGCATCACCGAGCGCACCGTTACGGTGGAACAACCGCTGGAGTGGCCGGCCAAGCGCGAGGCGCGGCAGCGCGCCGCGGATGCGGGGGTAGCGGGAGCCACTGCCGGGTTGGAAGAAGCCAAGCTCAATCTCATCGCCGAGATCAAGGTCGCCTTCTATCAGTTGCTGCTGGCCCAGCGGGACGCGGATCTCTCCGCCCAGAACCTGGCCATGGTGAAAGAAGTATCGCGGACCGCGACCGCCCGTGTTGCCGCAGGAGACGCAACGAAATTCGATCTCATGAAGGCCACGGTCGAAGTGCAGAAGGCCACGAAGGACGCAGCCAGGGCACAGAGCGCCGTGCTGACTGCGCGCGTGGCCCTGAACACGAAAACCGCCGGAGCGCTCGGCCACGCCTTCGCCGTCGAGGGAGATTTCGAGCCGCTAAAGCAGGAGATCCGTCTTGAAGCCTTGACCGAACGGACCTTAGAGGACCACCCGACCTTGCGCCGCTTGAGCCGGCTGGTCGACCAAGCGGACCAGACCCTGATCTACGAGAAAGAGTCGCGCATGCCCACCGTCAGCGTGCAGGGCCAGTACCACCGGGAGGCCGGCGATGAATCGGTGACGGGCGGGCTCAGCCTGCCGATCCCGCTCTGGTACCGCCGGCAAGGGGAGATCCAAACAGCCCTCGCCGGAAAACATCGTCTGCAGGCGGAACGTGACCGGATGCAGAACGAACTGATCCAAGCCCTGACCCAGCACGCGCAGGAAGTCCGTACCGCCAAGGGCCAGATCGACCTGTTCGAGCAAGGCCTGCTCAAACAGGCCGAAGAGACCCTGCGCATCGCGCGAATCAGTTTTCAACAGGGAGCGGCCAGCCTCCTGGAGGTACTGGACGCACAGCGCGTGCACCGGCAAACCCTCCTGGAGTACGCGCAGGTTCGCATGGATCTCTCGGTGGCCCTCGCGCGTCTCGAACGGGCGAGCGGCGGGATGTTATGACGGGACTGACGCAAGGACCGCGCGATGGCGGACAGGGCAGGAACAGGAGCCTGGACAGGACAGTGAGGAAGGCCGTCATGACCCACGGCATGAAAAGGTCCCGTTGGCCCCTGGTGGTCGCGCTCGCGGCGCTGCTGGTCGGATGCGGCGATCATGAGTCGGAAAAGCCTTCGGCGCCGCCGGAACATATCACGGCGGACACACCGTTACTCCGGATGATCCAACCGCCCGCGGCGATGCAGGGGCGCATACGGACCGAGCCGGTCGCAGCCCGAAGGGTACCGGAGATCGTCACGGCGCCCGGCGAGGTTTCATTGGACCTCAAGCAGGTCGCCAAGGTGACCTCAAAGATCGAAGGACAGGCGGTGCGGGTCTACGCCCAATTGGGCGATCGCGTCCGCGCCGGGCAACCGCTCGTCGCGATCGGGAGCCTCCAACTCGACCAGTTGGTCGAAGAATACCTCGTGGCCAAGGCGCAAGCCGACGTGGCCGAGAACAGCTTCCGGCGAAGCGAGCGGCTCCGGGCGGATCAGATCATCACCGAACGACGGTTCGTCGAGGAGCGTGGGCGTCACCTCGAGACCAAGGCCCGGTACCAGCACATCCGCGAGAAGCTGATGAATATGGGGTTGACCGAGCGAGAACTCACAGAGTTGGAGCAAGGGACTCACGAACAGAGCCATCGCTACACCCTTACGGCGCCGATCGCGGGGACGGTGGTGGCGCAGAACATCGTACTGGGCCAAGGGGTGGCGCCGGGCCAGGAATTGTTCGAGGTGGTGGATCCCAGCCGGGTCTGGGTCTTTGCCAACTTGCCGATCGAGCAGGCGCGGCGATTCAAGGTCGGCGACCAGGGCACGATTGTGCCCAAGGGCGCCGAGCCGTTGGCAGCTCCGTTGACCTACCTCTCGCCGGTGGCGGACGAAAAAACCCGCACCATCCGCATTCGCTTCGAGGTCGCGAACCGGGAGGGCCGGCTGAAGCCGCACGAATATGTGGACGTGCGCCTATCCTTCGGCGGCTTGCCGACCCTCGCCGTTCCCGCATCCGTCGTCACGATGGTGGGGAACGACCGCGGGGTGTTCGTGCAGCGGGAACAGGGCTATGCCTTTGCCCCCGTACAGACTGGCCGCGAAGGAGACGGCTGGGTGGAAATCCTCCACGGGGTCTCCGAGGGCGACCGGGTCGTCAGCGACGGCGTCTTCGATCTGAAGAACGTGCTCCTCAGGGAGCATATCGACTCGGGAGGAGAGGGCTAAGTAAGATGGATCGGTTGCTCGAGCTCTCTCTCCGCTATCGATTTTTCACCCTGGTAGCGATACTTCTCGTCATCGCCGCCGGCACCTGGTCCCTTAAGCATCTCTCCATCGACGCGGTGCCGGATCTCACGCCCATTCAGGTCCAGGTCCTCACCAAGGCACCGGCGCTCGGCCCCGTGGAAGTCGAACAGTTCGTGACGTTTCCCATCGAGAGTCAACTCAGCGGGCTTCCGGGATTGCGCGAACTGCGGTCGGTATCTCGCTACGGGCTCTCCGCCGTGACGGCCATCTTCGAAGACCCCACCGATATCTACCGCGCCAGGCAACTGGTGAGCGAACGGCTGTCCCGGGCGATCGAGCGCATTCCGCCCGAATACGGCCGTCCGATCATCGGGCCGCTGACGACGGGACTGGGCGAGGTCTTCCAATTCACACTCAAAGGTCCCGGCTATGGCCAGATGGCTTTGCGGACGCTCCTCGAATGGGACATCGGCATGCGGCTGCGCGCCGTGCCGGGAGTGGTCGAGGTGAACATCTGGGGTGGGGAGACGCAGCAATTCCACGTGTTGGTCGATCCCGCAAAGCTGCTGGCCTATCGGTTGTCGCTGCGCCAGGTCTTCGAGGCGCTGGAGCGGAACAATGCGATTGCGGGAGGGGGGTATATCGAGCACCAGCGCGAACAGGTGCTCATCAGGGGAGAGGCCCTGGCCACGACCGTCGCCGACCTGGCCAAGATCGTGGTGGACCATGGGCCGGGCGGGGTGCCCATCGTCGTGAAGGATGTCGCCGAGGTGAAGGCAGGTCCGGCCTTACGGATCGGGGCGGCGACGGCGAACGGTGAAGGCGAGACCGTCATCGGCATGGTGCAGATGTTGGCCGGAGCCAACGCGCAGCAGGTGGTGGAGCAGGTGAAGGAACGGGTCAAAGCCATTCAAGACTCGCTGCCCGCCGGCATCACCATCGAACCCTATTACGACCGGACCCTGTTCGTATCGCAGGTCATCCGGACGGTGCGTAATAACCTCCTCGAGGGCGGTCTTCTGGTTGTCGCCGTGTTGTTTTTGTTCCTGGGCGATCTCCGCGCCGGCCTGATCGTCGCCTCGGCCATTCCACTCTCGATGCTCCTCGCCTTCACCGGCATGGTCCAGGCTGGCCTGTCCGGCAACCTCATGAGCCTCGGGGCGATCGATTTCGGCCTGTTGGTGGATGGATCGGTCGTCATGATCGACAACATCCTCCGTCGCTTGGGGGAGAAACCTGTGACGACGGCGGAGGAGCGGATCCGCGTGATTTACGAGGCCGGTCGCGAAGTGTTGCGGCCGATCACCTTCGCGGTGGGAATTATCATCCTGGTTTATCTGCCGATTCTGAGTTTAGCGGGAATCGAAGGGAAGATGTTCCAACCGATGGCGTTGACGGTTATCCTGGCCCTGGCCGGATCGTTGGTGCTCGCCGTCACGGTGACGCCGGTGCTCGCCTCGTGGTTTGCACGGGGCATGAGAACTCGGTCAGAGACCAGGCTGCTCCATTGTATCCGCCGGATCTACGACCCCTGCCTCACCTGGTCGCTCGCGCGCCCGCTTCTTGTGACCGCTTTGGCCGCCGGCGTGTTCGCGGCTAGTCTCGCGGTCGGCGCCGCGCTCGGGATCGAGTTCGTCCCACGGTTGGATGAAGGGGACATGGCAATTCAGGTCTGGCGCCTGCCGAGCGTCTCGCTCACAGAATCAGTGGCCACCTCGCTCCAGATCGAGAAGGTCTTGCGCCGGTTCCCCGAGGTGGTGCAGGTCGTGACCAGAACGGGCAGCCCGGAGGTCGCCACCGACGTCATGGGCGTAGAACTGTCCGATGTCTTCGTGATCCTGAAGCCTCGACGAGAATGGTTCACCGCTGCCACGCGGGAAGATTTGATCGCGGCGATGAAGCGCGCCTTGGTCGAGACCGTGCCGGGCGTCGGGCTGGGCTTTACGCAGCCGATCGAAATGCGATTCAACGAGTTGATCGCCGGGACACGCTCTGACCTGGCCGTCAAGATTTTCGGCCAGGACCTGGACATGCTCCGCCAGAAGGCCGATGCGGTGGCGCGCGCGCTTGAGACCGTCCAGGGGGCGCAGGACATCAAGGTCGAGCAGGTCGCCGGCCTCCCGCTGATGCGCGTCCTCATCGACCGCGACCAGATCGCGCGATATGGCCTGACCGCCGACGAAGTGTTAACGCTCGTTGAAACGACGCGCGTCGGCCGCGTGGTCGGAACCGTCGTGCAAGGGGCGCGACGCTTTGAGCTGGTCGTGCGGCTGCCTGAACATGCCTCCGCAAGCCCAGCCGCCCTGGGGACCCTGCTTATTCCCACCGCGCATGGCGAACTGGTGCCGCTCTCCCGAGTCGCTGCCATCCGCATGGACAGCGGACCGGCGCAAATCAGCCGCGAGGCCGTGCAACGGCGCATCGTGATCGAATGCAACATCCGCGGGCGCGATCTCGGACACTTTGTTGCCGAAGCCCAGCGCGTGGTCGGTCGGACCGTCGCTTTGCCGACCGGCTACTACATGACCTGGGGCGGGCAGTTCGAACATCTGGAAGAGGCTTCAATCCGCTTGGCCCTGGTGGTGCCAGTCACCTTGGCGCTGATCCTGGCCGTCCTCTCCGTCATTTTCGGCGCCATGAAGCCCGCGCTGCTGATCTTTTTCAACGTTCCTTTGGCGCTGTCAGGAGGGATCGCGGCCCTGGCCCTTCGTGGCCTCCCGTTCAGCATTTCTGCCGCAATCGGTTTCATCGCCCTATTCGGCATTGCCGTCCTCAACGGCGTTGTGCTGGTCAGCCGCATTCGCCAACTGGAGTCGCAGGGCCTTCACACGGAGGAGGCCGTCCGGCAGGGGGCGCAGGATCGGCTGCGCCCTGTCCTCATGACAGCATTGGTCGCCAGCCTCGGCTTTCTCCCCATGGCCTTGGCCACGACGATGGGCGCGGAAGTGCAGCGCCCGCTTGCCACGGTCGTGATCGGCGGACTGATGACCTCGACGATCCTGACGCTGCTGATCATTCCCGCGCTCTACAAGCGGATGGCGGAACAGGGCCGGCCGATGCAGGCCGCATCCGTCCGGGACTGACGGTTCCATCGCGCCACTGGCTCCCCACCCCCGACGTGCAATCTTTGCATCCCCCTTCTGTTCTGCCTCTCCTGGCTTCTTCTTGCAGCCTGCCCACACCTGCACAATGTATTGAAAGTGCTCGCAACCCTCTTGCGATGCAGTCTCCGGCACGTCTGTTGCTCAAGCTCGTTGCGGAGATCGTCTCTACGGTCACGGAGGATGGCCGTCACAGGGGTCGGAAAAGATGAAACCACTCACCTGTGCCTGCTGCCGCAAGGCATTGACCAGCGCCCTGTGGGACAAGAACACCGAACAATGGTATTGCGCCCAATGCGTTCCGCCGCTGCCGCCGAGTGGGCCGCCGGCGGCCAGATCGAGGGCAATGGGAGGTGCTGGGCGCAACCAACGATGGCCTGAGAGCCGGTGATTATGGAGTCCCCCATGATTTCACTTGAAAATATCGAGCTAGAGCCCCCCGATCATCCATGCGAGCGTTGTCATCATCTATCCCCTCAACTTTTCTTCGACGAGGATAATCGGTTGTTGCTCTGTCCGCGTTGCATGGAACGCGAGCAACAAGAGCGAGCCCGGTCATGTTACTGTGATATGGAACGGGCCTAGCATACATGGACAAGGCCTTCCACTCACTGCTTCGGTCTATTCCTGCCTATCGAGTGCGAATTGAGAAAGAAGAGGCCTCGCTGCGTGGGCTGATTGCTCGCTACCCAGACAGTCGCCAACTGTCCCATTATCTGATTTTCTTGTTAGCCGCCAACGGCCGGCATGCCGACGCGGCTCAGGAATGCCGTCGCATCCTGGATGTCTATCCGAACGATCCTGTGGCGCTTCTGTGGAGAGAACTGATCCGGTTGAGGTGGCATCACTCTGGATGTAAATGTAAACCACGCCCGGGCCAATCCGTCCGTCAGCGCCGTCGGTGGCAGCGCGTTTCACACACCGCTTGTTAACCAGAATGAGCAGCCCCGTCAGACCCCTGAATGCCGTCCCCGCCACTGCCAGCAATTTTTGCAGACTCTTCCCCGTCAGACGAGACGGCTACGGTTCCTTTCTCTTCCAAACCCCACTGGATGCCGGCAACCATCCAACGCTCAGCGGTATGACTGTGATGCCCGTAGGTTCGGCATTGGTATTGCTTTGTCGAATCCACACGCAGCAGAGGCCATGATGCTCAGCGACTGGACTCGCATCGATCTGGCGACAAGACTGCGCGGGATGAACCGGACGCTCGACTGCCTCGTCGGGGATGAGACCAATCGGACGTTGCAGGAGGTGCTCGACGCGGTGATGGAACGGATCGCGACGGCCGATACGGAAGAAGCCGCGGCCGTTCTTGAAGCGACGGTCCAGGCCAGCCCCTGTTGGCTTCGCGGATACTTGCTGCTCGCCACCATTTACGAGTATGACCGCAAGGCCGATCTGGCTGCTGACAGCATTGAACGGGGCCTGGCTGTCTGCGCCAGGAGTTCGTCCACGCTGCGGCTGCAACGCTGGGGCGAGAGAGTGGGTCAGATCACCGGATCGATCGCCCGGGATCGCATCATCCGGAACATCCAGCGCCTGACGCGATATGAACATATCTTCAGACAACGGTTGGCCATGATTCAGATTCGACGAGGCTCTTTGGATGAGGCCATTGAAGAGTGGGCGACCATCGAAGGTGACCGCGACGCATAGCTTGACATTCCGAGCCAGGAACGAATGACAGCGTGACAGACATGACACAAGGAGGCGTAAGATCATGACCGGCAGTTTACCCGCTGCACAGGATGGCACATCGGCAGGATTCATCGTTTGCGATCGATGCGCGCGGCGTTCCCGTTCGCTCGTTTTCGACGAGCTCAGTTCGCAGGAACTTTGCCAGGACTGCTTTGCCCAGTTACTTCGCCGCCGTGGCGTTGCCAGACACAGGACCACTCCCCGCACGTGATCCGGTTGCCTGTGCGACCGGCCCGATCAGCGCATCGATCGCAGACCTTCCGGGTGTACAGCCCCGTTCGAGCGTGTTAGCATAATCTCAAGGTCCGACTATCGATGTTTCGGCCTGCCCCTATAACCACGTTTATCCGCGGGATTCCCTACCGGCTCATCGCCTCGGTCGTGCTCATCCTGGCCATCGTCGTCTCGGTGATCCTGCTCCTCAGCTTGGAGCACGACAAGCTCCTGCTGCAGGGGTTCGGCGATGATCGCCCTCTCCCTCGTGAATTGTTCCCCGCCTTGTGGCAGTCGCGCCGCGATTTGATCATGGTCACCCTGCTCATGTTCCTCGTCAGCGCGATCGGGATCGCGGCGGTCATTACCTGGCTGCATTACGACAGCACGAGACGCACCCTTGAGGAGGTGAAGGGTTTGGCCAGGAACATCCTTCAAAGCATTCCGACCGGCATCCTGACGATCAACCGTGACGGGGTCATCACCGCGGTGAATCCCACGGCCGAGGCGGTGCTGAAACGCGCCTCGGCGGACTTGCTGGGCAATGCCTACGAAACGGCGTTTGCGGAGGGCGAGACGATCCGCGAGGTGCTCGATAGCGCGCTCCGCCGCCATCGGCACATGAGCCAGAAGGACCTGCCCTATGACAGCGCCGATCGCCAGGCTCGCACCATCCGCGTGAGCACGGCGGAGCTGACGGGAGACGGCGGGGAACGGGCCGGCGTGATCCTGCAGGCCCAGGACATTACGGACTGGCTCGCCCTGGAACAACGGGTCCGCGTCGCGGAGAAGTTGGCGGCCCTGCATACCCTCTCGGCGGGGGTGGCCCATGAGCTGCGGAATCCCTTGAGCGCCATGGATCTGAACCTGCACTTGCTGGAGGAAGAGCTTCGGGACAGCGGAATGGCAGGAGGCCAGGGCGCGCGGTATCTGCATGTCCTCAATGCCGAATGCCGCCGGCTGTCGGTGATTCTCGACAACTTCATGAAGTTCGCCCATCCGGGGTCGTTGGACCTGCACGAGGTTGATATGACGGCGCTGATCGAGCATGTCGCGGCCCTCATGCAATTCGAGGCCGAGGAGCGAAAGGTCCGGCTCGAACTCGACGTGGAACAACCGGTTCCCTGTGTGATGGGGGATGAAACGGCCATCAGCCAGGTCCTGCTGAACATCGTGGTGAACGCCCTGCACGCCATGCCGAACGGCGGGCTCTGCCGCATCGGCGCGCGAGCACAGGACTCGGACGGCAAGCGCTGGGTGGCCCTTTCGGTCACGGATACCGGAATCGGCATCACGAAACAGGAGCTGTCTCGGGTGTTCGAACCGTTCTACACCACCAAGCCCGGCGGCACCGGACTCGGCCTCGCCATCGCCTATCGCATCATGCAGGACCACGGCGGCACCATTCAGGTGTCCAGCGCGCCGGGGAGCGGCACGACCGTCGTCATGACCTTCCCCGCGGCAGCGCGGCAACCCCAACCCATCGCTCAACCGGTCTCGCTCGCATCATGAAGCCGGCCGCGCGCATCCTCGTCGTGGACGACGAGATCAACATTCGCGGGGCCCTGGTGACGATGCTCGAAAAGAAGGGGTATGAGGTGCGAGGCGTAGGAACAGCAGAAGAAGCGCTGGAGCAGTTAACGGCTTCGTCCGTGGAATTGGTCATCACCGATCTGAAGATGCCCGGCATCGGGGGCATGGCCTTTCTCCAACGGCTCAAAGAGCAGTGGCCGCAGACGGAAGTCGTGGTGATGACCGCCTACGGATCGATCGATACGGCGGTCGAGGCGATGCGCGGGGGCGCCTACGACTACCTCACCAAACCCATCGATCGCGAGCGATTTCCCGTCGCGGTCGCCAAGGCGCTGGAGCGCCAGGCGCTGGCGAGCGAGAACCGGCAACTCCGCGACCGTCTCGAAGCGAGAATCCGCTTCGACCAGATGGTGGGCGAGAGCGAGCCCATGCAACGGGTCTATTCGCTGGTGGAGATGGTGGCGGACAGCGATGTCACCGTCCTGCTCACCGGCGAAAGCGGAACCGGCAAGGAACTCGTCGCGCGGGCCATCCATCACAAGAGCCGCAGGGCCGACGGACCCTTCATCACCATGAACTGCGGCGCGTTGCCCGAGAACCTCTTTGAGAGCGAGTTGTTCGGATACGAGAAAGGCGCGTTCACCGGCGCCATGACCACCAAGATGGGGCGGTTCGAGCTGGCGGACGGCGGCACATTGCTCCTGGACGAAGTGGGGGAGCTCTCCCTGAAGTCGCAGGTCGATTTCCTGCGCGTGTTGGAAACCAAAGAGTTCCGCCGGCTGGGCGGGACCAAATTGATCACCGTGGACACGCGGATCGTGGCCGCCACGAACCGCAATCTCGAAGAAGCCGTCAAGCAAGGCGGCTTTCGCGAGGACCTCTATTATCGCCTCAATGTCGTGCCGATCCGCCTCCCCCCGCTTCGTGACCGGGCGGACGATATCCCGCTTCTCGCGGAACGTTTTCTGGCGGAGTTTTCGGCCCAGCATCACCGCGCTCCTAAAGAGGTGTCGCGGGAGGCGATGCGATTGCTGCGGTTGTATGCCTGGCCCGGGAACATCCGCCAGCTCCGGAACCTCATGGAGCGGTTGGTGGTTACGGTGAAGGACAGCGTGATCCGACCGGAACACCTGCCCGAGGAGATCCAGGCCAGCCGGGAGGACGTTCGCACCATGGTGGTGACGCTCGGGACCTCGCTGGAACAGATCGAGCGCGACGTGATCCGACGGACCTTGGCGGAGGTGACCAACCACCGGGAGAAGGCCGCCAAGCTCCTGGGGATCAGCTTGAGGGCCTTGCAGTACAAGATCAAGGAATACGGGATCAGAGACTAACCTTCGAACCAGACATCTTCTCTTTGTCCTGTTTTCACTCTTCTCTCAGACCGTGCCGCTGAGCTTGGCGTGATGGACTCGTTCGTGGGAGGGCCTCTTTCTAGGCTGAGCGAAGAGTTTGATCCCGACGCCCCTGTCAGGGTTCCATCACTGTCATCCGACCACCTGGGCCACCGCATCGTGGCTCTTCACGACGCTTTCGGTAACGCCTCGCTCCCAGTTGGCATGGAGACGCTGCCTTTCGGCAACGGAGTCGGCGGACTTGGGGTCATGCCGCGAGGGACGTGGAGTTTCCTCAGAACCGTCCGATTGTCCTCTTTGACGTAGTGCGCGCTGACCCACTCTCCGATATCCACGAGGAGATCAGCAAGAGCCTTGTGTTCCGTACCGGCTAGAATTTCGCTCTCTGGAGTGATGATCAGGCGGCGAACCCGTTTTCCATCGTGCTCAGAAGGTTGGATCACGATGACCTGATGCGTGACATCGACACTCACCAGTATGCCGTGCAGTTTATAGGTCCTCTTGGTCGAACCTGCGGGACTTATGGATCGTTCCATGTACGTCTCCTGTCGTGAATGTTCATAACGAGCGACTTCCTGCTGCCCATTGACTCAGCATAGGCCATGCCCGCTTGAACAACTGCGGAGAGACCCAGTGACCTAATGTTTCAATATTGTTGCGGAAGGACAGTAAAAAGGAGTGAACGCACCATCTGAAAGGGGAGGCCAGCGATGCTTCGCATTTACACGCAGTTCATGAAAGCGTGCAACTTCTGCAGGAAGAATCCTCTTTACTCATTTCCCGCCATTCGGTTGGCCCGTCGTACTTATTAGGTTGAGCACAGAGTGCCGAAGGCACGCGGGATTACCACGCGACGAAGGAACCAGGGCATAGGAGTGGCCCAATCCCACCGCCTAGAAGATGAATTGGTCACAAGATGATCGCAGAATGCGTCTCCAAATCCCATCTCTCTATTTGATTCGTGAATCTTGCGCGGCTGACTGTCCCCAATCGGTTGCGTGACGCAGGGATCGTTCCCCGTCCAGCAAGAAATACCATCTCCCATCATCCGCATCGACTCAGCATCTGCAAATCGTGCACGTCTCGATTACGCACTGATCGATTCGACTCATTGCAGCTCATAAAGCCGACTCTAAGCCCTCAATTTATATTGCCATGGATCGTCATCGCTGCATGGTTCATCTGCGGCATCCCGCATGCAATGGTTCTTGTGTCAGGAGGCTTTTCGAGAAGTGGTCGGGAGGACATGGTTATGAAACTGAACATCCGACATGGCATGACGGCTGGCTTAACCGCTATAGCGATGGTCGCTGTGACAGGCTGCGCGCAACCCCCCATAGAGCAATTGGAGGCTGCTCAAAAAGCCGTTGATGCGGCCAAGGCGGCCGGTGCGACAGAATACGCGAAAGAGGACTTGGCCACTCTCGAACAGCAATTCGCTCTCGCAAAGGAAGAATTGGCCAAACAAGAAACCGCCCTCTCTGTCTTCCGATCCTATGCAGAAGCCGACAAGCTGTTGCTGAAGGTCGTTGAGTCCGGCGCGGCCATAGCAACCAAGGCGACGCAAAACAAAGAAGCGGCACAAGCAGCGGCCAAAGAGAGGGAGAAAGAAGCACAGCAAGTTGTGGCTTCGGCCAAGGAACTCATGGCCGAAGCGCCGACCGGAAAGGATAAGGCAGCAGTTGAAGCGCTTAAGGAGGACATCAGCGGGTTAGAGGCGAATCTTAGCGCCGTCCATCAGCTTATTGAGAAAGGGGACTATCTGGGTGCGGACGCGCAGGCTAAGGCCTTGAAAGAGAAAGCCTCCGCAGTTTCAGGGGAGATCCAAAAGGCCATCGAAAAGGCTGGCGGAAAGAAAGTGAAGGCCCATGCGTAAGGCATGTGAGGCGCTCAATGAGGCTCGATCAATCTTATGAGGCCGCACCGCATGGGAGGCCGGTTCGGTGTCCACGTTGCCGGAGAGCGTCCATGGTCCTGATGTTTGATTCGCCGGCGGGAGGCATGGTCTGTCGGTGCTGTCATGAGCGGCTCATGATACTTCGCAAAGAGGCCGTTGTGCTCACGCGAGATCTTGGCACAGCAACATCGAAGAAAGCGTAAGGCAAGTGATCCCCAATCCTCAATATGATGGAAGAGCTTGAAGAAGGTGAGCGTAAAACAGATGCCCTCGATCCGCGAACAGCAGTTCGGGTTTCTGGAAGTTGTCGCCTATATCGCGGCCACCACGGCAGTGGTCGGGACCATGCTGTGGGGCTGGGATCTGAATCTTTTCGTCGCGCTGATTCTGGGAGGCGTCGCCTACGCCATATTGCGCGATCTGCGAACCCTTTCGATCTTAAGGCGAGAGGACACTCACTACCCATCACCCGTAGACGCAATTCCAGGCCGGCAATCGTTGCTGCATCCACAGTCCGGGAAATCCTTGTTCACCGCGAATAGGCCTCGGGACGGCGCCAACGGAGTCGATGGCCCGTTTAATCAGACCTCCCTTGCAGTGGAACAGAGAGGAACCTCGCATGAGCCCGTTGAATGCCATAGGGCATGAACGCGTGATTGATGTCGGTCCGGCCGGATTCCATCCGCCATCGGCTATAGAACTCGGCGTGACCCATCCAGAATCCGGATTCGGGCTGTTATATGGCTGGCACGCCCCCGAAGATGAGGTGATTGCCGAGGCGGCTCGCCAACTATTTACGCGAGCGAATCCGACGATCTTCCCGGGGCCGCTCTATTTGTGGGCTTGGCATCCGGAATGGATCGCCAAAGGACAGGCGCTCTTGAGGCTTGCGTCGGAAATTCCCAACGTCATGATCATTCCCATGCCGGACTATCGCCCGAAATATCCCAAGATCGACCCGGAGGAGGGGATCAATCCCAATCATCCCAATCTGACGATTTGGCACAATAAGATCGAAGTGGCCCTGTTCATCGGCATCCATTGTCACTATGCCAACCTCGCATTGCGAATGGTGCGGGCCGGAACCAATTGCCTGACGATTGCGTTCTGCCACGACATTCATGAAGACGCCATGCTGAGCGTGCAAGACCTGGATGTGACACGGATGAACCACATCATCGACATCTTCCGGAGCGTCCGCACAGAACTCGGGATCGCCATGCCGAAGGATGGCAAAACGGTCCGACTGACGGGCACGCAGGCCCGGATGAATCGTGGGATCGAGCAGGTTCGCCCATGGCCACTGTAGCGTGTCGATACGGTGTCGAACGGAAGAGTCAAGAAACGTAGAGGAACGAAAATGGCGGCGAATGCAGGTCGGCCACCTCAACCCGATCCACGACCTGGTCCACTCAGGGAACACCAGCCAGCCGAATCATGGATCGGCCGACTCAGTCGATTGCAGAATCTCCTTGACGTATGCCCGGCGGATATCGTGACCAGATATGAAATGGCGACGCTGCTCGAAGAAATGGGACTCCATGAGGAGGCCTGGTTCAACTGGAAAGCGGTGTTGAGCTGCGACCCCAACAATCTCCGAGCGCGAGAAGGAATGGCTCGTTGCCGCCATCGGGCTGGCCGTTCTCTGCGTACCGACATGTGAGTATGAGGATATGCCGGTGCTCTGGGGCCATTTTGATCGAGTCGATCGTGATGCGCGCGGCACCCGGTGGATTCTTGTGACGACCGTGTTGCCAGGAGGAACCGCGATCCGCGCCCGCGCGCTGCTTGGCAACCAGACCCTCATCGCGAGAGGCATCGCACAGGTCGAGCTTGCCGACCTTCGAGATGGGGACTTCGTGGAAGTCACCTATCACCATGGGCACGCAGGTTTTCTAGAGGCCGACTCCATTTACGCCCGACCGAATGATGTCGCGTTGCAGTCTGGATAGCAGAGGCCTCACTGAATTGACATAGAAACTAACGGCCAAGGAACAAGGCTCGCAGACAGGCAGATCCGATCTGAGTCATGCCACCGAATGCCGACACAGTGGTCGTGCAGTACCCGAGGGGAGCGACGGCCCTTATCTGGGTTGACCCGACCACGGACACGATTGTGACAACCCATCCCGGGCTGAGAACGGCGCTTCGCCGTGGGGTCAAAGACTGGAGCGGTCGCGCGGTCTTTCCAGATGGCGGGCGTATCTTCTTATCTGCGCTGTACGATCATCTCTTCCTCAACGGGTATCCCGTGCGTTGGATGAACGTCTTGGCCCTAAGAAAGGGATGGAACATCTACCGTGTCTAGCACGACCCCTCTTGATATGGCTCCGTTTACAGCCTGGCTTCCTCCTCGTCCCCATCAAGAGTTCGATTTCGTCCTGAAGATCATGGGACCCAGCGCGGCCGTGCTCTTCAAGGAATTGATGCCCATCACCCAATTTCTGACCGGGCGGGGCTTTGCGGTGATGGCGCAACGCGGGATGCTGAGCGGCGATGTCACGGACTGTGTCCTGCACCTTCGCATCGCGTCGCGAACTTTCTATTCAATGGGACATGGCTGTGATGGGCTCATAGATCTTGATGGTCACACTCAGGAACTCCCGCGGATCGGGATCCAGCCAGGCAGTGTGCTCCTGTGGGAACCGCCCGGGGCACATCGCCCATCTCCGCTCATCCCTGCAGGAGTCATTGTGTATGCTCTCCCGCTGACCGAGCTCTGCGCCCCGTACAGTGAGGGACTGCCCAGCAAAGGACTCGCGGCGCTCGCGGCACTGTTGTCACTGCTTGGAATCCCCGAAACCCCACTCCGCCGTCTCGCCCCATCGCTGGCGGCGCCCCGGTCATTTGAGGCAGGATTGGACTTTGGCCTCCACGCGATCGAAAAGCGGGATATCTATTCGCTTCCTCTCCCCGGCGGCTCTCACGAGCAAAGCCGGCTGATGTTGACGCCGGAGCGAGCCATATTGCTGGGATTCGCCGTAAGTTCTTGCGAATGCCGGAGCGCCTGCGATGCAGACCTCATCGCTTCTCCCACCCAGTGGACCTCCAAACACCTAGGCATCGCCGGGGCGATGGTGTCTGTTCTTGAAAGCGATAGCCATCCAGGCGTGCAAGCGTACCGAGGGCCACAGGGGCAGGTCATGGCTCTGCTCCGGGGGAACGATGCCGCGGTCGCGTCGTGCTTCCGTGACTTCAAGGCCCCCGAGGTCTTCATCGCCTCCGATCTCTCCGACACCGTGAGACTATTGATCGCAGGCCACGAGTTGATCCGCAGTGGTCGCAGTGACGGAGTCGGGGTATTGCTCGAAGACACACTCGCTCTACGCCATCAGAGTCTGGACATTCATACCTTGGTCGAGATGATTGGCAGGCGGAAAAGCATTGACCCGAATCCTGCCATCCACACAAGGCCTCAATGGACTGACGCGACATCCCAACGAGAGAGAACTGTCATGGCGGATGTGGGGTTTGTCGCCTGGGGAGCGGCGCAGGGCGTGGTACGAGATGCCGTGGCGCTATGCCAAAGTTTCGGACTGAAGGTCGCCGGTCTCTACCCCTCGCGCATCATGCCGTTGTCGCATGAGGAGATCGAGTCATTTGCCAGGAGCGTCAGTCGGATCGTCCTCGTCGAGGAGGGTCACACCAAGGGTTACTGGGACCGGCTGCGTGCAGGCTTCTCATTCGAGTACACAGTGCTGACTCCGCTGGTTGGGAAGCCGTTGACGGCGATGGATATTTTCCTTCGCGAAGGATTGGGTGCCTTGTGAAGGCTCACGGAAAGGAGTGCGCGAAATGAGGCCGTATGAAATGACGATTGGACCCGAAGGATATCTTCCGCCTTCCGTCTCGAATAGGGGGGTCATCGGGCCGTCGAAAGGAGAAGGGCTCGTGATGGGAAAACGTGTCCCTGAACAGCTCGCTATCGACGAGGCGGCCCGGAGGCTGATCATGGCCAAGAATCCGACGATCTTCCCGGGTCCGTTGGTCCTCTGGGCCTGGAATGAGCAAGCCGAGCGCGAATCCAGAGTGGTCAAAGCCTTGGCCGAAGCCGTACCGGCGAAGCTGATCCCGATGGCGGATTATCGCCCGAAGTACCCGAAGATCATCGCGGAAAAAGAAATCAACCCGAATCATCCCAATCTCACGATCTGGAAAAACAAGATCGATGTCTGCCTCTTCGTCGGTGTGCATTGCCACCAGTCCAATATCGCGCTGAAAATCATCCGCGGCGGCACCGATTGCTTTACGATTGCACTCTGCACCTTCAACGGAGACGACGAGGCCCATCTCACGATTCGTGACTTAACAGCCAGCACGATTCAGCGCATCGTGGATTCGGTCAACCGGCAAAAACGAACGCGACCTTCGTGATCTCAGCGGGGCTCATGCCTTTTAATCTACTTTCATGAGGAGAGGAATGCCATGCGATATTTTGTGAGCGCAATGATCGCAATCATGACGGGAATAGGCTCGCCCGCCTGGTCTTATGAAGAAACCGCGGTCACGGATGGCGGACGAGTGGTGGGGACGATCACGCTTGACGGCCAAGTCCCCAAACCGAAAGGGTACAACCTCACGACGTTGCCGGACCCATTCTACTGCGGGCGCATTTCTGACGGGCAGGGCTGGCGCATCCTGCAACCGTTCCAGGTCGGGCCGGCGGGCGAATTTCGCGAGGTGGTGGTCTATCTGGACGGGATCGACAAGGGCAAACCGTTCGCCGAGGGAGGGGTGCCGCAGATCGAAGCGAAAGACTGCCTCTTCCTCCCGTTCACCACCGTCGTGCGGGACGATCAGCCGGTGACAGTGGTCAACATGGACCCCGTCATGCACGACATTCAAGCCTATGAAACCTCGCATCTGGGTCCACGCGTGTTGTTCAACGTGCCGCTGCCGATGAATCCGCAGCACCCGCGCAACTTCAAGGATCGCAGCGATGCCGCGCTGTACCACAGACACATGGCCGGGACGCCAATGAAGCAATTGGTCAATCTCACCAAGAACCGCCGGATCTTCGTCATGCAATGCGGCTTCCACGCGTACATGGAGAGCTGGGGCCTGGCCGTCACCAATCCGTACTTTGCCAAGACGGACGAGCAGGGCCGGTTCACCCTAACCGATGTGCCGCCGGGCACCTATAAGCTCGTCGTCTGGCATCCCTATGTCCGGAGCTCGATCGAGCGAACCGTCACCATCGGCCCGAAGGGGACAGTGGAGGCCCATATCGCGGTCCCGGCCCCGACCGGGCGGCTCTACGCCAACGAGGTGCTCGATCACGCGTACATCCGCTACAACGTGCCCGAGGAAACACAGAAAGAAATCGAGCCGATGATCCAAAAGCAGCAGCACTGATCAAGGGCTAGCGGGATAAGGGGATAGCAGGGTATGGGGCAGGATGGGAGAGAGAGAAAAATGGATAGTGGGGTAACAGGTACGGAACGCTTAACCCCACTATTCCGATTATCGCCCCTTACCCCCAGTACCTCGTTTACCCCGTTGCGGCTGGTGCCAGATCGTCCCGACGCTGATCGGCCAAGGACGGCTCTCGTGATGATCGAGAGCACATGTTGAATCTGTTCCTCCTGCTCCTTGCCGGTTACCTCGCCGGGCTGATGCTTCCACTCTGTTTCCCCGGGAAGCCGCGATTGCAGAACCTGCTCGCGCACGGCCTTGCCGGGTCGGCGGGCGGGGCAGGGATCCTCCTTGGGATTGCCGGCCTCCTGACGCCGAAACCCTGGACCGCTTCGGTCGACTCCACCATTCCCCTGCTGAGCTTTGCGATCCGTCTCGACCCGCTCGCGTCGTTCTTCGTCCTTACCATCTCCTTAGCCGGCCTGGCTGCCTCCATCTTTGCGATGGGCTACGTGACGGAATTCTTCGGCAGATCGTCCGTTGCCATCATGGGCTCGCTCTACAATGGGTTCTTGCTCTCCATGACGCTCGTCGTCATGGCGGACAACGGCTTCTTTTTCCTGATCCTCTGGGAGCTGATGTCGCTGCTCTCCTATTTCCTGGTGGTCACGGAACATGAGCAGGCTGATGTCCGCTACGCCGGATTGTTCTACCTGATCATGGCGCATGTGGGCACTGCCTTCATCGTGCTTGCCTTTCTGATCTTTTTCCAGGAATCCGGTTCCTTCGCTTTCGAGACGTTCCGTCATCCGCAGCATCCGCTCCCGGAAGGGATGAGGACTCTCGTGTTTCTTGTAGCCTTGATCGGATTCGGCGCTAAGGCGGGCATCGTGCCGTTGCATGTCTGGCTACCCTATGCCCACCCGGCCGCTCCCTCGCATATTTCGGCGCTGATGTCCGGTGTCATGATTAAAACCGCCATCTATGGCCTGGTCCGGGTCTATTTCGATTTTCTCGGCGGGGAGTTCCCCTGGTGGTGGGGTTTCACCGTTCTCGTGGTTGGTGCCGTATCGGCACTGTTAGGCGTGATGTATGCGCTGATGGAACATGACCTGAAAAGCCTCCTTGCGTTTCACAGCGTGGAAAACATCGGCATCATCCTGCTCGGCATCGGGGCTGGCATGATCTTCCGCACCTACGGACTCCATGAGTTCGCGGCCCTGGGACTCCTGGCTGGTCTCTACCACACCATCAACCACGCCCTGTTCAAGGCCCTGCTCTTTCTCGGCGCCGGCTCGCTGCTGTACGCCACCCATACCCGCAATATGGAGGAATACGGCGGCTTGCTCCGTCGCATGCCCTGGACCGGCTTCTTCTTCCTCGTCGGCGCTGTTTCGATTTCCGCCCTGCCACCGACGAACGGATTCGTCAGCGAATGGCTCGTCTTCCAAAGCCTCTTCCTGAGCTTTCACATTCCCGCACTCCTCCTCAAGCTCATGCTCCCACTCACTGCAGCGATGCTGGCCTTGACCGGCGTGTTGGCCCTCGCCTGTTTTGCGAAAGCCTTCGGCATGTCTTTTCTCGCCCTGCCACGGAGCGCCCATGCCAGACATGCAGAAGAGGTTCCGATGCCCATGCGCGTCGGCATGGGCTTGTTGGCTGCCATGTGCCTGTTGCTGGGACTGTTGCCAATGCTCGTGGTGCCCATGCTGGATCGAGTGGGCGCCCCGTTCACAGGAGTCTCGATCGCAGGAAAGGTCGTGGCGCTGGATGGCTGGGCGCTCGCACCGGGGAACGTCGAATTTTCTAGCCTCTCCTCGCCGGCAATCGCGCTGGGATTATTCGGGCTCTCGCTGCTCGGCCTCCTCTTGGTGGTCGTGTTCGGCGGTCTCGTCAAGGCACGCGCTTACAAGACATGGGGCTGCGGGATCAACCTGAGCCCACGCCTCGAGTACACGGCCACCGGCTTCGTCCAACCGATCAAGCGGGTGTTCAGCACCATCTATCAGCCGACCGTCAAGCTGGAGACGGAGCTGCTCGAAGAGTCTCGGTATTTCGCCAAGCGACGGCGGTTCGAATTCCACATCGAGCCGGTCTTTCAAAAGTATCTCTATGACCCGGTCGTGATGTTCTTCTCGACCATGGCCGACCGGTTGCGCGTGATCCAGGCCGGAAGTCTCCATCTCTATTTGACCTACATCTTTGTGACGCTGGTGCTGCTTTTACTCTTCGCGGTCTAAGAAGTGAGTCACGAGGACTACGGACTGAGGGCTGAAACGAAGTAAAGGATGGGCTGAGCGCATTTCGTCAGCCTTAGCACTCGGCCCCGACCAGACAGGACCACATATGCTGCAGGCCATACTCCTCACGGTGTCGCAGGCGATCGTCTTACTGGCCGTCTCACCATTCATCGTCGGGTTGATCCGGAAGGTAAAGGCGCGGCTTCAATTGCGCAAGGGCGCGAGCGTCTTCCAGCCATACTCTGACCTGGCCAAGCTGTTTCGCAAACAGCCGGTCGTCTCGACGACAACATCATGGATCTTCACGACCACGCCGTACCTCTTGTTTGCCTCAACCCTTCTCGCCGGCCTGCTCGTGCCGGTTTTTACGTCGAAGGTCCCTCCTAACTTCGCCGGCAACATCATTGCCCTGGTCTATCTGCTGGCGTTCGGAACGTTTTTTCTGATCCTGGCTGGGCTCGACGCCGGCTCGGCCTTCGGGGGCATGGGGAGCAGCCGGGAGGCGATCGTCGCCTCCCTCACCGAGCCGGCCATGATCATGTCCATCTTCGCCATCGCGCTGACCGCCGGATCGACCAATTTAAGCACCATCGTGCACAAGACCGCTCTGCTTGAGGGCATTGTGACTGATCCCTCGCCGCATTTGATGGCCCTTGCCGCCCTGTTCATCGTGGCCATCGCTGAAACCGGTCGCGTGCCGGTGGACAATCCGGCGACACATCTTGAACTGACCATGATCCACGAAGCGATGATCCTTGAATACTCCGGGCGCTATCTGGCGCTCGTGGAATGGGCCGCAGGCCTCAAGTTGCTGGTGTTTCTCACGTTGATCGCGAACATCTTTGCGCCCTGGGGGATCGCGACGAGCATGGAACCGCTGGCGCTGGGCGTCGGGCTGATGGCCTACCTGGCGAAAGTCTCGGGACTAGCCGCGCTGATCGGCGTGATCGAATGCATGTTCGCCAAGCTTCGGTTGTTCCGAGTCACCGACTTTCTAGGGGTCGCCTTCATTCTGGCCCTTCTCGGGATGATCTTCTTCTACGTGCTGCGAGGATAACTTGTCGTTGCTGCCCCCCCACATAGGATCTCAATTGGTAGACTTAGGATCGGCTATGCTGCTGCTGACCTGCTTTGCGATCGTGGCGCAGCGTCGTCTCTCGGCTTGTGTGGATTTGTTCGCCTTGCAGTCCGTCTTTCTGGCTCTGACGGCCGGCCTGGTCGCATACCTCACGGGCATCCATCATATCTATGTGGCGGCGGCGCTCACGGTCGTCATCAAGGCCGTCGTGATCCCGAGAATCCTCAAGCAGGTGATCGAGCGTCTGAACGTCACACGGGAGTTGGTGATGAATGTGAACGTACCGGCCGGACTTCTGATTTGCGGAGGACTGGTCATGCTCGCCTTCTATATTACCCAGCCGATCATTCCCCTCGGCTTCCTCTTGACACGGGATTCCCTAGCGATCGCGCTCGCCATCATGTTGATCGGCTTCTTCACGATGATCGCCCGCAAAAAGGCGGTGACGCAGGTGATTGGGTTTCTCGTGATGGAAAACGGCCTCTTCCTGGGGGCCACAGCCGCCGCCTATGGGATGCCGCTGATCGTGGAGCTGGGCGTGTTCTTTGACGTGTTGGTCGGCGCCCTCATCATTGGGATCTACACGCACCGCTTGCAGGACGCCTTCGACAGCGTGGACACGAGCAAGCTGACGATCCTAAAGGAGTAGTCGTTCATGGAATGGCCTCTGATCGTTCTGGTCGCCGTGCCTATTTTGGCCGGACTGGGCAGCCTACTCCTGAAAGAGCGCAGGGCCATCGAAGCCTTGCACTGCGTTCAAGCGGGGGCGATGCTGGCGAGCGCCCTGCTGGTGATAGAGCGAGTTGTTGCCGCAGACGGCCTGTCAGTCAGCGTCATATTACAAGCCGACGCGCTGAGCGCGTGGATGGATCTGATTTTAGGCGTGGTGGGCGGTACGGGCACCCTCTACGCGGTGGGGTACATGGGGGAAGAAATGACCCGGGGCCACCTCGCGGTGCAGCGCTACTCTCAGTTCTTCTGCCTCTTTGATCTCTACCTGGCTGCCATGTTGACCGCGGTCAATCAGGACAATATTGCCATTATGTGGATCGCGATCGAAGGATCAACGCTCTCTGCCGCCTTGTTGATCGGCTTTGAGCGGAGCAAAGCGGCACTCGAAGCCGGCTGGAAGTATGTGATTCTGAGTTCAGTCGGCATTGCGCTGGCCCTGTTCGGCACCGTCCTCATTTATTATTCATCCGAACAGGTATTGGGCGTCACGGGCGAGGCGTTGCGTTGGTCTCAGCTTTACCAAACAGCCGAACGGTTGAACCCAGCAGCCATCAAGATTGCCTTCGTCTTTGCCTTGATCGGTTATGGAACGAAGGCCGGCGTCGCACCGATGCATACTTGGTTGCCAGACGCGCATGCGGAGGCTCCGACGCCGGTGAGCGCAATGTTGTCCGCAAGTATGTTGACCGTGGCGGTCTATGCCATCCTGAGGTTCAAGGTCATCACGGATCGAACAGTGGGACCGGACTTTGCCGGCACTCTCGTGGTGGCATTGGGGTTGCTGTCGTTGACGGTCGCAGGAACTTTTCTTCTGGTCCAGCGGGACTTCAAACGGCTGTTCGCCTATTCCAGCATCGAACACATCGGGATCGCCTTGCTGGGGTTCGGCATCGGGGGCGCCGGGGTCTTTGCTGGCGCCTGGCATTTGCTGAACCACGCCCTGGCGAAATCCACCGCGTTTTACGGTGCCGGGTTAGTGCTCCTCGGATACCAGCATCGATTGCTTGATCGGGTCAGCGGTTTGCTGGTCCATATGCCGCTCGCAGGGACGGCCGTCCTCGTGGCCGGTCTAGCGTTGGCTGGAATGCCGCCCTTTGGCCTGTTCACCAGCGAGTTGTTGATCGCGGTAGGGGCCTATGCCGTGAAGCCGGAGGTTGCCGGCCTGTTCCTGCTTCTCTTGGCCCTGGCATTTGCGACCTTGCTGTATCAGGTGTTTCGCATGGCGTTAGGAGGACCGATTGAGCCAGGAAGCCCGCTCGGCAAGCACTGCCGTCTTTTTGCCAGCGCGGCGGTGGCTCTCAACGTGGGGGCATTGGGAATGATCGGACTCCATGTCCCTCCGAGACTGACTCTGTTGCTCGACGCGATCGTGAAACTGTTCAGTCCGACGACGGAGATGCCGTGATGGGAACAATCGTGGCGCCCGTGGCGATCATCCTCGGAACACCATTGATGGGCGCGGTCCTCAGTTTAACCACCAGGCAGACCCATGTGCTCCATGGGCTGAATCTGGCCACCATGGCAGCCCTGTTGATTTCAGAACTGGCCATCGTGCAACAGGTATTGACACAGGGCTCGTTCACGTCGCTCTGGGGGTTCGTCTATCTCGACGCCCTCTCGGCGTTCATTCTTCTTATCATCACCGCCATCGGGTTTCTCTGCTCACTGTACACCTGGACTTATCTCGATGATTATCTGAATCGGGGCACGATCACGCTACGGCGGGTGAGCCAGTTCTTTTTTCTGTTTCATTTGTTTCTCTTCGCCATGATCGCCGCGACCATGGCCAACAACCTCGGCATCCTCTGGGCTGCGATGGAAGGGACCACATTAGCGACCGCCTTTCTGATTTCGTTTTTTCGCAAACGCGAAGGATTCGAGGCCGGATGGAAATACCTGATTCTCTGCTCTGTGGGCATCGCGTTAGCTCTGTTTGGCACGGTCCTGACCTATTACTCATCCGTGCGCGTGCTGGGGGATGTCAGTGCAGCGCTGAACGTGACCACGCTGCTGGAAGTAGCACACCAATTGGATCCGCATGTGCTTAAACTGGCATTCATTTTCATGCTCGTCGGTTATGGGACTAAGGTTGGACTCGTGCCGATGCACAGTTGGTTGCCGGACGCTTACAGCGAAGCACCCGCGCCGGTGGTCGCGATGTTGGCCGGAGTGTTGGAGACGGTGGCGGTCTATGCCTTGCTCCGCAGCAAGGCCATTGCCGATCACGCGCTGCCCGAGCACTACACGGGCAATTTGCTGATCTTTCTCGGGCTGCTCTCGTTTGTGGTGGCTGCGCTCTTTATTCTGATCCAGCGCGACTACAAGCGCTTGTTCGCCTATTCCAGTATTGAGCACATGGGAATTGCGATGGCAGGGTTTGGGGTGGGAGGAGTAGCCGGCACATTCGGCGGCCTGTTTCATCTCCTGAACCATGCCCTGGCCAAATCGCTGGCCTTCTTCTCAGCGGGCAATGTGCACCGCCGGTTCGGTACCCGCGAAATTATGGAGGTGCGGGGGCTGGCGAAAGTCCAGCCGGTGACGGCGATAGCCATTGTGGTCGCGGGCCTGGCGCTGGTAGGGATGCCCCCGTTTTCCATGTTTCTCAGCGAAGTCATGATCGTGTCGGCATTGGCGACCCAAAGTTTTTCCTCCGACACTCTGCACCTTGGACGATTCCTCACGATCATCGTGGCGCACGACGTGCGCAGCCTTGCCATTGTCACACTGTTTCTCCTGTTCGCAGTGGCGCTGTTCGGAGGCTTCACCTATCGCCTAGCTTCGATGGTATGGAGAAACCCTCCGGACGGCGTGCAATCCGGCGAGCGATGGGACGTGGGGCATGTCCCACTGATCGTGACCGGTGCTGCGTTAGTGGGGTTTGGGTTGGCGCTTCCGGAACCGGTGCGCGGATTGATGGATCGGGCGGTCAATGTGCTTCTGGCGAGGTGATATGATGGCCGATGCGGCGACAGCAGCAGAGTTGCTCAGACAGGAATTTGCGGCTGCGGTTGTTGATACATCAGTGGTGCACGGCATACCATTTCTGCGGGTCACAACTGACCATATTCCACTCGTCGCGCATTATCTTCACACGAAGCCGGATTTGCGGGGCAGCCTGTCGCTCCTCTGGGCCGTGGACCATCGTCCACGGGAAACCCGTTATGAGTTCCTCTATCTCTTCACCCTCCAGGAACGCAAGGATTGGTTATTGCTCTGTACAGATCTGCTGGACAAGGAACGCCTGTTCCGATCGATCACACCTCATATCCATGCGGCTCAGTGGTACGAACGTGAGATCCGTGACATGTTCGGACTGATTCCCGTTGGCCATCCTGACCTCCGCCGTCTGGTCCGGCATGAACATTGGCCGAAGGGCGTCCATCCGCTCAAGAAAGATTTCCGCTGGGATACGGTCCTCGGCCGGCAACAGGGCGAATACCGGTTTCTCCAGATTGAAGGGGAGGGGGTCTTCCAGGTCCCGGTCGGACCGATTCACGCCGGGATCATCGAGCCGGGCCATTTCCGGTTTTCCGTGGCAGGCGAGCCGATCATGCAACTGGAGCTGCGCCATTTTTGGAAACATCGCGGGGTGGAAAAGCTCTTCGAACAACAGACCCTGTCAGCCGCGGTCCCGCTGGCCGAGCGGATCTCGGGCGACAGCACGGTGGGACACAGTCTGGCCTATTGCCAGGCCGTCGAGCAGATGGCGGGGATCACAGTACCGCCGCGAGCCCGGTACCTTCGCTCGCTCTTTCTCGAACTGGAACGGCTTCACAACCATCTCGGCGACGTCGGCGCGATCTGCAACGACACGGCCTATGCCCTCGCCCATGCGCACGGCGGCCGGATGAAGGAGCGGATCATGCAACTCAACGAGCGGATGACCGGCTCTCGGTTTCTTCGCGGGGTCATGACCGTCGGAGGGCTCGCTCGCGACATCACCGCCCGACAACTCGACGAGATCGCCGCCGAGGTGGCGCGGATCGAACAGGATTTTTCCGAACTGGAAGCGATCATCTTCGCAAATGCTTCTCTGACCGACCGGCTCGAAACCACCGGCGTGCTGCCCGAACGTATTGCCTGGGACCACGCGGTGGTGGGTGTCGTCGGACGGGCGTCTGGGCTCGACCAAGACGTCCGGCGGGACCGTCCCTTTGCCGCCTACGACGAGTTGCCCGTGAACGTGGCGCGATACCGATACGGCGACGTGCGCGCCAGGCTGAGAGTACGCATGGACGAAATCCATGAGTCCATCCGGCTCATCGGAGAGATCCGCGCTCATCTGCCTCAGGGTCCAATCGTCGCCGAGGCCGGGCGTATGCCGGAACCAGGTCTATGGGCGATCTCCGCGGTGGAGGGGTGGCGGGGAGAGATTCTCTATTTTGTAATGGCCGGCGAGCAGGGCCGGATCCACCGGTGCAAGGTGCGGGACCCGTCCTTCGTCAATTGGCCCGCGATCCAGTGGGCGGTGCTGGGGAATATCATCCCGGACTTTCCCCTGATCAATAAGAGTTTCAACCTGTCCTATTCAGGAACGGACCTGTAGCCGTGAAACGGCAGACGTAAGACGAAGGAGACGAAGCGAGCCCTCGCATCTCACTTCTCACTCCTTACTCCTCACTTCCCACGGAGGCATCATGTTCCGCATCCTCAAGAAGAGTCTCAAGACCGGGGTCGTGACCGGCGAACATCCTCCTGCCGAAGCTTCCCCCAAACCAGCGAGCCCGGAAACGAAAGCCAAGGCGGCCCCGTTTCGCCGGTCGCTTGCAATTCGCGAGGTGGACACCGGCTCCTGCAACGCCTGTGAGATGGAGATGAACGCGCTGATGAATCCGGTTTACGACGCAGAGCGATTCGGCATCCATATTGTGGCCTCGCCGCGCCATGCCGACGCGCTGGTCGTCACAGGGCCCGTGACCGTGAACATGGCGAAACCGCTCAAGGATGTGTACACACAGACTCCCGATCCCAAGATCGTGATTGCGCTGGGCGACTGTGCCATCAATTGCGGGATTTTCGCCGGAAGTTACGCCGTGACCGGCCCGGTGGATCGTCATATCCCCGTCGATGTCCGGATCGCCGGCTGTCCGCCAAAGCCGGCCGAGATCCTGGCAAGCCTGACGAGGCTGAGAGAAAAGGGCGGGCCTGGTCAGCCGGATGGCTGACTGAGGCCTGAGGCGGGGTTCGCGGCTGGCTCTCCGAGCGTGATCGTGATCTCGCTTCGGCCGGTGGCGGCGTCGAGCGAAGCGACGGTTTCCTTGACGCTTGCCTTGACGACGCGTTCGAGCCGCCTTCGCAACTCATCCTGACAGGCCTTGAAGACCTCGTCGTGAACCTGTTGCAGGAGAACCCTCCCGTCCTGCGATTGCGCCAGCCGCTGCTCGGCCGGCGCCAGCCTGGCCCTGGTCACCGTTACCGTGATCACGTCCTCAGACAACTGGACATGGACATGGGAGCAAGCGGCCTGCATCCACTCCGTGTAAAAATCCAGAATGGCCAACATGACCGCATATTCGATATCGGCCTTGTTGCGAGTCGGGCGCGACTCAGGCCGCTCATGGGCGTGGGCGGGATGTCGATGGGCCTTGCGATGCTTGTCCTGCACTGCGGTCAGGAAACGATCCACGATGAACTCGTCCAACGACACCGCTCCGGGCTCCCCTGTTCCATCTCGTGTCGGGCCAGGCCCATCATTGGGATTCATGCACTTCCCTCCTTCCGTGATCGCACCGACCGCACTTCATCGGAATCGCTCGACAGCCGGTCGCAGGAACGGCCCTGCTCATGCTCGGCTTCAATAGGCTTTGCTGAACCCGGCCTCACCATCGTAATTCCACAGCTTCTGGGCGGCGGACCACCACCACCCCTTCCGGGTCAGCGTATCCAGAAACTCGTTGACCTCGCGGTCCTGCACCTCTCGTGTCGCCATGAACCGACAGCGATACCAGTTCACCATCAACAGATCGGGGCTGACGAATCCCGGCCACACTTTCGTGCCGCGGTTCGAGATGAATTCGCACTTGAAAGGACCGAACTCCCCGTCGGTGAATTTCGGAATGCCCTGATCGGTGATGATGTAAAGGTCCACCCCGACCAGGTCGATCCTCTTCTTTTTCTTCGTTGCAATCGCTTCTTGGGTAAACGTCGGCATTGGGTCCTCTCCCTTATTTCCGTCCGGCATTCATCTTGTCGATGATCGCCTGGGCATATTCGTCAGTCTTGGCGGTTCCGCCCACGTCGTAGGTCACCGTCTTCCCCTCGTCCAGCACTTGATACATCGCCTTCTCGATCCGATCGGCCGCCGCCTTTTCGTTGAGCCAACGGAGCATCATGACGCCGGAGATCAACACCGCGGAGGGATTGACCTTCTTCATGCCGGCGTATTTCGGCGCCGAACCGTGCACGGCCTCGAAGATGGCGCAATTGTCGCCAACATTCGCGCCCGGCGCGAACCCGAGGCCGCCCATTAGGCCGGCGCAGAGGTCCGTCAAGATGTCGCCGTACAGGTTCGGCAGGACCAGACAGTCGAACTGGCCGGGATTGCGCACGAGCTGCATCGAGCAGTTGTCCACGATAATGTCGCCGGTGTCGATGTCCGGATACTTCTTGGCTGCCGCACGGAAGGCTTCGAGGAACAGGCCGTCCGTCATCTTCATGATATTGGCTTTGTGCACGCAATAGACCTTTTTACGGCCGTTGTCCCTCGCCCACTTCAACGCGAAATCGGCGATGCGGTAGGAGCCGGGCCAGGTGATGACTTTCAGACACTGCGCGACTTCGTCCGACACCATGTGTTCGATGGCGGCGTAGGAGTCCTCGGTGTTCTCCCGGAAGTTGATGATGTCCAGCTTCTCCCAAGGCCGCTTCAGCGCGGGGATCAACCGCACCGGCCGCACGTTCGCATACAGATCGAAAACCTTGCGCAACGTGACGTTCGCGCTCTTGTGTCCCGTGCCGATCGGCGTCGTCGTGGGGCCTTTGAGGGCCACCTTGTTTTTGGCGATGCTTTGAATGGTTTTGTCCGGCAACAACGTGCCGTGCTTTTCGAGACAGTCGAGACCGATATCTTCATATTCCCACTTGATGTCGACGCCGCTCGCGTCGATCACCATCCGCACCGCCTCGCAAATCTCCGGTCCGGTGCCTTCTCCGGGGATCATCGTCACAACGTGCTTGGCCATTCTGAACCTCCCATATGCAGCAAGGGCGATCGGACCATCCGTTTCCCTTCACTCAACCGAGTGGATCTGCAAATCGGATTCCAGAAAAGCGACAGGCACAGAGTTCAATGAGACGAGGTAACTGCCTGAAAAACCAGGCTCTGCGAAACGAATCGGGAGGTGACCTTTCCCTTCTCCGAGACGTCCCGTGCGAGGATACACGACCGTCACGTAGTGCCGTGCGCCCATGCTCGCGCAGGGCGACCGATTACCGCAGGCTCAGTTTCGCTGTACCGCGCGGAGATTGTTCGGCGAGCGTCCGACCAAGACCGGCGATTTGGACGGAGCCGGTCACCACGACGACGCCGAAGGAACCCGCCGCCTCAACCGCCCGATCGAACGCCGCGGCCGGATCCTCGACAATCTCCGCCGCGGCGTGAGTGTTCGCGCGCCATAACGAGGCGAGCACCTCCGGCTCGACGGAGCCCTCGTACGGCCAGCGGGTAAATACGGCCCGTTCGGCGCCCGCTCCGGCCAGCAACTTGATCATTTTTGCATACTCCTTCTTGGAGCCGAGCGAGAGCACGAAGACCATCCGGCGGCCTTCGAAGGCGTGGCGGAGGACGGAGGTCAGCGCGGCCGCGGCCGGCGTATTCTGCGCGCCGTTGACCAACACGGCGGGCGCGCTGTGGAACACCTCACAGCAGGCCCCGAGGTCCATGTCTTTGAAGAGAGTGCCGAGTTCTGAATCCGTGATGTCGCGAACCAATCCGCGCCGGTGCAACACCTGGTAGACAGCCAGGGCCAAGGCGGCGTTGGTCGCCATGAAATCGGCCGGGGAATTGAGTGCGATCCGATCCCAGACCTTCTGGCCGACCCGCAGGGAGCAGGTGCCGCCGAAGCCGTTGCGAGCAAAGCCGGTGGCCTCATAATGTTGACCGATCAGCAACACCGGAGCCTGCAGTTCGACCGCGCGCGAGCCGATGATCCTCCGCGGGCCGTCCGCCATGGGTCCGCAGACGACGGGAGTCATCGGCTTGATCACGCCGGCCTTCTCCCCGGCGATCTGCTCCAGCGTCTCGCCGAGCAGGTCCATATGATCATAGTCCACGTTCGTAACGACGGAGACCTCCGGTGCAATGACGTTGGTGGCATCCTGCCCCCCGCCGATCCCCACCTCAACCACGGCATACTCCACCTGAGCCGCATGAAATGCGAAAAATGCGGCGGCCGTCAGAAACTCGAACGATCCGAGTTGCACCCCTTTCCAATCCATATACGCTTTGACATGGTTGCAGGCGTCCACCAGTTCCTCCTCGCTGATCGGGCAACCGTTGACGGCCATGCGCTCGCGAAAGTGCGTCACGTGAGGACTCGTGTAGACTCCCACTCTCATGCCGGTGGCTTGAAGGAGGGCCGCGATCATGCGGCAGACGGTGGTTTTTCCGTTGGTTCCGGTCACGTGAATCGTGCGGTACCGCAGGTCCGGACGGCCAAGCTCGTGCAGGCATCGCGCGAGAGTCCCCAGGCTGACCGTGCCGTCGGACGGCTGGCCCTTCAGGATGCGGGCCGTCTCGATTTCGCGGAGAAAGTCCGTGACCTGCTGGTAGGACGAAAAGGGAATCGCCCAGTAAGGCCGCTGCTTCCGGGGTTCCAAGGTGAGCATCGCTTCCTCCCGCGCTGCGTCGGAGCCGAACCTCTAGCGCGCATTATTCATGAACGCTTCTACTGCAACCGCGCATTCGCTGCTGCGACCGGCCTGCACGCGGTCTTTGCAGCGTGCAGGCGGGCGGGCTCGTTGCTCAGACCCTCGACGTACTGTTTCAAGTGCGCCTCGGGTCCTCCCGGCTCCGCGCGCCCGTCTCGCAACGCGACTCCACGGTTTCGTGACGAACCGTCATGAATAATGCGCGCTAGGTCCAAACGCCGACCGGCTCCAACGACCGATCGGCTTCCTCGCGCATCAGCGTCCAGTTGGCGCCTGCGGCAAGCCGATAAAACCGCCTCTCCGCGGGATCGAGGGCAATCAGTGTGATCCATCGGTTCCGAACCAACCGCTCCACAAGCGGCTGCCGCTCGATGATGGCCGTGATCCGCTCGCGTGGCGCCTCGATGATCGCGGTCAGACGCAGCGGATCATGATACGGGCGCCGCCCGGCCATCAGGCTCTGTACCGGAAGCCCCATGCGCAGGTCGCTGTGGTTACCAGCCATGACGCCGATACGGCCAGTCACATTGTGATAGACCTTGCTGCCGCTGCCGTAAATTTCGGGGGCGACCGTCGAAAAGTAATACTCCATGTTGATCCATTGGGCGACGATGAGCGGGGCCGTCATGATGAATTCAAGCAGCTTGCCGTCCTCGTCCGAACCGTGCTCGTAAGAATGCAGGAAGGAGCGCCCCTCCAGGTCGGTTCCTCGGGTCAGCTCGCGCCTCGCGACGATGAAGAGGCTGTTACGGGCCAGCCCCCACTCCGGACGCACTTGTGACCAATCAACGCTCCGTTGGCGGACCGCTCTCGCGGCCTTTGCGGCGGATTCCGCCGGCACTGAGACCGTCAGGCTCGTGTGCCGCTCTGCCGTCGCATCGTCTCCCGCCGCCGCGACATCCTCCAGCACCTGCGCCAATTCCTTCCGGTGGGTGGACGGCACGTCTTCCAGATCGGCCACGCTTACCTCGTCGGTCGTGGTGTCGTGAAGGGCGGCGATGAAATGCGTGTCCGACGGAATCGCAATTCCGCGTTGGGCCAACAGCTCGCGCACCTTGGGCCGGTTGGCGATCGTGGCAAACGCACGAGCGTTGGGAAGACCTTGACTCCCGCCGCAAGCGCCGCAGTCGAGCGCCGACTCGTAGGGATTGTTCTGCGAGCTACTGCCATGGGCGCACATAAACACGAGCCGCCCGAAGTTGGATGTGAGGCCCATGAGACGAAGCGCCGTCTCGACATAGTAAGCCTGTTCCTTTTCCGTGAATCCGGTGCGCGTCAGGTGATTCACGCGGGCCGATGTATCGCGAGCGGTCAGCCGGCACTCTCGTCGCAAATCCTCGAGGGAGGCGAGGTTCCCGGTCTCGACGATGCCTTGAAGCGCCTTCGCCTCACCCTCCAGGCCTTCGTCCATCCTCAGGACCTGCTGTCTGATTCCCTCCAAAGCTCCGGGCGAGAGGGCGCTGCTTTGAGCCGGATACCGGACGCGCAGCCAGCGCATGATGCGCATCCGCTGCTCCGCGGCGATCATTTCATAGGCCTCGTCGGTCGTGAGCTTATCGACGGTCATGGTCGTTGACACGGGCGGCATGATCGCTCGCTTCGCCCGAACCGTCATCCGGTGATACCAACGCGGGAAGAGCGTCCGGCCGAGCAACGGCCAGGCGAAGAACCATCCGATCGCCTCGACCATCACGTAGGGGGTGATCACATTGTGCTTCAGATCATGCAGCAGCCCCTGGCCCAATTTCGCGAGCGCTGCCATTGATCGCCGCCGCTCTGCGGCTCCGCCTTGATAGGTTCTCGGCACCTCTCTGACCACGTGCTTGGGTTTGATCAACACCGGGCAGAGTTCCGCATCGGGCGATTCATCCAGTGAGCGGTAGATCACGGGGACCCCGAAGAATCCGGCGAATCCGAACGTCTCATACCCGCCGCGCTGCTCCAGGTGCCGGCGGAACACTTCGGATCGGACATCAATGCAGAAGACGAACTGCGCCAGCGGCCTCGCGCGCACCGGCTGGCCCGCCGAGCCGTCGGTCCGCCCCGCCGGCGAAGACGTCAGTTTGCGCAGGCTCTCGTACTGATGCCCCCGCTCACAGGCTTCAAGCCACTTGAGCGCCTGCAGGCGGGGCGACAACGAACGGAGCCATCCCAGGAGCATGGAGAGCTCGCTCTGCGCGGTCTCCGTGATCAGCGCCGGGTCCATACCGAGGACGGCGGCCAACCGGATCAGCGCGCGGGCCTCTTCCAATCTCCGCTCCGCTTCCCGCATCAACTGCAACTTGCCATACCAGCGCCGCCCGAACTGTTCCCATGCGCCGGCACCCGATCGCTGACCCCACCACCGGAGCCGCGCCGCCTCAGAAGCCGCCCCCTTCGGCAGCCGCCCGGCCACCAGCGCCCGTCTCGCCCATAGCGCGTGCGGATAGCGCTCGGCATAAGCGTGAACAGTTTGCACATCGCCCCCGCAACCCAAGGCCTTGCGACACGACGCCGCCGCGAACTCCCGTTCGTAGAACAGCCGGACAGCCAGGTACTGGATGAGGTCAATGCGATAGGCTTCCTGCCAAGGATAGGCGGTCTGCTCCGACCGCCACTTGATGAAGCCGGCCCACCCCGGCAAAGCTGCAATGTGCAACGACAAGTACTCCTGCCAGGCAGCGGGCTTGACGTTCAGCATCTCCAGGGATTGAAGCAGGGCGTCTTCCGGGCGATCAGGCAACGCTCGAATCTTCTCTGCGCTCGCCTGGATCCCCTGCCAGGCCAATCCCAGGTCGTAGGGAGCCGCTGCCTTCCAGGCCCGGAAGAATGTCCGCTCGCGATGCGGCATCGGCCAGGCCGCCTCGCCTTCGTCGCAGAAGGCGGCGCACCATTTGATCATGTGCCGATTGATCCGATCGTTCACCTCGGTCCCGAGCGTCCGATCGCACCACATCGCCATCGTTTCATCGTGGGGCGGTCCGGGGATCGTCCCCTCAATGCGTGCTTCACTCTCGTCCAAGTCGCCTTGGGAGGCCAGGACGGTCAGCCAACGCGCGACGCGCTCCAGTTGCTCGCGATCTTCCTGTCGGTCCTTCGTTTCAGACTGTGAAACGCCATCCAGCCTGATCTGAATCCCTTGTGCCATCGCGGCCGTGAGGACGTCCAAGTGGTGGATCCGCCGATCCCCGAAGTGAAGGTGCTGATCCGAGCTGAGGGGCTGCAAAACCTCCTCCAGATGTCGCGAGTGGATGCGCCCGTTCCGGAAGGCTTCGCGATAGAGGTCTGAGGACAGATATCCCGACCCGCCGAAAAGCCGTTCACCACGGTCGACCGCCTCGTCGAAGTCCAGGTGCTCCAGCCCCTGCAACGGATTGCGGGAAATGAAAGTCCGCATTGGCCAGAGACGTGCCACGACTTCGCCGGCCAAGTTGACGGTGGAACGCAGCTCCATGCGTTGAGAGTCGGTGTATTGAAGAGCCATCCTGCTTCTCCTAGTGCTGTCGCGATGAGACATGAGCAAGAAGAAGGCCGGGGGCCCGAATTCACTCATTGAACGGCAAAACTTCTAGAACTGCGAGAATACGGGCTCTCGATCTGCAACACTGGAGTGGGAGCCGTCGCCAAGCCGGTGCAGCGATACACGGTCCGTGCGGAGGTGCACGAGGCGAGCGTTATGTCAGGGGATCCAAAAACTGAATGGAGCGGTCGTTTTGGAGCAAACTGCCTGTCCGGTGCGAACTGGAAGACGATGACCGCCGGCCGATAAAACCTTCCCGCCCACGCGCCATGTCTCTGGCGCGCGCGTCCAGGAAGCCGTGTGTGGGCGGCCGCCGTCTCCGTGATTGCCGCCGGCGCGATGTCCGGTTATCTCTCAGCGATGCCGGTGCGTATGCTCGCCGTGCTCGCCGCGATGGGTGTGCTCGTGCGCTTCGTTCCCGAGGTCGTGGTGATGGAGGTGGGCATGACGATGGCCATGTTCATGGCTGTGCGGCCGCGAATGGCCGTGCGAGTGTTTGTGTGTGTGGGTGTGCGTATGGGAGTGTGAGCCTTTCATGATCCCTCCGGGGTTGGCGTTGATCTTGACCGTCTCGAAGGAAGCGGCCTCATTGTAATGGATTGATTAGGATGGTGCAATTCACGTGAAGCTGGAAAGACCAGAGGCCGGCGGAGCGCCATGGGTGCGATTTGGTCAAGGATCTCTCGGTCCGTTCAGCCGGTACCGCTCGTGCGGAGAGGTGCGGCATCCCTCGGCGGACTGTCGGGAAACGCGACGTTGAAGAAGGCGACGTTGGGATGTTGGAGCTCCAACCGTTTCTCTCGGATGGGAAAATTGCGGTCGCCGATGGCCAGAAGCTGCTCCTTGTTCAGAAAGAGGTGCCGCTTGTCGTAGACGGACCATTCATATTCCCGCGTCATGGCCAGCGCGTCGACCGGACAGGCCTGGACGCACATCCCGCAGAAGAGGCAGCGGGTCATGTCCATGTAATATTCCTTGGCGTACCGCTTGATCGGTTCGCCGGGGACTTCGGCGCTGACGACGGTGATGACGCGGCTGGGACACGCGGCTTCGCAGAGGTCGCAGCCCACGCATTTCTCCGTGCCGTCGTCATAGCGCAGCAGTGCGAGCATGCCGCGGTAATTGTCCGGCAGGAGGCGCTTCTCGTGGGGATATTGAATCGTGACCGGGCGGTAGCGCAGAAGATGCGTCAGGGTGGCTTTCATCCCGAGCGCGATTTCGTAGAACGTGAGCGTCTTCAACCACTCGACGAGCCTCGACGTCCAACTGGATCGCCGATGAGAGACCGCGCCCATGGTTTCAGCGGTACCGGGGCACGGCGGGATCGATCTGCACCGACCAGGCGTCGATCCCGCCGACGAGGTTTTTCACCCTTGCAAATCCCTGCTGAAAGAGGAAGCCGGCGGCATCGGCGCTTCGCATCCCATGATGGCAATACACGACGATCTCCGCGTTCCGGTCCAGCTTGGCGAGCGATTGCGGCAGCGTTCCCAGCGGAATGAGCTGCGAGCCCGCGATTTTTGCGAGGTTGTATTCCCAGGGCTCCCGCACATCGAGAAGAACCAACTTGTCTCCCTTGTCGAGTCGATCGTTCAGTTCGCGCGGCGTGATGATGGGAATCATCAAGAGCTCCTGTAGATTGGCGGTGGCGATTCGATCCGTTCAGGCACTGAACGAGCTGCCGCAGCCGCAGGTTGTCTTGGCTTGCGGGTTCTTGATCGAGAATCCCGAGCCCTGCACGCTGTCCAAGTATTCGACCTCGGCTCCTTGAAGGAGGGGAGCGCTCTGGGAATCCATGATGATCGTGAGGTCGCCCTGTTCGATGACCGTGTCGTCATCGGCGACGGTGGATTCGAGGGCCATGCCGTATTGGTAGCCGTGACAGCCTCCCCCGCGTACGTAGATTCGCAGGCCGACGGCTGCATGCTCTTGCTGCACGAACTCACGGATTTTCTGTTCCGCGTGAGGCGTGATGGTGATCATGAACGGCTCCTTCGCTTAAGAGTGAGGTGTTCCCGAAATGGCCGACCCTATAACCGGACCTTGACATCCTCGCCATCGACCTGCACGTCGTATGTCTTGACGGAGGCAGAAGGCGTCGTGAGCGAGATGCCCGTCCGGACGTTATATTCCCAACTGTGCCAGGGACAGGTCACGACTTCTCCCTCC
Organism: Nitrospira tepida; assembly: GCF_947241125.1. NCBI lineage: Bacteria > Pseudomonadati > Nitrospirota > Nitrospiria > Nitrospirales > Nitrospiraceae > Nitrospira > Nitrospira tepida. The sequence goes on along the minus strand of NZ_OX365700.1, from coordinate 246,813 downwards.
AACTCGCCTTCTCCGAGCGGACCGCCGCGATGGGCGCAGGTATTGTCCGTTGCGAAGAACGAACCATCGACGTTGAAAATCGCGATGGAGCGATCTCCGACCTCGAAGACGCGGCCGCTGCCCATCGGAACATCGCTCACGCCCGCGACCCTGACAAACTCAGCCATCGATAACCCTCTCGACGAAGCGAGCCGGGCCCGTTAGCCGCGCACGCCGCTCCAGACCTTGTCGGGATGAATCTCTTTGTCCGGATTGAGACGTTGCGCCCGTTCCAACAACACCTCTTTCGATTCCGGATAGGCCGGATCCGAGATGCAGCAATTGTCGACGGGGCAGACCGCGGCGCACTGCGGCTCGTCGAAATGGCCGACGCACTCCGTACAGCGCTCGTGAGTGATGACATAAATGCTGTCCCCGATACCCTGACCGTCCCCGACGTGATACCCCTTCGCCTCGGCGTCGCTGCGCGTTTCAAAAATCGCTTCGTTGGGACATTCCGGCAAACAGGCTCCGCAGGAAATGCACTCATCGGTGATCAATAACGCCATAGAGATCTTCTCCTCTTGTCACACGTCCACATCTTCCAACTCGGCTGCGATGCGACTATCCAGGTCAAGGTCCGCCAGCACGTTCGCGCCCAGCGGCAGGGCCGTTCCGTCCGGATCGTTCCAGAGGTCTCTGGACCGGCCCGCCCCTTTTCTCGTGCGTACCGAGACGATCTGATGGAGCTGAGGCCGTGCCCGATCTACCATCGGTGAAGGCGGGGACCTCCTGTGCTTGAGAATCACCGGATCGAGGACCTCTCCGCAGATCAGGCAGCGCCAGGCGGCAAAGGTGCACAGGCCGGCCTCGTCCTGCAGATCGAAATAATCGTCGTGTATCATCAAGCCGGTGCATCGAGGACAGTTCATACGGTCTCCCTCCGCCGCGGCGTCATGGGGTCGAATGTGCTATGTGGTTTTGCCCCCCCTCCGGGGAATCGGGCTGCGTCCCTGCTCCGCGACCGGATTGCCTGCCGGCGCCGGTCTTGTGTTGAAAGTCGGACAACGCCGCCTTGATCGCGTCTTCGGCGAGGACTGAACAATGGATCTTGACCGGGGGGAGGTTCAGTTCCTGGACGATGTCCGTATTCTTGATCGCGGCCGCTTGCTCGATGGTCTTGCCCTTCAGCCATTCGGTGGCCAAGCTGGAACTCGCGATCGCCGATCCGCAGCCGAACGTTTTGAACTTCGCATCGACGATCGTGTCGTTCTGCACCTTGATTTGCAGTTTCATCACATCGCCGCATTCAGGGGCGCCCACGATTCCGGTGCCGACGTCCGGAGCCTCTTTCGGCAAGCTGCCCATGTTTCGTGGGTGGGTGAAGTGATCGACAACTTTCTCGCTATAGGCCATGTTCCATTCCTCCTCGTGCAGGGCTGAACAGAAACGAGCACTGTCCGCTAATGCCACAAGCTGCGCCCTTCGGCCCGCGCGAAGGCCTCCATCAGTTCAAGCCCCAGGCGCACGAGAGCTTGCTCATCGGTGAGCGCGACCAGTTGGTCCAGCGTCATTCGTTCATCGCTCCGGTCTCCCTCGTTCGAGCGAGCCACGGTCGGTTCCAACACAATCGTCCTTCCTCTTGCGCACAGGCGGCGCGGCAGGGCCGTTCTTCGGAGACAAGGCCTGCGCATTGGTTTCGTAGCGCCAGTATTGACGGTCCTGTTCTCGCGCCGAATTAGAGCAGGAGATGTGCCAGAATATCGCGGGGAGGTCGAAGCAGAACCGGTTAAATTGCCTGGAGATTTTTTTGGAGGTTGTGGAGAAGAAAACTGGAAGAATGTCAGAATGAAACTATACCACGGAAAGACATAATTTCAATGTCTTATGAGCGTCATTTTGACCATGCTGATTCATTTTGATTGGCCCGTACGACTCATCTTATAGAGTTTGATACGGCGAAGAAGCGTCGATCGGCTGATGCCTAGCCGGCGGCAAGCCGTCCGATAATCCCAATCGGTCTGTTCCAGCGTCCGGGAGATGGCTTCCCGCTCCAAATCCGCAAGAGCGACTCCTGCGTCCCCCGCAGACGTGCCGACCCTCTCATCGCCGCTTCTCTTCTCCGCCGTCAGGTATTCAGGCAAGTGATCCAGGCGGAGACTATGGTCCGGGCAGCGAATGAACGCGTGCTCCAGGATATTTTCCAGCTCCCGCACGTTTCCGGGATAGTGGTGGGCCTCCAGCACGCGGAGAGCAGGGCCATCGACATCCCGCACATTTTTCCCCATCACGCGATTCAATCGTGCCATGCAATGTTCGATGAGGGGCAGGATATCTTCTTTCCGATCTCGAAGCGGCGGCACCCGAATCGGGAATACTTGAAGTCGGTAATAGAGGTCGTCCCGAAACCGCCCTTCCTGCGTTTGGGCCGTCAGATCCTTGTTGGTGGCGGCCACGACCCGCACATCCACCTTGACGGTCTTGTTCCCTCCGACCCGCTCGAATTCTTCTTCTTGAAGCACCCTCAGCAGCTTGGCTTGCGCCATGGGGCTGATCTCCGCAATTTCATCAAGGAACAAGGTGCCCTTGTGCGCGATCTCGAATCTCCCCGGACGGTCGGCGATCGCCCCGGTGAAGGCGCCCTTGACATGACCGAACAATTCGCTTTCGAGCAGCCCCTCGGCCAAGGCGGCGCAATTGACGGCGACGAACGGATGGTCCCGCCTGGGGCTCAGCCGGTGAATCTCTCTCGCAATCAATTCTTTTCCCGTGCCGCTCTCGCCCTGGATGAGGACCGTGGCTTTCGAGTTGGCCACCTGGGGCAGCACGTCGAGAATCCGCTGCAACGCCTTGCTGCGCCCGATCAGCGGGCCGCGGGCTCCCGGATGTGCCTGCCGTTCCAGCTTGGCTTTCAGCTCGTTGATCTGGCTCAAGTCGCGGTAGGTTTCGACAATGCCGATCAAGTGGCCTGTTTCGTCCCACAACAGGTCCGTGTTCAGACTCACCGGGATCTTCCGTCCCTCTTTGTTCTGGATCACGGTCTCGTAGTTCCGGACTTTCTCACGGTTGCGGATCGCGCGCTCCAGGATGCAATCCTGCGTGGAGCAGATGCTGCCCTGCACGAAGAAATGGCAGCTCAGCGGTTGTCCGAGCAGCTCGTCCTGCTCATAGCCCAGCAGCTCCCGCATCGCCCGGTTCATGTAGCGGATGCGCATATCCAGGTCGATCGTGACCACGCCGTCCCCGATGCATTCCAGGACGATCGCCTCGTCGCACCGCCGATCGGTGATGATTTTCAAATCCATCGGGCCGTCTCCGGCCCCCATTATACGAGGAGCGATAGGCCGGTCTGCAACGTTGTCCGCAGTCGTCACATGTGCCCGAGCTTGCGCAGCGTTTCCATGCCGCGGCCCTCGTCCTGCGCGCGGCCGGAGCGTTCCGCGACGGTCGTCGTGCGAAGCTCGGCGATGATCTGCGGAATCGTCGACGCGCAGGAATTGACCGTGCCGGTGCAAGGGACGCAGCCGAGACTGCGGTAACGCGTGCCGTTCCCCTGGTCGAAGTAGAGCGGCGGGAGGGGAATCTGCTCAAGCTCCAGATACTCCCAGATGTTGAGCTCGGTCCAATCGAGCAGCGGATGGACCCGAACATGGGCACCGGCAGGGAAGGTCGTATTGAACTGGTCCCATAGCTCGGGCGGTTGGTCGCGGAAATCCCATTCACCGTGCTTGTCGCGGAGCGAAAAGTACCGTTCTTTCGCCCGAGTCCCTTCTTCGTCCGCGCGGATGCCGAGGATGACGGCCGTCCAGCCGTGCGCGGCGATCGTCTGCTTCAACGCCTCGATCTTCATGGCCGTGCAGCAAGTGACGCGCCCGCGCTCGGGTCCCATCCCTCCGGCAAGCGCGTCCTTGTTCTGGCCCACGACGAGATTGAGCCTCCACTCGCGACATAACCGGTCCCGGTACTCGATCAAAGCCGGCATTTCATAACCGGTGTCGATGTGCACCAACGGAAAGGGGACGTGGCCGAAAAACGCCTTCCTCGCAAGCCAGAGCAGCACGGTCGAGTCTTTGCCCATCGACCAGAGCATGGCCAGATCGTCGAAGCACTTGTAAGCCTCGCGTAAAATATAGACGCTGTGGTCTTCCAGCACTCGCAGGTGTTGCATCGTTCCCTCCGAACGCACGGGCGCTTCATTTCGTTGTTCCAAGTCTTGTGCCGGATCCGAGAAGGAGGCGGAGAGAACGCGTGTTGCCTTGGTCCTTGCACAGCTCGCACGGGACGCGTGTGCGCCTGAGCCGGAGCAGACAGGCACGGCTGTCGGGGACTGCAATCCAACCAGATCGAGGCCAACAGGCTTATCTCCTCCGCCGCCGGTCCAGCATCCAACGGGTGATACCGAGCTGCTTGGCGGCGAGAGTCTTGTTGCCGCCCGTCCGCCGCAGCACCTCATTGATAATGCGATCCTCGAGGTCGGCGAGGGACTGCTCGCCCACTCGAAACGTGAGCTGGACCAGAGCCGGGTCGAGCCAGCCGGCTGGAACGGACAGCGGTGCGGAGGCACCTATGGACGACGTGACGGGGCTGTCCTGCACGTCAGAGGGAAAGTGAGACGCGTCGAGGGACTCCTCGGAACAGAACAGGACCGCACGCTCCATCAAGTTGCTCAATTCCCGGACGTTCCCCGGAAATTGGTAGCGAGACAAGACGGCGACTGCGCTTTCTCCCAACGTGCGAACCGGCTTCCTGAATGCAAGCGCGGAACGAGCCAAGAACTGTTCAGCGAGCGGAATGATATCTTCGCGGCGATCCCGCAGCGGTGGCACGGTTAACGTGACCACGTTCAGCCTGAAATAGAGATCCTCTCGAAACTCTCCCTTGGCCACGGCTTCTTTTAAGTTGCGATTCGTCGCGGCCATGAACCGGACCTCCACCGGGATCGTCGTCGAGCCTCCGATACGTCGCAGCGCCCGTTCCTCGATCACCCGCAGCAATTTGGTCTGCAACGGAAGGGGCAAGTCGCCGATTTCATCGAACAACACGGTGCCGCCTTCAGCCATTTCGATCAAGCCGCACCGCCTGCCACTGGCGCCTGTGAAGGACCCTTTTTCATGCCCGAACAACTCGCTCTCGAACAGCTCGCGGGGAATCGCGGGACAATCGACCTCGATGCAGGGTTTGTGGGCCCTTGCGCTGTTGAAGTGGATCACACGGCCCATATACTGCTTGCCTGTGCCGGTCTCTCCCTGCAAGAGGACCGTGACGCGGTCGTTCTTGGCCAGCTCGCGGACCCGGGCGAGAAAACTCTGGGTAGTCGGGCTCTTGGCGATCACGCGGTCGAGCGCATAGCGCGCCGATTCTTGCCCACTCTGCAAGCGAACCTGCCGCTGGAGCGTCAAGAACTCCGTCGCTCGATTCAGCGCGTGTTGGAGGTCCTCCATATCGATGGATTTGGCGACAAAATCGAATGCGCCCAGCTTCGTCGCTTCCACCGCGTCCTTCACCGTCCCCCTGGCAGTCAACAGAATCACCAGCAGATGGGGAGAGGTCTGCTTGACCCTGGCCAGCACGTCGAGACCGGAGAGCTTGGGCATAACCAGATCGAGCACCAGAATATCCGGTTCGTAGGAGCGCAGCAGCGCCAGCGCCTCTTCCCCTGATGCGGCGGTCTGCACGACGTAGCCCTGGTTGCCGAGGCGCAGCGCGAAAGCCTCGCGAACGGACGCCTCGTCTTCAACCAGCAACAGGTGCCACGTCATGGCAGACCTCTTGTTTCACCGGCAACCACACCTCGACTACTGCGCCGCTTCCCGTCGGACTTTCGATCGCCAATTGCCCGCCATGCCGCTCGATGATGTCATGGGTGATCGTTAAGCCCAGGCCAACGCCCTTCGCCTTGCCGTTGGTAAAGAACGGCTCGAAGATACGCTGCAAATCCTCCGGGGGGATGCCTTTGCCCGTATCCGAAAACGTCAACAACAAGCCGGGGCCCCGTTTGGTATCCGGCCTGGCCGTGATCGTCAGGTCGCCCCCGTTGGGCATGGCGTCGATCGCGTTCATTATGATGTTGAGACAAGCCTGCTGGATGTGCGCGCGCGAGGCCTCCACTTGCGGCAGGTCCGGGGCGATGGCCTTCTTCACGTTGATCTGCTGGTTGTGTAGGTTCGGCCGGAGCAGCGTCAGCGTGTCGTCGATGAGCGACGGAAGGTCGCAGGGCCGGAGATCGAACGGACGCGGACGCAATTGGCCTAAATGGGTCTCCAGCAGCTCGTCGATACGGGCCGCCTCCCGGGCAATGAGGCGGCAGCGGTCGCGCGCGGCCTGCGGCAACTGCTCCTGCTCGGCCAGATGTGTCGCGAGGCTCCCGAGCCCGATGAGCGGATTGCGGATCTCGTGCAGAATGCCGCCGGCCAGTTGCCCCACCAGCTTGACCTGCTCGGTGTGACGCAGCGCCTCCAACATCTGCTCCCGCTCGCTCAGGTCGGTGAGGATCGCCAGGTAGTATTGGGTGATCTCGTCGCGATCCTTCACGGGGCTCACGCTCTCCCAGACCAGGAATTCCGTGCCGTCCTTCCGGCGATTGACGAAGCGGTCGACAAACGGCTTCCCTGATCGGATGGCGTGCCAGAGCCGCTCGTAAAATTCAGGCGAATGCTTCCCGGACTTGAGGATCGACGGCCGCTGTCCCAACGCCTCCTCGCGCGCCCAGCCCGTCATCCGTTCCAGCGCAGGGTTCCATTCGAGGATCCGGCCGTCGGTGTCGGTCAGCATGATGCCGTCTTGCGCCGACATGAACAGACGGTGATAGAGATCGATTTGGGCGTCGGCCCTCCGCTTTCGCTCCAGGACGGTGGCCACCGTATTGGCCACCGTGCATAGAAATGCCTGCTCTTTCTCCGTGAAGTCCCGGACCTGTTTCGAATGGGCCGTCATCACCCCGTAGACCTTGTCTTCGACCAACATCGGCACGCACATCCCGGCGATGCCGCCGTGCTCGGTCAGCAATTTCGACGGGGTGAATCGTGTCTCTTCACGAAGATCGCGCACGACCACGGGCAGCCGCTCCCGGATAGCGAACCCGGCCTGCGAGTGGGTCCCTCCCTCGATCGTCAGTTTGCCGATGAACTCTTCCTCAATGCCGACCCCGGCCACGACCGCGAGATGATCATCCGATTCCCGGGCAATCAGGATCTTGCACAGATCCACCCCCAATGCCTCAGCCGTGAGTCGAACGGCCTCGTTCATCAATGCCTGGGCCGGCTCATCACTGACCGCCAGCGTGCCGATCCGGGCCAGCACGGATTGGAAACAGGCCGCCTGCGCCGCCTCCTGCGCGAGCAACGTCCGTTCGGTGACGTCCTCCAGCACCATCAGCACTCCGCGCTCGCCTCGATAGGGCACCACGTTGAAACGACACTCGTAATGGAGCGGGTGGCCCTGACGATCCTTCAGCCGGTATCCGGACAACTTCTTCGCACCAAGCGGGCGCCGATTCCACAGGATGGCTTCATCGAGGAGGCTCTTCCTCAACCGATGCTCGATCCCGTCTGCGCGAAGTTCCGTCGCCTCGACCAGCTCCGCAAAATGCGAGTTTTCGAAGATCAGGAGGCCGTTGCAGACGAAGCAGAGACCGCCTTGAATGCAGTCGCTGACCCAGGCCAGCACTTCGGCCGCCGCCACCTCTGATTGGACCGGCGAGGTCGTTTTGGATCGAGGGCGATGGGAGGAGGTCATGGGGTCCCGCATCTTCGGCTCCACGCGGGCTCCGTTCGCCGCGGGAGCGGACGAAGGCAGTATATCGGCCCGGGCTCGGGATCGTCGAGAGCCGGAGGAGCGGATTCGACCAGATCAGGTCGCCACGAAATGCTCCCGTCGGGTCACCGCGACGTCGCTCACGAACATCGCGCCCGAATGTTTGTTGAACAGAGGTGTCAACCCGGCCAGGATCGGCTCGATCCGCTCCTCCGGGACCACGGTGAAGACGATCACTTGGCTACTCGTATCATCGAACAACAAGTGGCCTTCGTGGAATCCATGATGGCCCTTGCCCGAGACATTGTGGATGATCGTGTAGCCGGTCGCGCCGACTCGGTCCAGCACATCGGTCACGATTCTCAGGTGTTCGCCCTGAACCACGATCCTGATTTCCTTCATGGGATGCAGCGTCAACCTGCTCATAGGTCCTCCCTCGTCAACATGGCTCGTCAAGCCGCCGCGCGGCGCCTCGACCGTAACGACCGTCGCACCTCATCACCGCTCCGGTCTTCCGCTCAAGCCCCGGTCGCGTTACCGCACCCCGGTGACCTGTCCAGGGTCTTGCAACGGCTGACTCTCTCCGGCGGCGGTCAGGCCTGCGATCGACGCATCACCTGGCTCCGACGGCGCCGGACTCGGAACCGCCTCCCAACCCGCCATCAACTCATAGCGAGAGAACCGGCCGTCGGTCGGATCCAAGACCAGCAGCGACACCCAGCCTTGGTCGAACAATTGCTCAAGGTGCGGATGTTTGGAGATCACGTCTTGGACCCTCTTGACCGGCGCCTCGATGACCGCCAGCAACCTCATGGGCTCGTGATAGGGGGCCGGCCCGTTCAGGACGGTCTGGGCGGGCAGTCCGATCCGCAGATCGCTGCCGGCCCCGCTCATGACGCCCACCCGTCCGACGACATTGTGATACACCTTGCTGCCGCTCCCATAGACCTCGTTATCGACCGTGGAGAAGTAATGCTCCATGTTGATCCATTGGGCCACGACCAGGGGAGCGGTCATGATGGTTTCGAGCAGCTTCCCCGATTCATCCTGCCGGTGATCATAGGAGTGGAGGAAGGCCCGTCCTCGTAGGTTTACGGTTCTGGTCAGTTCCCGCCGTCCGATGACCATGAGGCTGTTCTTCGAGAGTCCCCACTCCGGACGGACCTGCGCCCAGTCGGTGCTTCGCCGCGCGGCTCTCGACCGCGCCGCGGCTCCATCGCGGACGGCGCCCCCGTCCAGCGCCGCGCCCCGCTCCAGGGCGGCCTGCGCGCCGGCTTCCTTGAGGTCCGCGATCAGGCGCGTAAGGTCCTTGCGATGGGTCGCCGGCACGTCCTCAAGATCCACGATCCGCACGTCGTCGCAGGTCGTATCGTGCACCGCGGCCGCGAAATGGGTATCGTTGGGAATGGCGATGCCGCGGGTCCGCAGCAGGTCGCGGACAGCCTGCCGGTTGGCCATCGCCGCGAAGGCCCTGGCGTTCGGCAAGCCGTTGTTGCCGCCGCAAGCTCCGCAGTCGAGCGCGGATTCATAGGGATTGTTGTCGGACGTGCTGCCGTGGGCGCAGACCACCATCAACCGCGCAAAGCCGGAGGTGAGCCCCATCAACCTGAGCGCCGCCTCTACGCCGTAAGCCTGTTCCGCGACGGAAAAGCCGTGGTGGGTGATCCGATGGAGGCGGACGGACATCCCGCGCGGGGTGAGGTCGAGTCGATGACGCAACCGCTCGTAGAGGGCGGCTTCATCGGCCGGCCCAATTCCCAATGCTTTGGCCACCTCGACCCCGCCCGCTCCGTTCGTGCCCTCCAGGACGCGGAGGCGAATGGCTTCGATCAAGGCCGGTGTCACGGTCGAGCCCCGGAGGGCGAACTCGGTCCGCAGGATTTCCCGGATGCCGGCGCGCTGTTCGGCCGCCATCATCTCCGTGGCTTCCTCTCTGGTCAATTTGTCGATCGTCAAGGTCGTCGCCAGGGAAGGGAGGAGGAGCCGTCGCAAGGCTTGAGCGATCCGCTGGTACCACAGCGGACAGAGCGTTTTCCCGAAGAGCGGCAGGCCGAAAAACCACCCCAGCGCCTCGACCATCACATAGGGCGTGATGACGTTTTCCTTCAGATCGTGCAGCAGGGTATGGCCGACCTTGGCGAGCCGGGCCCCCAAACGATGCCGCTCGGCCGCCTGCCCGTGGTAACTCCGGGGAATCTCCCTGATCTGATTCCTTGGCTTGAGCAAGACCGGACAGTGGGTCACGCTGTGGTCCGCCCCGAACCCCTGATACTTGAGCGGGATGCCGAAGAATCCCGCCAGGCCCAGTGTCTCATAGCCGCCAAGATTCTCCAGGTGCCGTCGCAGCACCTCCGACCGCACATCGATGCAGAAGACCATCTGGGCCAACGGCCTCGATGACTGCGCCGTCTCCACCTGGCCGCCGCCCTGCCGCGCCTGCTCGAACGTTCCGGTCAACTGTTCGACGACCTGACGGCGCTGGCGCGTTTCCAAGGCCTCCAGCCACCGGCGGCTCTGTTGGGAAGCGGGAAACCCCTCCAGCCAATTCACGACCGTGAGCGCATCGGCCGGGGCCGTCTCGGTGATCGAGTCCGGCCTCACGCCGATCGCGGCCGCCAGGCCGAGCAACTGCCGCGCCGCCCGTCTCACCCGCTCAGCGGCGCGCCGCTCGACCGTCTCGTTGCAGAGTTTCTTTGCCGCTTCGTTCCGCTCTTCCGCCGATTTCTGGTTCCAGGTCCGCACCAGCCTGTGGGCGGCTTCGGCGACCGTCCGCGGGAGCCTGCCGCCGGTCAGCTCGCGACGAAGCCAGTAGGCATGGGGAGCCCGATCGACATCGTCGCGGATGGCTTCATGCTGCCCGTCGAGGCCGAGCCGATCCCGGCAGGCCAGGGCGACCAGTTCGCGTTCATAAAACAACCGCACGGCCAGATACTTCACCAGATCGATGGGATAGCGCACTTGCCACGGATAGTCCGGTTCGCCCGATCGCCACTTGATATAGCCCGTCCAGCCGGGCAGGGCCGCCAAATGCAGGGCGAAGTAGGCCTCCCAGGAGGGCTTCGGGATCTTCATCGCGGCGAGATGCCGAAGCAGCGCGTCTTCCGGTCGATCGTCCAGTGCGGCGATCTTGGCCCCCGCGTCCTTGATGCCCAACAACCGCAGCGCGGCATCGTACCGAGTCAGCGCCTTCCAGGCCCGATAGAAGGTCCGTTCACGGCGCGGCATCACCCAAGACGCCTCGCCCTCGTCCAGGAACACGCTGCACCACTTGATCAACTGCTCGTTGATCGTGGCGACCAGCTCCGTGCCCAGCGTCTGGTCGCACCAGGCCGACAAGGTCTCTTTGGACAAAAGCTCGATGGATTCCCACTGCGCAGGCGGCTCTAGGGGCGTCCCGAACCCCGAACCCAATGAGGCTTTCACCCAGGCTGCCAGTCGGTCCGCCTCCTCCGTTCGAGATGACGAGCCGGAAGGGTCGGCCGCCAGCTCCCCCAAGCCATGGATCATGGACAGGCGAAGCACCTCAAGGTGCGAGAGCACTCTCCCCCCGAAGACCACCTGAGTCCCGGTGGCGATCGACGAGAGCACTTGTGTGAGATCCTCGACGCGGACGAGGCCCTGCTCGAAATACCGGCGATAGGCTCCGTTGGGCAGGTACCCGCGCCCGCCGAAGAGTTGTTCGCCGCGCTTCACGGCCTGATCGAAGGGAAGATTTTCCAGGCCATGCAGGGGATTGTGGTGAATGAAGGTCCGCATGGGCCAGTACTGGGCAATCGCCTCGCCGGCCAATTGCACATACGAGCGCACCTCCATCCGTTCTGCGTCGGAAAACATGCGCGATTCCGCCGTCATGCCGCCATCACCCCGCTAGCGGCGGCCGTCGGCGTCGCAGGACAGGCGACGGGACGGCCGTTCAAAGGTCCGCACGAGATCTTCCACATAGAGTCCGTTGAGAAAGGCCACATAGGCCCTGGTTCGAAGGCCTTCGATCCACGCCGGCACGAGCACTTTCACGCCGCGAGCCGTTCCGTAAATCAGGCCCCAGACGGCCACGATGAGGACCGCCGAGAGGCCGATAAAGGCATCGAACAGATACGGATGCCACTCGGCGGCCTGGAAGTAGGCGTCTGCCTCTCCCGGACCGGGATAGAGGAAATGGGTGAAGGCTTCGCCGGCCCACAGGTAGGTCATCCCGATCAAGGCGAGCGCCCCGACCATCGTCAGCGACACTTTCCAGGACGCTCCGCTATGCGCCCGGTAGAGGCTGAACATCACTTGGGACGACGTGACCCATCCGAAGAACAGGAAAATGACCGCTCCCTGCACGTCCAACAACGGGATGCGAACCACCCCATGGACGGCCAGCAAGATGATCAGCGGCAACACCAGGGTCACGGTGAGGCCGGTGCCCCAGGTGATCGCCGAGAACGCCCCGGCCTGCTCGATCTGCGCTGCAGGTGGGAGCTTGAACTCCTTCCTGGCCTTGTGAATGTTCGTGCCGGAGTTCAAGAACAGCGTGGCCTTGAACAGTCCATGGGCGCAGAGGTGAAACACCGCCAGCGCGAAGGCGCCCAATCCGCACTCCATCACCATGTAGCCCATCTGTCCCATCGTGGAGTAGACCAGCGTCCGCTTCACGCTGGATTGTGTCAGCATCGTGGCCGCGCCGATCAAGGCCGTGAGCCCCCCGATCAGGAACATCAGATTGAGAGTCGTCGGCGCGGACCCGAACAACGGGGCCAGCCGGTTGACCAGGAAGCCGCCCGCGTTCACGATGCCCGCATGCAGCAGAGCCGACACCGGCGTGGGCGCCTCGATCGTGCCGGGGAGCCAGATATGAAAGGGAAATTGAGCGGACTTGGCCATCACGGACAGGAGCAGGAGCAGGGTCGTGACGAACGGGACATCCAGCTCCAACCCGGCACCGAACCATACGATAGTCCGTACCGGCGACTGCCTGATGGCCGCAAAGATCCCATCCAGATCCAATGTGCCACAGGTCGCATAGAGCACCAGCGCCGCCGCCGCGAAGGCGGTATCGCCGACTCCCTGAATCCATAACGTTCGCCTCCCGGCTAGGAGGGCGGCTGGGCTCGACCCCTGAAACGACACCAGCTTCACGAGCAGCCAGGTGACCAGATGCCAGCAGAGCAACAGCCACAGCAGGTTTCCGCTGGTCACGAGGCTGAGCAGGACGAACGTGAGCAGCCCCAGGAGCGAGAAGAACCGCACATAGCCCGCATCGCCGACCATGTATCGGCGCGAATAGACGTGAATCACCAAGCTGACCGAGGTGATCAGAACCATCATGACGGCGGCCAGGCGGTCGATCAGAACCGCATGGCTCATGGTTCCGGCGTTGACGTCCAGAATCGTCAACTTGACCGGTCCCGCTTGAAGCACGACCGTCATCATCGCGATGGATGACAAGGCCGACGCCCAGAGGGCCGCGATGCCGATCCATGCGCTCCGTTCTCCCAACTTCGACCCGCACAATGGGATCGTCGCGCCCGAGAGCAGCGGGGGGAGCAGGGCTACAGCAAGAAGAACCATCTCCATAGGAAAATTCTCCGCATGGGAGGCTATCAGCAAAAAGAGGACCGTCCCGGTCGGACTGTACAACAGCAAGGTAAGCTAAAGAAACTGCGGCATTATCGATGGGATGCTGTCGGCGGCGATGAACGACACCCAGGCGAGCGCGATTCCGCTTCGTGTATCCGCGCACGTCGGTGCGCCGGCGCACCGATTCAGACGGCTCTTGATCGTGTCGCAACCATCCCGCTAGACTGCGTCCTCTCCTTCCGTCTTACCAGTTTTGCTTTGGCCAACAGGTTTCTTTGAGCGACCCACATGGAGGACGTGACGACCCTCGATTTAAGAGAGACAACCGTGACGCAATCCCTTGCTTCACCTGCTTCACCGCTCACAGCCATGACGATCCGCATTCGCGGATTGGTCCAGGGTGTCGGATTCCGCCCGACCGTCTGGCGGCTGGCCCAGCGCCTCGGCCTGCGCGGCCATGTGTTGAACGATGGAGAGGGCCTGTTGATCCATCTAGTCGGCCTTCCCGATACCATCCGGCAATTCCTCGACGACCTCACGTCGCGACCGCCGGCCTTGGCCCGGATCGACGAGGTGATTTGCGAGCCGGCCCAGGCTCAAGACATTCCCCCGGACTTCACGATCCTCGCCAGCGCGATCGGCTCTGTTTCGACCGCTGTCCTACCAGACGCCGCGACCTGCGTGGATTGTCAGGACGAAGTGCAGGATTCCTCCGCGCGTCGCTATCGCTATCCGCTGGCGAACTGCACCCATTGCGGCCCGCGGCTGACGATTCAGGAACGTATTCCCTACGACCGGTCCGGCACCACCATGAGCCGGTTCGAACTCTGTTCCCCTTGTGCCGCCGAATGCAGGGACCCTCAAGACCGGCGGTTTCACGCGCAGCCGATCGCCTGTCACGAATGCGGCCCGAAGGTCTGGCTTGAGCGCGCCGACGGCACACCAATTCGAATCGAAAACCTTCCTCTGTTCGACGCCGTCGATGCCGCCTGCACCCTCCTTCAACAGGGCAAGATTTTGGCGATCAAGGGATTGGGGGGCCTGCAGTTGGCCTGCGATGCCTCGCGGGAGGAAGCCGTTTCGCGACTCCGTCGCAAGAAAGGACGGGATGGGAAGCCGTTCGCCCTCATGGCGCGCGATCTTCGGGTCATCCGCGACTCCTGCGAGGTCAACGAGCAGGAACAGGCGCTGCTTGAAAGCCCCGCGGCTCCGATCGTGATCTTGGCACGGCGCACCAGGACCGGTCCAGAGTCCAATCTCCAGGGCGCCATCGCCCCCAGCGTGGCGCCCGGCCTTCGCACGTTGGGCTTCATGCTGCCTAACACGGCCCTCCATCACCTGCTGCTTCAACGGATGGACCGCCCCGTCGTCCTGACCAGCGGGAATCGGTCCGACGAGCCGCAATGGATCGACAATGAGGAGGCCAAGACCCATCTGGGGGACATGGCCGACGCGTTCCTGTTGCACGATCGTCCGATCGCCCACCGGGTCGATGATTCCGTCGCCAAGGTCATGGCCGGCGCGGGGCGAATCTTCCGCCGCAGCCGAGGCTACGCTCCGGCGCCGATCGTGCTCCCACCGGAATTTGCCGAGGCGCCTCCTGTCTTGGCCCTGGGCGGGGAACTGAAAAATACCTTCTGTCTGTTCCAGGACGGTCGCGCGGTCCTGTCCCACCACATCGGGGACCTCGAAGATGCCTTAACCCTTGCGGATTATCGACGGGCGCTGGACCGATACCGTCACCTGTTTGCCCATGCTCCGGCGGTCCTCGCCATCGACCGTCACCCCGAATACCGGTCCAGCAAGATCGGGAGGGAACTGTCTGCGACGGAGGCCATCCCGCTCCACGAGGTTCAGCACCACCATGCCCACATCGCCGCCTGTCTCGCGGAGCACGGTCTCCCGCTCGATCATCCTCCGGTGCTCGGCATCGCCCTGGATGGGCTCGGGTATGGGGACGACGGGACCTTGTGGGGCGGAGAGTTCCTGGTCGCCGACTATCGTGCGGCCAGGCGGGTCGGGGCCTTCAAACCAGTGGCGCTGCTGGGCGGGGAGCAGGCGATCAGGGAACCCTGGCGGAACACCTACGCGCACCTGATGACGGGGCTTGGCTGGGCGCGCTTCGCGGAACGCTACGGTGAATTGGGTCTCCATCATTATCTCGCGGACAAGCCACGGACCCTGCTCGACCACATGCTCGCGCGAAACATCAACAGCCCTCCGGCCAGTTCTTGTGGGCGACTGTTTGACGCGGTGGCGGCGGCCATGGGCATCTGTCCCGACCGAGCGGGCTACGAGGGTCAGGCCGCCGTTGAACTCGAGCAACAGGTGGATCGCGCGGCTCTTGAAGAGGAGGACGAGGCCTCCGCCTATCCCTTCGCAATTTCTCTTCTCAAGGAGACCGGGATTCCCTCTCTCGACCCCACGGCCATGTGGCAAGCGCTTCTGGATGATCTTCTTCTGAAGACGCCGATCCCGGTCATGGCGGCGCGGTTTCACAAGGGACTGGCTCGCGCCATCTGCGCCATGGCGGATCGGACGACCCGAGACGAGAGAGGCGAACGAGCCGTCCGCCAAGTTGCGTTATCAGGCGGGGTCTTCCAGAATCAGGTGCTGTTCGAGCTGGTCGCAATCGGATTGGAGGCACTGGGCTTCCACGTGCTGGCTCACAGCGAGATTCCGTGCAACGACGGCGGCCTTGCGCTCGGGCAGGCCGTGGTCGCCGCGGCGCAGCAAGTGCCGCGTCGTCGGTGAGGGTCCCCTGGTATGTGCTTGGGCATTCCCGGGCTCATCGTCGAAATCATCAGCGAGCAGGACAATTTGGCCGTTGTCGATGTCGCAGGCGTGAGGCGAACGGTCAACATTGCCTGTATTGTGGACGAGCAGCACCGGCCGGAGGCCTGTCTCGGCGAGTGGGTGCTGGTGCATGTGGGGTTCGCGATGGGCCGCATCGATCCGACGGAAGCGCAGCGAACGATCGCCCTGTTGGCCGAGCTCGGGGAGGCACAGACAGAGGTCCGAGCAATGCGGACATCCGGACAGGCGTGAGGGAGCGATGGCGGCCAACGACATCCTCGGCGGACTCTATCCGTTCCTGAACGAGCAGGGGGCCCTCCCGGCTCGACTGAATGAGGAACTGCTGGAATCGGTCCGCCAAAAAGCGGAGGACAGCTTGGCGGCCAAACGGGCTTTCTTCGCGTCGCATGCGGAGCAGGTGGTCGCGGCGGCGAAGGCCATCGCCGAAGTGTACCGCCGGGACGGCCGGCTCTTCACGATGGGCAACGGCGGATCCAGTTGCGACGCGGCCCATATCGCCGTGGAGTTCCTTCATCCGGTCACGACGGGCCGTCCGGCCTTGCCGGCGGTCAATCTGGATGCCGATGTGGCGATGCTGACGGCAGTCGGCAACGACGTGGGGTTCGATCATATCTTCGTCCGGCCCCTGATCGCCCAGGCCAAAGCCAGGGACGGGCTGATCGGGGTGACGACCAGCGGCAATTCGCCGAACCTGCTCCGCGCCTTCGAGAAGGCCAAGGAGATGGGGCTCACGACGATCGCCCTATCGGGAGGAGACGGCGGCTCCGTGGCACGGTCTCCGGCTGTTGACTACAGCCTCGTCGTGGAGACGGACAGCATCCACCGCATTCAGGAATGTCACGTGGCCATCTACCACATCCTCTGGGATCTCGTGCATACCCTCCTGGCGCACGACCGAGGTCGGATGGGACGAAGAGGCGCGCCGTGAAATACGTGGATGAATTCCGCGATCCCGACAGGGCGCAACGGCTACTCAAGGAAATCCGTAGTCTGGCCGGCCGGGTCGGCCTTGGCCGGCGGACCCCGCTGGGCATCATGGAGGTCTGCGGCGGCCACACCCATACGATTTTCCGCTACGGCCTCAACAGGCTGCTGCCGGAAGAGGTGGAGTTCATCCATGGACCAGGCTGTCCTGTCTGTGTCCTGCCTCGGGGACGCGTGGACGATTGTGTCGCGCTGGCCCAACGGCCGGAGGCCATCATGACCACCTTCGGGGATGCGATGCGGATCACTGGGTCTCGCAAGAGCCTGCTCCAGGCCAAGGCGGAAGGAGCGGATGTCCGCATGGTCTATTCCCCGCTGGACGCGCTGACGATCGCCAAGGCCAATCCTGATCGGGAGGTGATTTTCTTGGCGCTGGGGTTCGAGACCACGATGCCGAGCACCGCCCTGACGGTGTTGCAAGCCAAGCGGGACGGCATCGCGAATTTTTCGCTGTTCTGTAACCACATCACCATTATTCCCACCATCAAGGCCGTGCTGGATTCCCCCGATCTCCAAGTCGACGCGTTTCTGGGACCGGGCCATGTCAGCACGGTGATCGGCACGCAACCCTATCGGTTCATCGCCGACCGCTATCGGAAGCCGATCGTGATTGCGGGCTTCGAGCCCTTGGACATTCTTCAGTCTGTGTGGATGGTCTTGCGGCAACTGGCCGAGGGTCGCTGCGCGGTGGAGAACCAGTACCGTCGGGTCGTGTCGGAGGCCGGCAATCTACAGGCGCTCCAGGCCATTCATGAGGTCTTCGAGGTGCGGGAATTCTTTGAATGGCGAGGGCTGGGCTCCATCGACTATTCCGGGGTCCGGATGCGATCGGCGTTCGCAGCCTTCGACGCGGAGCAAAGATTCCCGGTGCCGAACATGAAGATCGCGGACCCCACCTCCTGCCAATGTGGCGAAGTGCTCAAAGGCGCCATCAAACCCCCTCAGTGCAAGGTGTTCGGAACTGCCTGTACGCCGCAGAATCCGCTGGGTGCCCTCATGGTCTCGACCGAAGGGGCCTGCGCGGCCTACTACCAGTACGGCAACCATGGACGGCTCGATCGGGACGGGCAGAAATCAGACAGGGTGCCGGCATGATGCCGGCGCGGAACGATGGGCAGACCATGAACCATGCGGCGCTCGAACAGAACCCCTCTGAACCGCTGAGGACCGCGTGGTCAAACCAGTGGTTGGAACGGATGCGGGACCAGCGGATCAGCATGGCCCATGGCAGCGGCGGCAAGGCCATGCGGGAACTGATTGAACACCTGTTTGTGGAGGCCTTTCGCAATCCCTTGCTGGCCGCGCTGGAAGACCAGGCCGTCGTTCCGCTGGACGACCTGCGGCGACAAGGGGGGAGGCTGGCGTTCACGACGGACTCGTATGTAGTCAATCCGCTGTTTTTTCCAGGCGGCAGCATCGGCGATCTGGCCGTGCATGGGACGATCAACGATCTCGCGATGAGCGGGGCCAAACCCCTCTTCCTCTCCTGCGGGATGATCCTGGAGGAAGGACTCCAGATCGACCTGTTACGACAAGTCGTCCAACGGATGGGCGAAGCGGCCTCCCATGCCGGCGTGTCGATTGTCACGGGCGATACCAAGGTGGTGGAGCGGGGGGCCGCAGACAAACTATTCATCAATACGGCCGGAATCGGCATCATTCCCCACGGCGTCTGGATTGCCGCAACCAGAGCCAGACCCGGAGACGCCATCCTGATCAATGGCCCCATCGGCGATCATGGGATTGCCATCCTCACGGCGCGAAACGAGTTGGCCCTCGAATGCCCGGTCGAAAGCGACACCCGCCCGTTGCATGACTTGGTCCAAGCCATGCTCGATGTCTGTCCGGACATCCACTGTCTCAGGGATGCGACGCGCGGCGGCCTCGCGACCGTCCTCAACGAGTTCGCCCAAGCCTCGGCGGCGGCGATCCACCTCAACGAATCCGCGATCCCGGTCCGGGAGAGCGTCAGAGGAGCCTGCGAGATCCTCGGCCTGGACCCTCTCTATCTGGCCAACGAAGGGAAATTGGTCGCAGTGGTTCCGCAAGCACATGCGGAGGCCACACTTGAGGCCATGAACCGGCATCCAGCCGGTCAGGACAGTGCGATCATCGGCGAAGTCACGGAGACACCGGCAGGGGCGGTGGTGATGAGGAACGCCTTCGGAGGATTGCGGGTGGTGGACCTGTTGATCGGCGACCAGTTGCCCAGAATCTGTTGATGAAGGGCATGCTTATTGGCCAAGCAACGGCGGCCGGGATAGCGCTCCGGGATAGTTTCGTCAATGCATGAGTTGAACCTCATTCGTCACATCGTCCAGATTGTCAGCGATCGGGCCAACGGCGCCAAGGTCGCCCAGGTGACGCTGCAGGTCGGCAAGCTGAACGACGCAACGCCTGAGGCCATCCGCTTCAGCTTCGACCTGGCGACGAAGGGCACCCTGCTGGAAGGCGCCAGACTCGAGATCGTCGAGATTCCAGGACTGGGCCGATGTCGGGCCTGCGGACAGGATGTTCCCATGAACCAGCTTGTCGAGCGATGCTCCTGCGGCTCGACAGATCTCGAACGTCTCGCCGGCGACGAATTGATTATCACCCATATGGTGACGGTCTGATGAGGATCTGTGGCTCCTCACTCTAGGACAGGCTCGATGGATATAAGACAGGGCTTGCCCAATCAGAGAGAACTTGGTATTGGTATTAGCCTTCCCAAGCCCGCCAGCCAGTCTTAAGACGAACGAGGACTGAAGGGTTGAATCCGTGAAAACGCAACAGGTGTGGAGTTTTAGCCACAGAACAATCAAATCCGATCATCGCCACCAACATGTTGATATTAAAAGTATTATCGTCATAATTGTTAAGAGAATTCGATTGGCACGTTAGTTGTATACACCTCCCGAACGTCATCATGCGCTACCAGCAAACCATCGCCTCCCCAATTACCTGTACCGGTGTTGGACTCCATTCCGGGCAACCGGTCACGATGACCCTGCTTCCCGCTCCTCCGAATACGGGAGTCGTGTTCCTTCGTAAGGCGGGTGGATCGGCGATTCCGCTGGGGGCCACGATCAGCAACTTGGTGGCAACGGAACTCTGCACCGCCATCAGCAGCGCCGGCACCCAGATCAAGACGATCGAGCATGTCCTGGCCGCGCTCTGCGGATTGGGAGTGGATAACGTCTACATCGAAATCGATGCCGGCGAAGTCCCGGTCATGGATGGGAGCGCCGGCCCCTTCGTGCGGCTAATCAAGGCGGCCGGAATTGTGCCCCAGAATCGCGCCCAGCGGTTCCTCAAGATCATGCAGCCGATTGAAATCATGGATAGGGGCCGCCGGGTCGTGATCGAACCGGCTCCGACCCCCAAGGTGACCTATACGATCGCGTATGACCATCCGCTGATCGGCACCCAGAGCTACGAGTATGAATGTTCCGCCGATTCGTTCGAGCGAGACATCGCCGATGCCCGGACCTTCGGCTTCCTGAAAGAGGTCGAAGCCCTCTGGTCGCGCGGGCTGGGAAAAGGTGGGTCGCTGGACAATACCGTCGTCCTGTCCGACGATGATGTGATCAACCAATCCGGCCTTCGATTCCAGGATGAGTTCGTTCGGCACAAGGTGTTGGACCTGGTCGGCGACCTGTCGCTTCTTGGCATGCCGTTCATCGGCCACGTCAAGGCGGAGCGCTCCGGCCATGCCTTGCATACCTCGCTCGTCAATCAGATCCTGCGCCGTCCGGACTGTTGGGTCCTTCTGTCGTTGGACGATCAGCCGACCCTTGCGGAACGGCCCCTTGTTCAGCCCTCCACGGCCTATCACTCCTCAGCCCTGACGGCTCCGGTCGCCTCAGTCTAATTTCTCAGCCCAGCCCTTCCGTCGATCGCGCTCAACCGACGTCCGGCCGACCGTGACACGTTCCTATTGACCAGACACAAGGCCGCCTCCCGCTCACACAAAAAAGCGCCGGAGGCAAGTGGCCTTGCCTCCGGCGCATGGAGCGGGGGGAGTGACTTACTTCTTCTTCTTCTTTGCAGCCTTCTTCGTTGCCAACGCCCTCACCTCCCTTCACACATGACGTCACGAGTGAATTGCCATGGAAAGACCCGGTGCCGCATCACGCGCACGAACCCGTCCCGAAGGACCCGCTGCACGCTGCTTCCTGTTTGACCGGAATGCACGATGGACCAACGATGACTGCGAGACCTCATCCGCGATGAAGTCCGAGCGCGGACGTCGCGCGCGGGGGCCGGAGCGTATGCACTGGAAGGAATGCCGCTACTCAGGCGCGCGGAGCAACCCGCGTCGCTCATAGAAACCCATTGCGCTCTGGATCGAAAATCGGAAACAATCCTGAACGGACAATCGAAGGAAAGGCGCTTGTCGTCAAGCTTGGGGAGGAAAAGGCGAGAGGCGAAACGTCGTGGTTCGTGTTCGATGTTCAATCCTTTGAGTTCTCCAAAATCGGATCTCACTCAAAGCATGGGTGCTTTATAGCAACAGTGTTCACTGAGATCAACAAAAATTTCTCGCAGCCGGCGTCGCGGCCGACCCGATCGATTCCTTTGCCGGTCGTCTCTGGCTCATTGCTGTTGAAAGTGTAGCACGAGCGCATGGTTTATCAAACGAGACAACGGGCCGAATGAGCCGAGAGACGCGCCACGAGTCGCCCGCGCGCGCCATGAGCGCCGCCGTCGCCGCCGCACGAAAAGCCGGCGCGATCCTACGTGAACAGGCGAGGGCGGGGTTCGGGATCGACCGGAAAACCTCGATCGTCAACCTGGTGACCGACGCCGATCGGGCCGCGGAGCAGGCGATCGTGGACCATCTCTTGGCTTCATTCCCGACCGATGGGGTGCTGGCGGAGGAACGGGGACAGGATGGACGGCGGGAGTCGGGATGCCGATGGATCATCGATCCGCTCGACGGCACCACCAACTTCGCCCACGGCTTTCCGTTCTATTCCATCTCCATCGCGCTCGAACGGGAGGGAGTCTGCACGCTGGGCGTGGTCTTGGATCCGATTCGCGAGGAACTGTTCACCGCCGAAGAAGGGCAGGGCGCATGGCTCAACGGCCGGGCGATCCGGGTCTCCTCCATCAACACCCTCGATGACGCCCTGCTGACCACCGGGTTTGCCTATGACATTCGGGAGACGGCCGACAATAACCTGGACCACTTCAGCCGCTTCGCGCTGCGCGCGCAGGGGATCCGCCGGACGGGATCGGCGGCCCTGGACCTCTGTTATGTGGCAGCGGGGCGGCTTGACGGGTATTGGGAGGTGAAACTGAGTCCTTGGGATTCAGCCGCAGGATCGGTCGTGCTGAAGGAAGCCGGCGGCCGGATCACGCATTTCAACGGCTCTCCCTATTCCATCTACGGCAAAGACCTCGTGGCCAGCAACGGACCCCTGCATCCAGCCATGCTGCAGGTGCTGGCCGAGCGACCGTGATAAGGAGATCGCGCTCGCCTAGGACCCTGTCCAACATTGACCTTTCTACTCCGGCGAACGATGTACCGGCATCTGCTTCGTTCTCGGCCCCAAAAACTCCGGGGCACCCATTGCATTCTGCAGAGCAATGGGTCCCGATTCCAGCGAATACGCTTCCGGGTTTTCGTGGCCTGCGGCCTTGTATCTGCCAGCACCCCCTTCACCTCGTCACGAACGGCAATGTCGGACAGGCTCCCAGCCGGCGACCGGGCGGTGTACAGCCCGCCGGTCGTTACGGTATGATGCAGCTCCACTCATCCAGGTGGGACACACATGGCGTCTCAAGGTTCCCAGGGTCACAATCATCAGCAAGGCGAATCGTCCGACCAGACGATCACGGTCAAAGAAGTCGAGCTGGTTCGCGTCGTCGTCAGCCGAGCAGGGCTCGCGGTGTCCGCCGAGTGGGCCATCCATCCGCAACTCAAGCAGGACCTGCCTCCCAACGAATGGAAAGAGGTCGCCGACCTCATGGGGAAGGTCACCAACCTGGTGGGCTCTCGCTTCAAGCGAGTCCTTGCCGAGGTGGAGCCGGACCCGCCAGGCAACGCATAACAGACAGGCTCAGGGCGAGGTCGAGGTTGAGCTCCAGGAGGATCGAACCTCGCCCTGCAACCTCAGCCTCAGCCTCAACCTTAACCTTTGAGCGAGTGAGTCGCCATGGAAACCTATTACCATCCCAAGGACCTGGGCAAGTTCGCCGATATGGGGAAGGGGAACAAGGACCTGTGGGATAAGTTCATGAGCTACTACAGCGCCGTCTTCGCAGAGGGCGCCCTGACGGAGCGGGAGAAGGCCCTCATTGCCTTGGGGGTCGCCCATGCCGTGCAATGTCCCTATTGCATCGACGCCTATACGCAAGCCGCGCTGGAGAAGGGCTCGAACGTGGAGGAGATGACCGAAGCGGTGCATGTCGCCTGCGCGATCCGCGGCGGGGCCTCGTTGGTCCACGGCGTGCAGATGCGGAACGTGGCCGAGAAATTGTCCATGTGAGGGGGATCAGACGTCAGTCGTCAACCGTCAATCGGACAAGAGGTGTTGTTTCCTTCGCGACTTACGCATGACCATCGACGAGTGACGAATGACGGGCTGGTTTACGCCGGTAGATAGCCATTGGCCCGGAACCAGACGATGGCGTCCCGGATCGCCTGGTCGATCGGGCGTTTGGCGGTGAAACCCAGCTCGCGCGTGGCCTTGGAACAGTCATACTGCTGCATGTGGGCCAGCATCTCGACGAAAAAGCCCGGCACCGGCGCCGGCCGCCGGAGAATCGTTCGGACTCCCCAATCAAACGTCTTGAAGGCCGGACGCGCAAGCCAGGGAGGAATGGGAAAGAGCGGGGCGAGCACCCCGAGTTCCTTGGCGATCAGCCGGTTCAATTCCTGTTGGGTCGTATTCCAATTCCCAAGCAGATACCGCTCGCCGACCCTGCCCCGCTCCGCCGCGAGGACCATGCCCTCCGCCACATCCCTCGCGTCGATCGCGTTGACCGGACCATCGATATAGCCCGGCATCAACCTTCTGGCGATCATGAGGATGACCGTGCCGCTGGTGGGCTTGCTGTCATAGGGTCCATAACAGGCGGTGGGACAGACAATCACCGCCGGCAGGCCTGAACCGGCTGCCTGCCGCACCTCCCGTTCCATCTCCGCTTTGGCCATCAAATAGGGATTGTCGTGGTAGCGGGTCGAAAAGGGGCAGTCTTCTGTCGCCAGCCGGCCGGCCTGGGCAGGATGTCCGATCGTGGTCAGCGCGCTGACGAAGACCATCCGCTCGACCTTCGCGGCGCGGACGGCTTCGAGAACATGGCGCGTCTCCTGAAGGGCTTGCCGGACTGCGGTATCGACGGGAACCGTATAGGGAGGGTAGTAGCCGGCGGCGTGATAGACCCTGGTGACCCCTTCACAGGCCGCGGCAAGCGACCCGGGCTCGTTCAGATCGCCCGGGACGCGCTCGACGTCGAGACCGTGGAGCGTCGCGTGGCCCTTGGCCTGTTTGCTGGATTGAATCGGCCTGGCCAGCACCCGGACATGCTCACCCCGCGCCAAGAGCGCGCGAACGAGGTTCGCACCGAGAAAGCCCGTGCCGCCGAGGACCAGGACCTTCATGCGCCTTCTCCAGACAGGAGAGGAAAGGCTGCCTGCGATATGAGGTCAATGAAAAGGATGCTCCGGGATCGCCAACGTAAAATATTTGCCCCGTTCCTCGTAAAGAATCCGTTTGGCGGTCAGATCAGTCAGGATCGAGGACACCGTCTCACCAAGTCCGGGGCCCCCCAGATAAACCTTGCCCACCGCCGCCGCAATCTGATCGGTTGATCGCACCAAGTCGTTACAGAATTCGATGACAAAGGCCGCCGGCCCGTCAAAGCGATAGCGAACCGGACGTCCAGCCACCCGACCGTCATAGACCGTGACATAGCTCGGCGCCTTGGAATAGAACAGGAACGGCTTGTCATCCGAGGCGTAGCGCTTCTGCCACTCCCGCACGGCGGCGATCAACTCTTGATAGACATGAGGATCGACCGCCCAGTGATCCAGCTCGTATTCAAAATCGTAGGCGATCTTGTTCAGATCCACCTGGCGAGCGTCATAGACATATTCATAGGCCAAGCCGGGGCCGGTGATGCGCAGGCCGTACTCGCCTGGCCTCGTGTGGTAGGGGCTGAAGCGCTCGAGCCAGAACTTGCCCGTGGCCTCGGGCGGCTGCAAGTGGAGCAATGACGGGATCAGGTCGATCTGCCGCCGGTAGTCGTCATTGGTCTCCCCGGGGAATCCGAGAAGAATATTCCAGGATACCAGGATCTTGTAATAATAGCTCCACTTCAGGCATTGGATGTTCTGCATGGGCGTCACGCCCTTGTCCATCGTCCGGAGCTGGCTCAGACTGAGGCTTTCCAGACCCGGCTGCATGCATTTCACACCCCCTGCCGCCAAGGTCTTGATCTGCTGCTTCTGAAGATTGCTCTTCGTTTCGATGAACACGTCCAGGTCGCAGCGGGCCTCCGCAAACCTGCCGAACAGTTCCTCGATGTATTTCATGTCGATGATGTTGTCCACCAGGCGGAACCGTGTCGTGTCATAGCGGCTGGAGAGGTCGGCCATCTCGCGAGCGACCTGATCCGGCGACTTGGCACGGAACTTCATGTTCTGCGCATTGAGCCCGCAGAAGGTGCAGTGGTGCTTTTCCCCCCACCAGCACCCGCGCGAGCCTTCGTACAGCAGAACGCGATCGAGCCCGGTCGGCCCCGCGCTTCCCAGCCTGGCAGACAGGTGGAAGTAGTCGTCATAATCGGGCGGGCCGGTTTGGGCGAAATCCGAGAACAGGCTCGTATTGGGTTCGAAACAGATCCGGCCGTCTTTGCGGTAGGCCGCTCCCTTGGGAAACCCGTCCGGGGCGCCGTTCAGCACACAGCGCACGAGGTCCGGGACTACCGGCTCTCCTTCGCCGACCACGACATGGTCGATAAAGGGAAAGGCCCTGAAGTACTCCAGTCCCATCTCGCCGTCGTAGTTGGCCCCGCCAAAGACGATCTTCACGTCCGGGTAGAGGTCCTTGATCAGCTTGGCCAACGTCAGACTGGCCACATTCTGGTCGAACGTGGACGTGAACCCGACGAGACGATATTGTCCCCAATCCACTGCCGTCATTGCCCAGGTCAGGAATTCCGGCGCCTCGCGCATGGCCAGGTTCTCGAAATACCCGATCGGCAGGCCGCCCTCCTGGGCGATCTGCTCGAAGACCGGCTTGAACATGCGGGGATATTCCACGCGTTTGGGGTTGTCTCGAAACAGGAGGTAGGAAAACAGCCACTCACCGAAGAGGGCCCGCTTCTCGCAGATCCGCTCATATAGCGGCACCCCGATCCGGTGCGCGAAGTGGACATTCAAGTGATGACAGTCCACCCCGATGCCCTGGGATTTGAGCAGAGCGGCCAGCGTGCCGAGCTGGATCGACGGATACTTCGACGAGCTGAACGGCATGTTGACCAGCGCCACCGGCGCTTGCACGCGACTCATGACTTCACCGGTCTGGATGAGACATGGCGGGAACGCGTGCTCGGACTATTTTGGCGCTCCGACCGCGACTCCTGCCCGAAACGCCGCGAACTCGCGATCCGCCTTGGCCGCCAGGTAAAAATCGCTCTCGGTGAGCCCGTTGATCTTATGCGTCCAGATCTCCACCTTGCACTTGCCCCAGGCCAGATACAGGTCTGGGTGGTGCCCTTCCGCCTCAGCCACCGCCCCGACTTTGTTCACGAAGTCGAGTGCCTGGGCAAAATCCTTGAAGGTGTAGAGCCGTTCCAGATGGCCGGCTGTGTTCAGCGACCAGCCCCGATCGAGCTGCACCAAGAGTTCTTGCGCCCGCTCAGCCGGCAACGGCGGAACGCCGCCTCGACAGGGTACGCATTTATTGTCTGCCAATCCCATATATTTTCCCCTCCCTACCAACCTTTGGTTGAACCGCGAGCCCTTCGATGGCCGTCAGGTTATGGCTTGTGCCCGCGCTCGAAGAAGAGCCCGCGGTTGATGTCGCCGACGCTCACGATCCCGACCAGTTTCCCCCGCTCGACGACCGGAATGCGCCGGAAATTCTTCAAGCCCATGTAGGAAGCCGCCTGCAAGACCGGGTCGTTCGGCGAGACCGTCATCGGGCTGACGCTCATGACCTCTTCGACCTTCTTGGCCAGAACCTCGGGATACCCCTCTTCCATCTCGACGAAATCGCGGCTATGGACGTTATCGTGGATATAATCGCCGTAGTTGGGGTAGAGGGGCAAGAGCACGTCTCGCAGCGTCACGATGCCCACCAGGCGGCCGTCGTCCTCGACGACCGGCACGGAGGCGCAATGCCGGCTGAGCATCTTGATGACCGCCGAACGAACCGTATCGGTCTTTCTTACCGTCACCACACCGGTCGACATCACCTCATGCACAAGCATGGCAGCCTCCTTTCGCAGGCTCACGACTGCTGAACACCGGACCGGACAGGAGGTCGCGCCGCGGCCGCTTGGATTGTCGAGCAGGCTGAAGAGGAGGCCCCCGCGCAGC
The DNA here is from genome assembly GCF_947241125.1 of Nitrospira tepida. NCBI lineage: Bacteria > Pseudomonadati > Nitrospirota > Nitrospiria > Nitrospirales > Nitrospiraceae > Nitrospira > Nitrospira tepida. Next base: position 219,185 of record NZ_OX365700.1, on the reverse strand, counting down.
CTCAGGGGGGAAAGCCTAGCACCAGGCGGGAATCATCGCAAGGGCACGGTAGCAGCAAACAAAAGGACATCCGTCATCTGTCACTCGTCATTCATCAAACGATCGGAGCGTCTTTGCATCGTGGTCCCCTCATCGTTGCTTGATTGACGGATGACGACTGACGCTTGGCGTATGACGACAGGTCGAGCCACTGCGATTACCTGCCGCACAGGGACCAGGCCACCAGACGTTTCCAACACCCTATCGCTACTTCGCATCCTTGGCGCAGCGGAATCCTTCAAACCCTCCACCCGCAGAAGCATACTTTCGGACCTGATAATCAACCTGCGATCCTTCCCTTGGTTTGGCGTGGAACGCGCTCAAACTCCCTCGAATCGTTTTTCTGCTCTTGTCGTCTGCCTCGCCGGGGGACAACCTCGACTCGTGATAGGGACTCGATGTCCATTCCGTCACATTGGCATCAAGGATGCGGCCCTCCGTATCATGCGCCGCCTTTTCCCACTCGTCCTCCGTGGGCAATCGCTTCCCAGCCCATTTACAGTACGCCACCGCGTCGTGCCAACCCACCCCATCCACCGGTTGGTGTGGATCGCCGGGCCAGTCTCGCTCCTCGCCATATCTCCCCGTGACGCGGTGCCCGGTGCTTTGCAGAAACCGCCTGAACCGTTGGATCGTCACAAGACCCCGATCGATATAAAAATCATCGGCGACGTAGAGATTGACGGGTGGGGCATCAACCTCCTCGACTTCCCCTCCACCGTAGACCGCCACGATCTTGGTCGGGAGGCGGCCGCCTCGAATCAGCACCATCGGGGCGCCGTCTTTGCCCGTGATTTCTCTCATCGCTGTTCCCTCTGGCGTGATCCGCCAGCCTCTCAAAGCCACCTCGAGGATCGCCGCCGGAACCGCATAGCCCATCCGGTCTCGCGCATCGGTCACGACTCCCACGACTTTTCCGCCGAGGAGCACCGGGCTTCCCGAATGCCCCTCTTCGATCAAGGCCTGCAAGGACAGCTCCGGTCCCTTGAGGCCGTTCAGATTGCCGGTCGAAACGGCCCAGGGCGCCAATGTCCGTGGAAAGCCGATCAGGGTGATCGGTTCGCCGCCTTGTATTTCCCTTGTCTGATCGAGCGCCAGCGAGATGAGGCCATCCGGAAGTGGACCCGAAACCAGCAAGGCGGCGAGACCCTTGGGGTTCTGGCTTTCAACCCCGATGACCCGGGCGGTAAAGCTCTGTTGGGACTGCAGAAAGAACGTGACCTGCGGATTGGGATCGCCTTCGATGACGTGAGCGGCCGTAACAATGTAGGCGGCGTCTTTGCCCAAACGCACGATGAAGCCGCTCCCGACCTTCGGCTGCTGCCCTTCGACCCGGGCGGTGATTCTCACCACGCCGCTTTTAATTTCTTCGATATCCTGCGCCCAGAGGATGGTGGTGAACAGAACAAGAACCAGAATCGCTCGCAGGATGTTCAAAAAGGCCGTCATCTCACCAGCCCACCCCGGCGCGGTGTCTGTTTCATCTTAACGTTGGTCGATTGACGACTGACGTTTCATGTATGACAAAGGTTTCGGCAGCCGCGATCACCAGCCAGACGGAGAGCCAGCCGGCCGAGTTGCGCACCATTCCGCTACTGGCGCTCCAGCGCGAAAGAACCAGAGTTGCCATTACTGCACGTCAGATAGCCCTGGATCGTCTTACCGCCGCCGCCGACTTCCGAGACGAAATCGCAAAACACGCCCTGGAAGACCTGCGACGCCGCCCGCCCCTCGAAGACGTTATCGTGCACGCGGCCTTGCATCGGTCCGAAATCGCCCTGGTTGTTGACATAGGAACCGGTGACGGTGTCGCCGTTCTGTTGATAAGTGGCCTCCAGGCCGACCATGCCTCCCAACATGCTGAAGCCGAGGCCCTGGTACTTGCCGGACACCAGCGGCCGCGCCGTCGGCTGAGTGGCGACCGGTTCCGGTTCCTCGGGTGCCACGTCGGCCGGCTTCTGTTCGAATTCTTCCGAGAGCCGCACACCCCATCCGTCCAAGGCAAAGCGCGCCACCACGGCCGGCACGGCGGTATTAAACTTGGCGCCCACCTCCGTCACGATGCCCACGACCTTGCCCTGGAACAGAACCGGCCCGCCCGAGTTGCCTTCGTCGGCCGCGCCTGAAAACGAAAGCGCGCTGCCCCGGCGGCCGGAGAGGGTTCCGGTCGTCACAGCCCAGGGGGACCCTTCCACCCGAGGGAAGCCGATCAACGTGATGGATTCGCCGCCGCTGACGGCAGCCGTCTGGTCGAGGTTCAGGGCGACGAGATCGGAGGGAATCTTCCCTTCGACCAGCAGGGCGGCCAGCCCGGCCGGGTTTCCTCCCTCCAGCCCCAGCACGCGGGCGCGGAAGGGGCGGTGCGGGGCAGAAAAGAAAAAGACGTTCGGGTGTTGGTCTCCTTCGATGACATGCGAGGCCGTCACGATGTAGACATGGTCTTCTTCCACCTTCACGACGACGCCGGACCCGACCCGGTTCTTGCCTTCCACCTGCGCCGTGATCTTTACCACGCCCTTTTTCACCTGCGCGATGTCCTGAGCCCAGAGCGAACCAGGGGATAGAATTGCCAAGAGCAGCAACAACAGAAGGAAGAAGAGGGCAATCCACAGCCACGGTGGATCAAGAAAGATTGAGGACTGCTTTTTCCTAAAACGTTCACGGATATGATTCCCGGCTGATCTTACTTCAGGCTCCCTCCAAATATGCCAGCAGGCCCTTTTCATGCTACGATTGGCTCGGATTCGGAGCAGGCCATGGTGTCGCAGCAACAAATAGAGCAAGCGGTCCGCATTCTCGCGCAGGCGGTTCGGCCGGTGAAAATCATTCTGTTCGGTTCCTACGCGCGCGGTGACGCGCGATACGATTCAGACGTCGATTTCCTTGTTGTGGAATCAGCCGTCCCGAACAGGCGCTCCGAGATGGCTCGTCTACGAAACATCCTAAGGCCATTGCGAATTCCTGTAGATGTCATCGTCGCTTCCGAAGCGGAGTTGAGAGAGTGGGGCCATTTGCCGGGCCATATTCTGTACTGGGCGCTGAAAGAAGGCAAAGCGTTGCATGAAGCAACCGCGTGATCTGGCCCTCCGTTATCTTGCCCTCGCCGATCGTGACATCAAGACCTGCCGGCAGCTTTCCGACATTTTCGATAGCCATGACGAAGCGATCGGATTTCACGCGCAAAAGCAATCGAAAAATGTCTTAAGCCGTTCTTGCTGGGAAAGCGATCCCATTCAGAAAAACGCACGACTTGGTGGAACTCATCGATCTCCTAAAAGATCGCTTGCAACTCACGCCTCCCCACGTTGATGTGCTCGATCAGCTCAATCCATTTGCCGTAGCCTTTCGATACGATTTCCTCGATGTCGAACCAGTGAACCGTGGCCAGCTTCGTACAGTAGTCGATACGCTTCGGCACTGGGCAGAACAGCATATCGACTCTCCGTATCCACATGATTGATCAACGTCAAATTCGTTTCTCAGATTGAATCCAATTCCTGAACCTTCAAAGATGCCAAGACCTTCTGCGGCGACTCCGGCGCTCCCGGTTCACCGTGGTCCTCAACTGTAATTCCAAATCCTTCCACGAAATCATGGACGCTCCTCGCTACCACCCCCCGGCCGGATGACTGACCTGCGACGACAACCAGCCCCAATACGTTACCATTCTGAAGGATCGGTCCGCCGGAATGCCCGGAATCAACGGTCGGAGAATAGTACAGGTCTCGATCTTGCCGGGAGGAGATATTCCCCTTAACTACATTCCACGGCCCAGCATTGCCTGGAAACCCAATCATGATGATGTCTTCGCCCCCAGAAAAGCGCGTGGTTTCGGCAAATGGCAACGTTCTGAGTCCCTTCGGTAGATTTTCCCGCCCTCTCACCACTAGCAAGGCCAAGCCTCTCACCTCGTCGTCGCCCTCCAATCCGAGTACCTCAGCTGTAACTGGCATGTTTCGCTTTGTGAAGAACTCCACTCTTGGCTGTGCGTCCCCGGCGACGACGTGGGCCGATGTGACAATATAGGCCGCATTGGTTTCTAACCAGACGATGAATCCAGTGCCGACATTTCCAGTTCCTTGCGGTGGGTTGGCCGTGATCTTGACCACCCCCGCTTGGAGACGGGTGATGTCCTGCGCATACGTGGATTCCACTTGGACCAAGGCGACCAACGCTATCAGCAAATTAACCCATGAAGGCAGGATCATCGGCGTTTGAACTCCCTCCAGAGTCGATAGGCCCCAAGGCTCATCGTGAACACAGCAGCACCAAAACTCAGGAGAACAGCCAGTCTGGCATCATGCCATAGGGCGTCAAATGCGGTCAGGCGACGGCTCTGAATCGGAATTTGCCCGGTCTTCGTGCGGATCTGCTTGGCCATGCCATCACCGAACAGGCGCATGCCACGGTGTTGGGCGCTCAGGCTGACCTCCTTAATCATGAAGCGGTCGAGGCCTTCCAGTCCTATCGCGTCATCTTTGCTCACAGGCACACTCCCTAGATGCGGATAATCTGGAAACGTGATCGTGCCTTGTCCGGTCAGGGCGCTAACCCGCCCACCGGATGAGTCCTGTCTGGTGAAGTCCAGCGTCGTGACCGGGATCGCACCGAAAATAGTAGTTGCGGAGCGTTTGGGTGCGAAGGTCGGTGAAATTCCAGGACCATCTCCCTGTGCCGAGATCTCGATCCAGGATGCCCGCTCCGGCAGGGTGATGCGATACGTCAGCTCGTCATGCTGTTGAAACGGCGAATCCTCAAAACCGCTCACCTGCGCATGGTCCGCGATCAATTTGAAGGGCTCGTGCAGCGACAGAGTAATAGCCCCCTGCCCCGCGACCTTGATCGTGAGCCCCTCACTCTTTCCACCGCGGCTTTCCAGCATGACATGCGTTCCTTGTGCCACCGGTATAGGGTCGAGATGGATGGTTTCCTGCCCGGCGGTGGTGAGTCCCTCCACGGTCACCCTCGGATGCCGCGCGTGATTCTTGGCTGCCAGCGTGACCTTGGCGCTCGCGGCGGGCAACGCCCGCCAGGCCGATGGCGGGAAGTCATCCGTTTCGACTCGATATTGCGCAGGATCCGCCACTTCCAAAGTTTGCGGCTCAAATGCAATTGTGGTGAATTTTTCTATTGCGACCGATCGGACGTCGAGTCCCGCCAAAATCGTCGTGCCTTGAGACGCCGCGCCAACCTCGAACTCCATACGCTCCGTCGTCAACTCGACTTGGACCCGCGCGGAAAGAGGCCATAACATCAGCCCGATCACGACAATTGTCGCCAACAAAGTCGGCGGGCTTACGAGCCAGAGGGGGTGAACCCGCTCCCACCATGGCTTGGACCCGATTTCAATTTTCTGTGGTGGACTTTTGACAAGCCGCTCAATGTCCTTGAGCAGTTGCGAAAATCCGGGGTGGTCGGCGCCCGCTTCCCAACTCACAAGGGATTGGTACGTCCGCTGGGTAAAGCCGAGCGGGATTTCACTCTCGTCGATCTTGATAGGGAGGTATTTCTCTTGCCGCTTGGCCTCACCGGCCTCCGCTTGAACCCATTCGGAATCGACGGACTGTTCCGACCACACAATGATGGCGCACTTGGCCGCTTTGAGTTCCTGTCTGATCACCGCATGAAACGACCCGCCGGTCGGGATGTTGCGATCCCACCAGACGGACCAGCCATATGTCCCCAGCGTTTTGGCGAACTGTTCGACCCAGGGACGGTCCTTGCTCGAATAACTGATGAAGATATCGCTCATGGTGGGTGATCAGGCATCGATCGCCGGCTACTTTACCGTCGGCTTGTGGAAAAACCGCACGGTCTGTTGCAGAGGCTGATTCGTGTCGAGAAAATAGCCTTTGCAGACCAGGGCATACCGGCCTTCTTGTGCGCTTCCCGCGTCCCACCGGACGGTAAAGGGACGGCCGCCGGGAATGCGGCGAAACGTCTGCGTCATGAGCTCCGCCGGTTCCCCTTCTCGATAGACCTTGCAGGAGAGCCGCGCATCTCCGTTGGTCTTCATGGTGAAGAGATAGCCCCCGATCTTCTCGGGCGGCCTGGCGTGATAGAGGATGGCCGGCGCGATGTCTTCGATCGAGGCCGGCGTGTCTTTCTTGAGCCGAACCAGCACGCCCAACTCGTACAAGTTGAGCTTCTGATCCAGTTGCCGCAGCACTGTTCCTGTGGCCCAGGTGAACTCATTGACCGACTTGACCTGCCAATCCTTGACCGGCTTCACTCGATCGAGCCAATAGAACAGCCGGTAATCCTGTTCCCGGACGGTGAGATGAACGGGAGCCTGACCTTGGAGGTAGAATGCGACCCGAAGTTGGTCGGGAAGCCTATCGGCCGGCTCTTGATAATCGACCAGGACTGAGATGACTTCGATGTCATAGCCGGAGACCGGCTTGGGCCTGATGCCTTCGAAGTGGTCACCACGATTCTGGTAATCGAGGTTTGATTCGGCCCAGAGAGACGGGGAGAGTGTGCACAAGACAAGAACGAGAAAACTCTGTGTGAGTTTAAGAGCCATGGCAGGCCCTGGGTGCCGAGGTGTGGGCTCGTTGGAAGTCGCCGGCCGCTCCTGAAATATTGACCTGCTATACAGAGATTTGGGGGTAGTTTAGCGGATATGGGTAGGTGAATCTAGTGAGCCTGTGGAAGGGCCAGCGGTGAAATACTGGTATTTCGCGGAACTCAGTCTACTCCCCCTCATCGGGCACGCCGCCCGACTTTGCCAGATCTTCCGTCTTGATCTTGTCTGGATTGAATTTCTCCGCGGCCTGCATCATCTTCTGGAGCGTCTCGTCGAACGCAGGCGGCGCCGCATCCTTCGGACGGAACCGAATCGGGTTCACGCGCGCGACGACGAAACTCTTCAAATAGGGACTGGTAAGGCCTCGCGCCTTCAAGGCCTCGACCTGCTTGATCACCAGGTCGTCGAGTGCCAGCACCGTCTTGGCCCGCTGCTCCCGGACCGTCATCGCTGCATGCATCGGTCTCGTCAGAAACTCATCCACCCGCTTCAGCACCGGATGGTACGCGCCTCCGCTGAATCGGGGCCGTTCTTCGTAGCAGAGCCCCAAGGTGATGAACGCCGGCTCCTCGAACTCCAGGGCGTAGGTATCTTCGGAGGCATCATCGAGGCGGGCCAGTTCTCGATACATCCGGATGACCTCCAGCGCCTTTTCGCGCAGGTTGTGGGCCTTCTCCGTGTTGAGCGCCAGAATCTGATAGGCGGCGGCCGGCTCTGGGACCACGATGGCCGTAATGCTCTTGGCTCCCAGCGTCTTCATCGCCGAGAGGCGATGGTGGCCGTTGGGCGTCCAATACTTGATCCCGCCCTCCTCATGGCTTCCGGTGCGAACGGCGATGATCGGGTCGAGGAACCGCCCGAGTTTGCTGATAACGGTTTCCAGCTTCCGGACATGGGTTTCCGACAGGTTCCGTTGGTAGGGCGTGGCGGCGACCAGGTCGATCGGAAGCGCCGCCATCACCAACCACTTGCCTCCGTACGGCTCGCGATAGGTCGCCAATGCCTTCCCGCCGTCATCTTCGATCGTCCGATGCAACGAGACCACGTCGCCGGGCGGAGCCGCAGCCTGTAGCTCGGCCGCAGCCAACCCGACCGATGCGCCGGCCGGCTTTCTTCGCCGCCGTCCGCCGGTGGCTGTGGCTTTCTTCGGTTTCTTCTCGGCCATGAGCGGTGCCTATGGTAGGCCACCGGATGGAGGAATGGAAGCCCTCCTGCGCCGCGACCCCGCCTTTCTTGGTAGCATGAGGAGGAGGGACCCATGAAACGGATCATCAAGATCGGCCACCGTGGCGCAGCCGGGCATGCCCCGGAAAATACGTTGGCCTCGCTTCAATATGCGATCGGCCTCGGGCTCGACTACGCGGAATTCGATCTCCGCCGAACGCTGGACGGCGTCTTGGTCCTACTCCATGACGAGCGGGTGGACCGCACCACCAACGGCAGGGGGCGCGTGGAGCATCTGGCCTTTCGCGACCTCAAGACGTTGGATGCCGGCCACGGCAATTCCATTCCCTCGCTGGAAGATGCGCTGCGCCTCGCCAACGGCCGCATCGGACTGATGCTCGAACTCAAAGTACCGCGGATCGCCCAGGACTGCGTCGAGGTCGTCCAACGGCTCCGGTTCGGCAGCCCTGTGCTCTACGCCTCGTTCCTGTTGGACGAGTTGGCCGACATCCGCATGCTCGACCGACAGGCCGCAACCATGGCGCTGTTCTCCAATCTCCCCTCTGATCCACATGGCATCGTCGCCACGGTGCGTCCATCCCGGGCCACCCATGTCGGCCTCCGGCATGACACCATCACGCCAGACTTGATCCAGGACCTGCACCAAGCCGGCTGGCCGGCCTTTGCCTATACCGTGAACGAGCCGGCCGACATTGAGCGGCTCAAGAGATCCGGTATCGACGGGATCATCTCCGATTTTCCCGACCGCCTCTAGCCCGCATTATTCATGAACGCTTCTGTTGCTTAGGCCCATTGCAACAGACAAGCAATGGGCACCCCGATTCGCCGCTGCGACAGAGCCTAAAGGCGGGCGTGCTCGCCGCTCAGTCCCTCGACGTACTGTTTCAAGTACGCCTTAGTCCTTCGCGGCTGTGCTTGGGGGTACCCATTGCTCTTTTTCATTGCAATGGGTCCAACGCTTGGCGACTGCCGGGTACCCGTTGCTCTTCCCGATGCAACGGGTGCAATGCGACGAACCGTCATGAATAATGTGGGCTAACAGGCTCCGGACAAACCCTCCGTTCATCCTTCGAGAGCCTCAGGACGAACGGCGTGTAAAGCCATTGATGACGCACTACACTAGCTGCCGATCATCGGACCGATTGAGATTGAGGAGGTTGGCTATGCTCGCGCGTCTGCGCATCACCCAAGCCCCGCTGATCCTCGTTCTGCTTGCCACCGCTGGTTGTGCCGAAACCGCCTATCGCTACATGAACGATCCTGCGCGGGATGAATGGCAACAACCGAAGGCCGTCGTGGAGGCGCTCAAGATCGCGCCGGGATCCCGCGTGGCGGATCTCGGCGCGGGTGGAGGCTATTTCACGTGGTATTTGGCCGACGCCGTCGGCCCACAGGGGAAGGTCTATGCCGCCGATATCGAAGAGGTCGGTCTCCGCATGGTCCGGGAGGAGGCGGGGAGGCGCGGCTTGCACCAAGTTGAGACCGTCCGATCCACGGCGACGGATGCCAAGCTACTGGAACCGGTCGAACTGATCTTCCTCTGCAACACCTACCACCACCTACGCGATCGCCCGGCCTATTTTCGCGCGCTCGCCGGGTCCCTCACACCGGCCGGCCGCATCGCGATCATCGATTACAAGCCGTCCGGCCTCCCCTGGCTATTCGGCCATGCGACCAGCGAGGAGACCGTGCGGACGGAAATGGAGTCGGCCGGCTACCACCTGGTCGAGGCACCGGACTTCCTGCCCAAACAGCATTTCCTGATCTTTCGCCCGGCGCTTCCACGAGGCCCGTAGTGGGCCACGCTTTCAACTTCGTGGGTTCAGCCGCTTCAGAAGACTCCGTGGGACATCGAACGAATACCGAAGTTGAATCGCGACGTACTTCTGAATCAGCCCGGACCGGTCGAGGGGCCGATCCTCTTCCCGATAGACGGCAAACTCATAGTCCCGCCAACGCAGCGCCAGCCCGATGATCCAGTCCAGCTCGGTGGGGTTGGCATTGTTACTTGCCTCGCGATCGGAAAAGAGATTCGCGTCCGCATACAACACGAGCTTGTTCTTGTAGAGGTCGAGATCGGCATGTGCGACATAGCGGAACAGGGCCTTGCCGGTGTTGTCCGGCCGGGCGAAATAGCTGCTGTTGTGAAACAACCAGCCGGCCCCGGCGTAGGCCGTGAGATTCTGCTGAGGGAAGGTGCTGCGCCACCAGGCGGAGTCCTGCATGGCCACGAAGCGTCCGGTGAGCAGGACATCCCCATATTCCTGGATGAGTGTCCGCCGGTCGAGCCCTGCGTCACGTTCATACTGGATCCGCCACCCCCAGCGATCAATCGAGCCCGTTAGAGCGTACGTGCTGTCCCATTCGGTCAACCGAATCCAGCCGTCTTCGCGATCCGAGAAAAAATTCTGGTCGGTGTAGAACTGCAAGTAATCTTTGTACAGGTTGGTTTCGAGATGGATCATGTGTCGCAGCCCGACCAGGCCGGTATTGTCGGGACGGGCGGCAAAGGTCGGATTGTACGGGAACGCCGCGCTGAGCAAATAGCCGCTGAGCAATGATTCCTGCTCTTGGCCGTTGGACTCCGGTCCATCCATCGACGGCAGCGGCCTTCCATACTTTTCCAACGCCTCCGCAGGAGCGCTCCCCAGACAGAGCCAGGCCAGGACAAGCCATGCCCCCCACGGAGCGGCGATCCGCTGATGGCGGCTCTGTCGGGCACGACCGGCCATGGGAGTCTCCTGATCGAACAGTGCGCGCCAGTGGATGGAAAGGTGGAGCGCCGGACCTCAGGTCACGGCGGTCAGGCTCCTCTTTACCAGAAAGTCCCGCCTGTGAGCGATCAAGAAACGGTTACGAGCAGGGGTCGAAGATGGCTTCGCATTGATCGGCGGCATCGGCTGAAGAGGGCACTGACTGGTAATGGACCGCCGTGATGGCGTCGCCTTCAATCGATATGGTCGCCCAACAGGCGTGGCGGGGGACCGGCACGCTGCTCTTCGACGCCACGATCGACCGGTCGAGAATCGGCGCGCGCCGGTAGTAGGTCAAGAGGGTATGGTCCTCCTGCTTGGTTTCCCGGAGGGGAGGACCGGCGCAGGCGAGGAGTGCTTGGTGGGTCTTCCCGATAATGGCCCGCTGATTGGGAAACAGCTCGTTCCGGCTGTTCTGATGAGCGGACGTCGCACAGCCGGCCGACCAGAGGAGCCCCAGCCCGACGAGCAGATGCAATCCGAACACAGCCTGACCTTGAGCATGGTGCAGGATGCCGTTCATTTGCCCTTTATTCAGATACTCCGAGAACCCGATGACCGGGATGTCACGATTCACCACAAACGCCACGGGCCACCGATGCTGACTAGGCGGGAGGTGGCCCGTGGTTGGCGCTTGTGACGCCGAAGAAGCTGTTCAGTTGTGATGGAGACTCGCGCAAGGGGGAACCATCCGGCTCCTGGCCTCGGGGGAGACGTTCGTCAATCCCAGGCGCTTGGGTTCCTCATGCTCAGGACCGTTTCTCCGCTTCTCACTCGTGTGTGTGGCTGTTTCGCTGTCTCGTGCCGAGAGGCACAGCCGGTGGAGAACCGGTCAGCATGACCGAGCAGAAGCCTAGTCCTGCCTCGGCGAGCCAACCTGACCCGGTGGAGTCAGATCGCTCATTGCGCACCCCCTTTCATCGTGGAATGATCCGGGGTTTTCTCGACAGGCGCGCGCTGTCTCGCCCCCGGTACCCTTCCGATCGTTCTCACGGCGGCTGTCGTTTCTGCGACAGCCCGATCTGAATCTTACCGACTATCGGGACGCAGTCCCTATCTACTCCTGTTGCACAGGCCTGTCAACGGAGAAAAATAGCCCCCGTCGAATGCGTCCATCCGGCTCCATTTTTCATGATGGCGATCCAAGTGGGTTCCTAACCATCGTGATCGCTGTCCGCGTGTGAGTCCCTTCATTCGATCACGAGCCGGTCCCAGTCGATGTCCGCGGACGGCTTGGGACAGCCGAGGTTCATGGCTTCCAGCGCCTCCACCACCGCCCGCGCGACGAGCAGATTGCGAAACCATTTCCGATTGGCCGGCACGATGTACCAGGGCGCCGACTCAGTGCTGGTCTTGGAGATCACAGCTTCAAAGACCCGGAGGTAGTCATCCCACAGTTTCCGTTCCTCCAGGTCGCCTTCGTTGAATTTCCACCGCTTCTCAGGGTCCCGCACCCGCTCCAACAGCCGCTGCTTCTGCTCGTCCTTCGAAATGTAGAGGAAGAACTTCACAATCGCCGTCCCGTTTTCGGTCAAGAGCTCCTCAAATTCCTTGATCTGGCCAAATCGGCGCTTCGCGACCCGGTCGGAAATCATGCCGTGGACGCGGGTAATGAGCACATCCTCATAATGGGAACGGTTGAAGATGCCGATCTGCCCCTTCGCCGGCACCTCTTGATGAATCCGCCAGAGGAAATCATGATTCAACTCCTTCTCGGACGGGGTCTTGAACGAGACGACTTTGCAGCCCTGCGGGTTCACGCCCGACATCACATGCTTGATCGTGCTGTCCTTCCCGCTGGTATCCATGCCCTGCAGCACGATCAGCAAGGCCCGGTCTCCGTTGGCGTAGAGCCGCTCCTGCAAGGCGCTGATGCGGTCGATCAGACGCGCGGTTTCCGCCTTGGCCTTTTCCTTGACCCGCTCGTTCTTCTTGTAGGTACCGGTCTCCCCCGGATCCCATCGATCGAGCTGTAACCGGGTTCCTGGTTTGACGCGATAGGGCTTGAGATTCATGGGCTGGGTGTCTGCCTCTCAGGGTTTGGTTCGTTCGGGAGTGATCGATTTGGGGGCCGTTCCCGGCATCGCCGGTAGAGGCCCTCCAGGCCCCGTCCCGCCCATCAGGGTGTCGTTATCCATCCGCTTGTAGCCGGACGGCGGCGTGAACAGACTGTCTTCCACCGCTCGCGGCTCGACCTTCGTCGCCTCCAGCCGGCTTTCCTCCTGCCCATCCTTGGAGCGGACGATCACCCGCAGGGGAAAGGCGCGGGCTTTGGCCAGATCCAGCAGCCAGGAGGGAAACTCCAGCGGGCTCCTGGCATCACCCGTCATCAATCCAGTCAACGCCGGATTGCCGAGCCCGTTGCCAAGACAGACTTCTTCGGACATGCCGTCGGCCTTTCCTTTCGCCACATAGAGGTCGCAGACCCGGCCGGCCACCTTCTTGGTTTTCCCCGTGCGGGTGATCAGCACTTCGTCGAGCAGCTTCTTGGACATGTCGCCGGGCAGCTCTTCCATTGGAAAGACATAGTACAACTGGTCGTCCGGCTCGACGCCGAAGCCCTGTCGCGCCTTCGCGTCGAACACGAGCACCCCCTTGTCCTCGGCATCGGTGTCGTTTTCAAGCCGGAGCCGGTCGCCCTTGAGATAGAGCAGGTATTGCTCCGGCGTCCCCATCGTCGTGCTGCGCATCCTGATCACTCCTTCAAAGTCGCCGGCGTGACCCAGCCATGGCAGGCCGATGATCGCAAGGCAGACGGCGACGATGCGGCCAAGGCACATCCGAGGACTCTTTTTAGAGGTCATATGGACGCACGAGAGGATTCATCTCGCGGCCGGCCGTCCGGCCGTCATGATTCCCGGAGGCTCGCCGATCGTGTGTGGGGGAGGCCGCATCGAAAGGAGCTTCACCAGATAGTCCAGCAGCCGCGCCACCTGCCCCTGATCGGTCAGGTAGAACTGCGCGCGCGAACCCCTCTTCCGCCCAATGCGCACCGTCACGATGCGGGCATCGGGAAGCGCAAACACATCCTCATCCGTCACATCGTCTCCCACATAGAGAGCCGTCGTCACATTCAGGCGGCGCATGAGCGAGCGGATCGCCGCTCCCTTATGGGGAGAGCCGGCCGGGACCGCGTTCACGACGGCCTTTCCGAGGATGATGCGGGGCGCGGGCGTCAACCGCGAGAGCGCCTCCTTGGCCTTCCGCTTCGCGCGGGTGCTGTTTCGCGTGCCCCGATAATGGAGGGTGAGGGAGTAGGTCTTATCCTCAAGCGTGATGCCCTCGTCGTGAAGCTTTGCGCCGGCAGAGCCTCCAAGCTGTTCCCGCCAGGACCGTGAGACCGCCTGGGCTTGATTCCGGACTTCGGCTTCCTCCTGCGTCCCCTCTAACCCGTGATTGCCGATGAGATAAGAGACGGCTCCCTCGATCCTCGGCTCCAAGTCCTCCAGCGCCCGGCCCGAGACCACCGCCGTCGGGGCCAGCCGGCCGAGTTCATGAAGCGCCCGACGCACCTGCGGCGTCACCTGGGCGCGGTCCCGTTCCCGGACAATCTCCGCCAAGGTGCCGTCGAAATCGAAGGCATAGAGCGATTCGGTCCGGCTGAGCGCCTCCAACCGCGCCAGCCCGCTGTCGGAAAACAGATCGATCATCGAAGCGATTCCCTTCCCAAGGCCTGATCGGGCTGCGTGACCTTGCGCATGACCCGCTGGCGCTGGCGGATGCGGGCCGCATCGATCAACATGCGGCCGGCCCACCGGTAGACATTGAACTCCTGGATCAAGCCCCGCATGCTCCGCATGCGCGTCCGTTGCTCGGCCGGCGGCATCGTCAAGGCTAAGTGCAACGCCGCCGCGCACTGGTCGATATTGTAGGGATTCACGACCAGCGCTTCCGGCAACTCGCGGGCCGCGCCGGTGAACTGGCTCAAGATCAACACGCCCTGCTCGTCGTCGCGCGCGGCGATGAACTCCTTCGCCACCAAATTCATGCCGTCGTGCAAGCTGCTCACGATGCAGAAATCCGCCCCGCGGTAGTACCCGAACGTGTGCGGCGGCTCATGGTGCTCGATGTTCAGATAGATGGGTTGGTAGCCCTCGCGTCCGAATCGCCTGTTGATCGCGTCGGCCAAGGTGCGCACCTGCGCGGCGAATTGTTGATATTGATCGATGATGGAGCGGCTGGGCGCGGCCACCTGGATGAACGAGAACCGGCCGATCCATTCGGGCTGCAATTCCAGCAGCCGCTCCACGGCCATGAACCGTTCGAGGATGCCCTTCGTATAGTCCAATCGATCCACGCCGAGCCCGATCAGCCGCTCAGGCTCGATGTCGTGACGCTCGCGGATCTGCCGGCGGCAGGCCTCCACAGGCGGCTGGCCGGCCACCCAGCGGCTCGGCCATTCGATGGAGATGGGGTAGGGATTCACCGCCGTCAACTTGCTCCCGTAGGAGATCGTCGAGCTGTCCCGATCGATGCGGGCTTCCAGATACCGATCGACGCTGTCGAGAAAGTTGTTGCCGTGGACCCTGGTATGGAATCCCAGGATGCTGCTGCCCAGAAGCCCGTCCAGCAGGTCTTCCCGCCAGGGGCAGATGCCGAACAGCTCGGCGTTGGGCCAGGGAATGTGCCAGAAAGTGATGATGGTCGCATGGGGCAGCCGTTCACGAATCATCTTGGGGAGCAGGGCAAAATGGTAATCCTGAACCAACACGACCGGATTGTCCGTCTTGGCCTCCTCCTGCACCGCCTGGGCAAACCGCGCATTGACCTCGACGTAGGCCTTCCAATCGGAGGAGCGGAACACGGGCCGGACATGGGCCAGATGGCAGAGGGGCCAGATGCCTTCGTTGGCGAATCCATAGTAATAGCCCATCTCTTCTTCCGGCGACATCCAGACCCGGCGGATGTCGTAAGACGGCTGGTCCGGAGGCACCCGCACGTGATCCCGGACGTCGACGGCGTCGCGGTCGGCCGATCCGCTGCCATGCGCGATCCAGGTGCCGGAACAGGCCCGCATGACCGGCTCCAGGGCCGTGACCAACCCGCTCGCCGGCACCTGCACCTCGATGCGGTCCCCTCGCCAGTTGTGGATATAGGGTTCGCGGTTCGACACGATCAACACTTCGTCCCCCGCCAACTGATCGTGCAGGATGCGGCGCAAGGCGGCCGGCGTCCAACTGATCCGGCTCTCATCGCGCAGGCGGCGATCGGCCTCCAGATCTTGAATCAACGCGCGCAGGTCCTTCGCCACCGGCCGCAGCTCGGGAGCATGGTCCTGGTCGGACGGCGCCAAGGGATTGCCTCCCTGCAACAGGTCCCGCACGCCCGAGACCCATCCGCGCCAACTGAGATGGGCGACCAACACGGTCACGAGCGAAATCACCGCGCCCATCACCACGAACAGATAGAAGATGTAGCGCTTCGTGTCGGCGCTCCGGCGCTCGACCCAGCTCATATCGTGGACGAGAATCAGATGCCCGAGGAATTTATTGTCCACGCGAACCGTCCGCGAGGCCACATGGACGGGGCCCGTCGTCAGCGGCAGCACGGCGGTGCGGTCCGGCGCCACGCTGTTGGGACCCGTACAGGGAATGGCGTCGGGGTAGGTCTGCGTCCTGTACAGGAGCCGCTCGGCCTGGTCGCAGAGCCCGATCGCATACAGCCGCTCGTCCTGAATGACGCGGTGAAAATACGCAAGCAGCTTGGCCCTCGCTTGGCCGGCGAGCATGTCGGCCACGGGGCCTTCCATGGTGCTGGCGATCAGTTTCGACCGCATGTCCAAATCGCGCACGAACCACTTGAGCGCGAAGGTATCGACCAGGGGAATCACGGCATAGGCAAGAAGGGCCAGGACGATCGCGAGGGGCAGGAGGAACCGGAGGGACAGGCGCATTGTAAAACCTTAGTTTACTTCAGCAGGCAAATCAAATATTGTTTCGGACCATGTACCCCTACGGCTTGATCGGCAACTGCCAGATGTCCGCGCTCGTCAGCGACCGGGGCTCGATCGAGTGGATGTGTTTGCCGCGGCCCGACAGCCCGCCGGTGTTCGGGCGGCTGCTCGATCCCGAAGGCGGGCACTTCTCGATCACGAGCCCGACTCCGTCGGACCAGGTCCGCACGTCGCAGCGCTATTTGCCCAACACCAACATCCTGGTGACCACCGTCGCCCTCGGCAACGGCGACGCCTACGAGATCACGGACTTCTGCCCGCGATTCGAGCAGTACGGGCGGATGTACCGCCCGTCGGCCCTGTTTCGCGTCGTGGAGGCGATCTCCGGCACCCCCTCCGTCGTCGTCAGTTGCCGGCCGGTGACCGGCTGGGACAAGACGCCCGCGCAACCGGTCCGCGGCAGCAGCCACATCCGCTACGAGATCCGGGGCGAGCCCCTGCGCCTGCTCACCAACATGCCCCTGACCTACCTGAGCGAGGAAACGCCGGTAGCCCTGACGCGAACACTCTACTTCGGCCTCACCTGGGGGTTGGGGATCGAAGACGACCTGGTCAAGGTGAGCCACGAATTTCTGGAGCAGACGACCCGGTACTGGCGCACGTGGGTCAAGAACTGTTCCGTGCCGTTGTTGTTTCAACAGGAGGTGATCCGGTCGGCGCTCATCCTCAAACTCCATTGCTATGAAGACACGGGAGCGATTCTCGCGGCCCTCACCACGAGCCTCCCGGAGCAGGTGGGCGGCGCCCGTAACTGGGATTACCGGTTCTGTTGGCTTCGGGACGCCTATTACTCGCTCACGGCCTTTCACAACTTGGGGCATTTCGAGGAGATGGAGGCGTTTCTGCAATTCCTCCTCAACATCGCCCACGCGCATGAAGAGTCGCGCGACCGTTTGCGCCCCGTCTACAGCCTCGGCCAGAGCCTGCCGCTCCCGGAAACCGAGCATACGAACTGGAAAGGCTACCAGGGCAGCACGCCCGTGCGGAGCTGCAACCAGGCGGCCGAGCAGGTGCAAAACGATGCCTACGGCGAAATGATCCTGACGTTCGCGCCGATCTTCTTCGATGAGCGGTTCATCGACCTGCGCACCAAAAACCTGGAAGCCCTGCTGGCGCATCTGGCGCAGCTCTGCATCCGGAGCATCGGCCAGCCGGACGCGGGACTCTGGGAGATTCGCGGCGGCTGGCAGGAACATTCTTTCACGAACCTGATGTGCTGGGCCGGGCTGGAACGGCTGGAGCGGATCAAGCGCGCCGGCTATCTGGGCTCGTTTGCGCTGGACCTGGCCGCCTCCCGCGTCCGCGCTGCGGAAGCGCTGCTGCGGGCCGTGAAAGAGGGGGTGGTCCGCAACGGGCCGGCGGACGACAGTTTCGATGCAGCTTTGGCCCAACTGCCGATCTTCGGCTATCCCAATGTGCCCCTCTGCGAAGCGACGACCTTGCAGATTGTCCGCGAACTCTCGCTCCGCCTGGAGGGAAAGGACACAGGCTTTTTCTACCGGTATGTCCGCGAGGACGACTTTGGGACGCCCGACGGCGGGTTCGTGATTTGTTCGTTCTGGGTGGCCCATGCCCTCGCCCGGCTCGGCCGGATCGCGCAGGCACGCCAGGTGCTGTCAGACGTGATGGCTGGCTCGAACCGGTTGGGCCTGTTCTCGGAGCATTTCATTCCCTCCACTCAGACCCAATGCGGCAACTTTCCGCAGGCCTATTCCCACGTGGGCCTCATCAACGCCGCATTCGCCGCCAGCCCCTCCTGGAACGAAGTGCTGTGAGCCACCCGCAGCTTAGAGAATGTTAACCCTGAAAGAAGTGGAGCATTTCCCCATGATCAAGGACGTGACCGGAGACATTCTGTTGTCGAAAGCGGGAGCCATCGCGCACGGCGTCGCCCCCCACGATGATTTCAAGCAGGGCCTGGCGCTCCAGCTCAGAGAACAGTGGCCGGGCATGTACAAAGATTTTCGCCACTACTGTCAGACCGTCAATCCCAAGCCCGGCACGGTCTGGTCCTGGAAAGGCCCCAACGCCCCGGTCATCATCAACCTCCTCACGCAGGAGCCTCCGCCCGATCACCAAAGCCGTCCCGGCAAGGCGACCCTGCCGAACGTCAACCACGCGCTACAGGCGCTGAAGAAGGAAGCGCAGGAACAGGGGATCAAGAGCTTGGCCATCACGAGGGTGGCCACCGGCGTCGGCGGCCTCACGTGGGAGGAGGTGCAGCCGCTGATCACGCAGATACTCGGCGATCTCAAGATCCCCGTCTACCTCTATTCGACGTATAAGAAGGGACTGGCGGCGGAAGAGGTGTGGCCGTAGAACGCATTATCCATGAACGCTCCCACCGCAACCGCGCACTCGCTGCTGCGACCAGCCTGCACACGGGCTTGACCTCCTGTGCAGGGGGCGGGCTCGCCACTCAGACCCTCGACGTACTGTTTCAAGAGCCTGGCGAACTCGGAAGCCGGAGACTTCCGAGCGCTTCCGAGTCGAGTTTCAGGCGCTTACGTCTGGCGGTTCCCTCCTCACCTTATGCTTTCAACTGGCCGGGCTCAATGGTTTCAATTGGCCGACCCATAACCTTGCACTTAGCCGACACATAACGTTACAATTGGCCGCCATGACGGCGGCTGCGTGCTACCCCCGCTTTGCCGAGTCCTCTCTCACCGAAGCGCTGGCGGACACGCCCGTCGTCCTGATCCACGGGCCGCGCCAATCCGGGAAGACCACGCTGGCGCAAAAGGTCGGCGAGGCCCGAGGGTACAGCTACTTCAGCTTTGACGATCACGTCGTCTTGACGTCGGCGCAGGCCGATCCGGTCGGTTTCGTCGGCGATCTGCCGGAGCGAGCCATCCTCGACGAGATCCAACGTGCGCCGCAGCTCTTTACCGCCATCAAGACCGCCGTAGATCGCCGTCGCACGCCGGGGCGCTTCATCCTGACCGGATCGGCCAACGTGCTGCTGGTTCCCAGGCTCGCCGATTCCCTCGCCGGACGCATGGAGATCCTGCGGCTCCACCCGCTGGCGCAGAGCGAACTCGTCGCCCGTCCCGCCCCTTTTCTCGACCGACTCTTCACCGGAAAGTTCAAGACGAGAACCTACGAGCGTCTTGGGGCCGGCTTGATCGAACGACTCGCCGCTGGTGGCTACCCGGCCGCTCTGGCTCGGCCCGCACCGCGCCGTCGCACCGCCTGGTATCGTGACTACATCGAGACCATCGTCCAACGTGATGTACGGGACCTCGCGCGGATCGGCGCGCTCGACACGCTGCCACGCCTGCTCGCCCTGGCGGCAGGGCAGACGGCGCGGCTTCTCAACTTCAGCGACCTGGCGAGCCCGTTCCAGTTGAGCCGGCCGACGATCCGGGACTATGTCACACTGCTCGAACGTGTATTCCTACTGGAGCCGCTCCCGCCGTGGCATAGTAACCGGCTGAGCCGGCTGATCAAAACACCGAAGCTCCATCTCGGAGATACGGGAGTCGCCTGTGCGCTCCTGGGGCTCGACGCGTCTACGCTGGCACAAGACCGTTCCATGCTCGGTCAACTGTTGGAAACCTTCGTGTTCCAGGAACTGCGGCGGCAGGCGAGCTGGCACGAGACGCCCATCACCTTTCATCATTTCCGGGACAAAGACGGCGCCGAGGTCGACATGGTCCTGGAGCGCGGCGCCCACGAAGTGGCCGGGGTCGAAGTGAAAGCGGCGGCTACCGTCACGGAGGCGGACTTCCGAGGCCTTCGAAAGCTCCGGGAGGCGGCCCGCACACGCTTCGCGTCGGGCGTGGTGCTGTACGACGGCGAGGCGAGCGCGGGCTTCGGCGAGGGGTTTTACGCCGTGCCGATCCGGCTGCTGTGGGAGATGGCATGAATCCGGCGCCACGGCACGTATCAAGCGAGGGACCACCATGACAAACGACCAACCCGACAAGCTCGACCTCCGCTCCCACGATATCGCCGAGGACAAGCGGCAGGAGCTGCTCCGCCTGTTTCCGGAGATTCGCACGGAAGGCGGCAAGCTCGACTTCGAGCGGTTGAAGCTCGCCCTCGGCGAAGCGGTGGATGTCGGCAAGGAACGCTACGGCATGACTTGGCCGGGTAAGGCCGAGTGTTTCAAAACCATCCAGATGCCAAGTCTCGGCACGCTGCGTCCCTGCCAGGACGAGAGCGTCGACTTCGACACGACCGAGAACCTCATCATCGAGGGCGACAACCTGGAGGTGCTCAAGCTCCTGCAGAAGTCCTACCTGGGCAAGGTCAAGATGATCTATATCGATCCGCCCTACAACACCGGCAACGACTTCATTTATCCCGACAACTACGCGGAGAGCCTGCAAACCTACCTGGCATACACAGGCCAGGTGGATGCGGAGGGGAAGAAATTCGGCACGAACACCGAAGCCGACGGCCGGTTCCATTCGAAGTGGCTCAACATGCTGTATCCGCGGCTCTATCTGGCGAGGAATCTGTTGCGGGAGGATGGGGTGATCTTTGTCTCTTGTGATGACAATGAGGTCCACAACCTGCGGGCGCTGATGAATGAGGTGTTCGGCGAGGAGAACTTCGTGGCCAATATCATCTGGCAGAAGGTCTTTTCGCCCAAGAACTCGGCTAGGCATTTCTCGGAAGATCATGATTACATTGTGCTCTATGCGCGTCAAGCGGAGACGTGGCGGCCCGAGCTTTTGCCGCGCACAGACGAAATGGAGGCGCGCTATGACAATCCAGACAACGACCCAAGAGGACCTTGGACATCCGGCGATCTCTCGGCGCGAAACTATTACAGCGAAGGTATTTACCCGGTCACCTGCCCATCTGGCCGAATGGTCGAAGGGCCGCCGCAGGGTAGATACTGGGTCATATCAAGAGACAAGTTTCTTGCACTGGATAAGGATGGTCGGATCTGGTGGGGCAAGGATGGGAATGGCACACCGAGACTCAAACGCTTTCTCTCAGAAGTAAAGCAAGGTCGTGTCCCACAAACATTGTGGCCATATTCAGAGGTCGGCCATACGCAGGACGCGAAGAAGCAGTTAATGGAGTGTGTGGCCTTCGAGCAAACGGACAATGTCCTCGACACGGTGAAGCCGACGGGTTTGATTCGAAAGATGCTGCAAATTGCCACGCGTCCTCAAGAAGCTGACATCGTACTCGACTTTTTCGCTGGAAGCGGTTCCACCGGACACGCGATTCTGGCTCAGAACAAAGAGGATGGCGGAAATCGACGGTTCGTGCTCGTTCAGCTCCCCGAGCCTCTATCAAAGCCGGAAACATCTCTGAAGACCATCGCCGACATTTGCAAGGAGCGCATTCGTCGGGTCATCAAGAAGCTGAACGACGAGGAGGCGCAGGCGTCGCCGCAGTTGGCGTTGCCTCACCCCTCTCACCCCAACCCTCTCCCGGAGGGCGAGGGAGCAAAAAAGGACCGCGGCTTCCGCGTCTTCAAACTGGTCGAATCGAACTTCACGCCCTGGGACGCCGAAGCGCCCAAGGATGCCGAATCACTGGCCAAGCAGCTCGAACTGCACATCCGCCACATCCGCGACGACCGCACCGAGCAGGACCTTCTCTTTGAACTCCTGCTCAAGAGCGGCTTTCCGCTCACCACGCCTATCCAGACCCTCATGCTGGAAGGCCAGCCGGTGCACAGCGTGGCCGATGGCGCCATGCTGATCTGCCTGGAGCGCGAGCTGACCCTGGAACTGATCCGCGCCATGGCCGGCAAGAAGCCCGAACGCGTGGTCTGCCTCGACGAAGGCTTTGCCGGCAACGACCAGCTCAAGGCCAATGCCGTGCAGATCTTCAAGACCAAGGGCGTGACGAACTTTAAGACAGTGTGACCCGACAAGGAGTTCCTCCATGTCCGCCATCCACTTCAATACGTCCAATCAGACATTTCGACAACTCATGGGTAACGGACTGTCCTTTCGAGTCCCTCGGTTCCAGCGGGACTATAGCTGGACCCAGGACGAGTGGGATGATTTGTGGCAAGACATCCAAGGCACGCTCCAGGGCGGCGAGCCGGCGCACTACATGGGGTACCTGGTCCTTCAAACTCGCGACAATAAGGTTTTTGACGTGATTGACGGCCAGCAACGTATGACGACACTGAGCCTGATGGTCCTTGCCGTTCTGAGAGCGATACAGGACCTCGTGGACTCCAACGTGGAAGCCGACAACAACCGCAGGCGGATCGAACAGCTACGTAGTTCCTATATCGGATTCCTCGATCCCGTCACCCTGGTTCCACAAAATAAGTTGACCTTAAATCGGAACAACGACGGCTATTACAAGGACTACCTCGTCCCCCTTCAAAAATTGCCGCAACGCCGCCTGCGGGCATCGGAACACGCACTGCGCAAGTCCTTCGAATGGTTCTACAAACAGGTCCGCGACACCTATGGAAAAGAGCGGAGCGGAGCTAGCCTCGCGAAGTTTATCGATGAAGTGTCAGACAGACTCTTTTTCACCGTGATTACGGTGACCGACGAACTGAACGCGTTTAAGGTCTTCGAAACGCTCAACGCACGCGGTGTACGATTGTCGCCTACAGACCTCCTCAAAAATTACCTATTTTCGGTGGTTCACCGCGACAGCACGCACACCGGTGAGATTGAGACTTTGGAGCGCCGCTGGGAGGCTATGGTCGGACGACTCGGGGGGGAAAGCTTCCCCGATTTCCTGCGTGTGCACTGGAATAGCCGACGAAAGTTTGTCCGCGAGGCAGATTTGTTCAAGACCATCCGAGCCGAGACTCCAACCAAGGCGCGAGTCTTTGAGCTGATTCGCGATATGGAAGAGGACATCGACACGTACGTGGCTTTGTCCAATCCGGAAGATGCATTGTGGTCCGACGACCAGAGGTCATATGTGCGCGAGTTACGCATGTTCAGCGTCCGCCAGCCTTGGCCTGCCTTGATTGCCGCGCGCCGCGCTTTCGATCTGCAAGGCTTCACAGCTTTTTTGAAGACCTGCAGTGTCATTGCGTTCAGATACAACGTCATCGGAAGCCTGGCCACCAATGAACAGGAACGGGTCTACAATTCAGTCGCCCTTCGGATTGCCTCGAAGGACATCCTTTCTCCGGCAGATGCCATACGGTCACTCGCTCCCATTTATGTCCCCGATCAGTCCTTTCGCCAGGCGTTTGCAGAAAAGGTGTTGCCCACGACTTCATCGCGGAATCGCCACGTGGCTCGATACATACTCTTCAGCCTGGAGCGGTACCTCACAGGGCAGGAATATGACATCGACAGCCCGCAATACACGTTGGAACACGTTCTTCAGGAAAATCCTGATGGGAATTGGCCGGAGTTCACAGACGAGCAGGCATTGGAATCGGTGTACCGTCTCGGTAATCTGACGATCATGGAGGCAGGGCAAAACCGTGACCTGGGTAATGCGGGATTCGACAGCAAACAGCAAGCCTATCGCCAAAGCCCTCTGGAAATTACAAAGAAGATTGCCCTCGAAAATACCGAGTGGAACGTGGAACGGCTCGCTGCGCGGCAGCGCTGGATGGCAAACCAGGCTACGTCCATTTGGAAGATATCCCAATTAGGCTAGGCCGTGAAGCTTCAATTCGACGCGAACCAGCAATTCCAACTTGACGCTGTCGCGGCTGTCACCGACCTCTTCGACGGCCAGCCTCAAGGGGCGCCGGAATATGCCGTCATCAACCTGGGCACAATGGAAGGACTCTATGCCGGGCAAGAACGTACGGAGCTGGGCGCGGGCAACCGCCTGCTCCTTGCGGAGGACAAGCTGCGCCGGAACCTGCGCGCGATCCAGACCCGCAACGATATCGAGGTGAGTGATCCCGATGCCGCGCCCGAGGCATGGGAGCTGTTCGACGCCCCTGCCAACCTCGCGCGCCGCTGCCCCCACTTCTCGGTCGAGATGGAGACCGGCACGGGCAAGACCTATGTGTATCTCCGGACTGTCTTCGAGTTGTCGCGGCGCTACGGTTTTCAGAAGTTCATCATCGTGGTGCCGAGCGTGGCCATCCGCGAGGGCGTCCTGAAGAACATTGCGATCACCGCCGAGCACTTCCGCGCGCTCTACAACAATCTGCCCTTTGAGCACTTCGTCTACGACGCGAAGAAGGTGAACCGGTTGCGGCAGTTCGCGACCAGCAACACCCTGCAGATTCTGGTCATCAATATCGACGCCTTCCGCAAGAATTTCACCGGCACGGAAGAAGAGCAAAAGAGCAACGTCATCTACAAGGAAAGCGACAAGCTCTCGGGGCGCCAGCCGATCGAGTTTGTGCAGGCGGCTCGGCCCATCGTTATCATTGACGAGCCCCAAAGCGTGGATGCGACCGAGAAGGCGCAGGAAGCGATCAAGACGCTCAACCCGCTCTGCACGCTACGCTACTCAGCTACGCACCGGAACCCCTACAACCTGGTCTACCGCCTCGATCCGGTGCGAGCGTTCGAGCTGAAGCTGGTCAAGCAGATCGTGGTCGCGAGTGCCAGAGCCGATGGTGCGACTAACGAGGCCTTCGTGCGGGTCGAGCAGATTGACTACAAGAAGGGGATCAAGGCGAAGCTCCGCATCCACGCCCAGACTTCGGATGGCCCCAAGGAGAAGGCAGTCACGGTCAAGCAGGGGGCCGATCTCTTCACGGTCTCCAATGAGCGTGCGACCTATCGTGACAGCTTTGAGGTGGCTGAGATCAACGCTGAACCTGGCAACGAGTACCTGCGCTTCTCAAACGGCCGCACGTTGCGGCTTGGCGAGCAGATCGGCGGCCTGCGCGAGGACGTCTGGCGGGTCCAAATCAAGCACACCGTCAAGAAGCACCTGGAGAAGGAGCTTCTCGTACGCGCGCGGGGCCTCAAGGTCCTGTCGCTCTTCTTCATCGACCGCGTCGCCAACTACCGTGACTACGGCGGCGACGGGAAGCCGACGAAGGGAAAGTTTGCCGAGGCGTTCGAGGCGGCGCTGTCGGAGTTCGCGAAGGATGAGCGCTACCAGAGTTTGGAGTGGCTGAAGGAACCGGTTGACCGCCTGCACAACGGCTATTTTGCCCAGGACAGGAAGGGAGTGCTCAAGGATACGCGAGGCGATACTCAGGCCGACGACGAGGTCTACAACCTCATTATGAAAGACAAGGAGCGCTTGCTCTCACTGGACGAGCCACTCCGGTTCATCTTCAGCCACTCCGCGCTGCGCGAGGGCTGGGACAACCCCAACGTCTTCCAAATCTGCACGCTCAACGAGACCCGGAGCGTGGTGAAGAAGCGGCAGGAGATCGGCCGCGGCCTGCGTCTTCCGGTGGACCAGACCGGCGTGCGTGTCTTTGATGAATCGGTGAACAAGCTCTATGTCATGGCGAACGAAAGCTACGAGGACTTCGCCCGCGCGTTGCAGACCGAGTACGAGGAAGACTGCGGCGTGACCTTCGGCAAGGTGCCATTCACGGCGTTCGTGAAGCTGACCCGGATCGTGGATGGCGTGGAGCAACCGATCGGCCGGGATGCGGCGGAGGCGGTCCGCGCATCGTTGGTCCAGCAGAAGATGCTTGATGCTGACGGGCGTATTCAGTCCGCGTTTGACCCCAAACGGAAGGACTTTAAGCTTAATCTGCCCGAGGCGCACCGCGACCTGGCGCCGGCCGTGGTTGACCTGCTCGCCGCATACCAGATCGAGCGGCACATCCGCCGGGACCGGGACGAAGGAACGAACCGGCTCAAGAAGGAGATCACCCTCAGCCCGGAGTTCCAGGCACTCTGGGATCGGATCAAGCCGAAGACCACCTACCGCGTGGAGTTCGAGACCGATGCGCTCGTGGCGCGCGCGGTGGAAGCTATCAAACGCATGGAGAAGATCGAAGCGCCGAAGATCCACGTCGCCGCAGGGCAAGTCCAGGTCGTGAAGGGTGGGGTGGTCACGACCGCCGTGAGCGTCGCCGAGGAGCGGCCTGTGTACGGTGTGCGCCCTCTGCCGGACATCCTCGCCTACCTCCAGAACGAGACTGAACTGACCCGCTCAACGCTCGTGCGCATCCTCAGGGACTCCGGCCGGCTTGCGGACGTGTTCCAAGACCCGCAGCGCTTCCTCGATCAGGTGGCGGCGATCCTCAAGCATGAACTACATCGCTTGCTCGTGGACGGCATCAAGTACGAGCGGCTGCCCGGTACCGGTGCCGACGCCGAATGGGAGATGCTGCTCTTTCAGAACGAGGAACTCATCAACTACCTGAACGCACTCCAGGTGAATAAATCTGTCTACGAGTACGTGGTCTACGACTCGGAGGTAGAGCGCGAGTTCGCCCGGAAACTCGACCAGCGCGAGGACATCAAGCTCTTCGTGAAGCTCCCCTCCTGGTTCAAGGTCGATACCCCCGTGGGGGAGTACAACCCGGACTGGGCCATCGTCAAACGCGATGGCCACACGCTGTACCTCGTCCGCGAGACGAAGGGCACGCGTGATTTTCTCAAGCTTCGCACGGTCGAGACGGATAAGGTGCGGTGCGGCCAGCGCCACTTCGAGACGCTTGGCATCCCGTTTGCCGTCGCCGTGTCGGCCGACGAAGTGTGAGTTCACCGAATAACGAGAGAAACCTACCGGGAACCCTATTATGTAGATGACATCTCTGCGACTAGGAAAAGAGGCCGGAAGTCACTCCACACGGCGGTTCCTCGCAACGAGGCTGGCATGAAACAGGGCAAGGATAAAAAGGATAAGATCGGCGCGTCCGTGTACCAGCTCAAGGTCTCCTTGCGGGAGATCAAGCCTCCGATTTGGCGCCGCGTGCAGGTGCCCGGCGATATCACCTTGGCGAAGCTGCACCGCGTGTTACAGGTCGTGATGGGATGGACCAATTCACACCTGCACAAGTTCAGTATCGGAGGAGTGGACTACGCCGAGCCGGACCCGGATGGGTTCCTGAACTTCCAGAGCGACCGGCGCGCTCGTCTGAACAAGGTGGCGCGCGCAATGCAGAAGTTCGAATATGAATATGACTTCGGGGATAGCTGGGAGCACGACATCGTCGTCGAAAAGACGTTTCAGCCGGAGCCCGGAGCCTCCTACCCTGTTTGTCTGGCAGGCGAGCGGGCATGCCCGCCCGAGGATTGCGGCGGCCTGTGGGGATATCAGGACTTTCTCGAAGCGATCATGAATCCCGCCCACACCGAGCACGAGGCGATGTTGACCTGGGTCGGCGGCAGCTTTGATCCGGAGACGTTCGATCTGGACGCCGTCAACGCCTCGCTCCGGCGCCTTCGGGGCTAACCCACATTATTCATGACCGCTTCTACTGCAACCGTCAACACGCGGTTTCGTCACGAACCGTCATGAATAATGTGGGCTGAAGCGATGGCGGCTGTCAGTTGACGGAGTCCTTCAGGCCCCACTCGCGTAACGCGCGCTCGTTCACGGCGCGAAGGAATCGGGGCCGCAGCACCAGGTCGAAGACCTCTTCTTTGCCCGGACAGAGACGCAGGATCTCCCTCCGCGCATGTTCGATGACATCCAGCGAGTCGGAACGGCTCAGGGGTGTCCTGTCCAACAGATAGAGGGTCACATCCGCGACCCGTCGGACCCGATCTATCCGGTACTGTTCCTCTTGAAGTTCCGTCGGATCCATGTGGAGCGGCGACCTATGGCTGGCCAGCGGAAGCGCGAATTAGGCCCTCCTTCGCGGACGCTGTCGCGGGCCTCTTTCGAAGGTTGAGTATAAGGGAACCGGCAGGACAGCCATTGCGGTGTTTCTCCAGCGGTCTATGAAAGCAAAGGAAGGAAACACGTATAAGGCGCTTCTCCGCCGGCGTCAATCTCGATAAATCGAAAAAGAGCCGGCGGTTCAAGCCAAGCTTGGCATAGAGGAGCTTCGCCCGATGAGCCGCCGGATCACACGAACCGAAGGAAGAATCGCTGGAGGTGTTTATCCGCGGGCGTCAATGAAGAAGGCTTCGCCTGAAGTGCCCGCGGTACACGTCAAGCGAGGGATGGTGGAGGCGGCGAGAGTTGAACTCGCGTCCGAAGACCGTCAGCGCACCGACCCTCCATGCGTAGTCGGCGATTTGGATTCGCCACCGTTCATGTCCGCCGACGGGCTAAGAACGGCCGCTAGCTCAGAAAGGTCTCGCCCTTCCCCGCTGAGCACCGGAGTCGGGCCAGCCTGCCACATCGCGCCCCCTCACCCCCGCAGGCAAGAGATGAGAGAACGTCACAGCTTAAGCTGCGAGTGCCAGTTCTTGGTTGGCAGTTGTGTATGTTCCTCGAGGTTTAACGAGTCTCCAGGAGCTCGGCATGCGTCAGTGGCGTCAGTGTCCCCGTCGAAACCGGTCGCCCCCTCCTTTGTTAAACGTCAACCGTCACACGTCATTCGTGAAGCGTGCTTCCCAGGCGTTGGCCCTCATTCTGGCTTTCAATCCATGACGCTCTACGCTTCACATTTCACAAAGAACGTTTCCTTTTAGATACTCATGATACTGCACGGGTCAAGGAGATACCAGCCCGACACCTTTTGGCCCCGTTCCGTAGCCAAGGCGCTTCTCTCCGCTGTCCATCGGGCTACATCCGCTCCAGCGGGCCGAATCGCTGCTCCACTTCCGGCCGATCGCAGGACCAGAGCCGGTCCGTCTTATAGTTCTCAAATCGCCCGTCTGCGGCGGCGCCCGCCACCCGTCTCCGGAGTGCCTCCATCTCCTGCTCGGTCATCGGGACGAAACGCCGGGCAATGGCCAGGTTCTGGCGCAACACCTCCCGGGAATCGATTCCGCTGACCAGCGACACGATCGGCAGCGAGAGCACATAGCGGATCGCTTCCTCCACCGTCACGACACCCTGCTTGATCGGCTCGCCCTTTCCGCAAAGCGACTTCATCCCCAAGGGCGCAATGCCGCGGCGGGTCAGCTCCGGAAGGACCAGTCGTTCAAAGCTCTGATAGGAAGCGTCGAACACATTGAGCGGGAGTTGGCAGGTGTCGAATGGAAAATCATGCTTGAGGATGTTCAGATGCACGGCCGGATCCTTGTGCCCTGTGAAGCCGATGAACCGGACCTTGCCCTGCTGTTTCGCCTGGAGCAAGGCTTCCGCCGCTCCGCCGGGACGAAAGATCAGATCGGGATCGTCCTGGCACCCAACTTCGTGAATCTGCCAGAGATCCAGATAATCGGTTCTGAGCCGGCGCAAGGATTGCTCAAGGTGCAACAGGCCGATGTCCTTTCCCCGGCCGTGCGTGCACATCTTGGTCATGAGAAAGACGCGCTGGCGTTTGCCCTGCAAAGCCTTTCCCATCACCTCTTCGCTGCGGTTGTTGTAATAGTCCCAGGCATTGTCGAAAAAGGTCAGGCCGGCCTCGATCGCCTCATGCACGATCTTCGTCCCTTCCTCGTCGCTCTGCTTGATGAGGTGCCCGCCGCCCAGCACGAGGATCGGCACCTGCACCCCGGTGCGCCCCAACGGCCGATGCGGCAGGCCGCCGGTCGCCTTGCCGCCTTCGCCCTTCTCCATTCCGGCGAACACTCGGGTCATCTCGGTAACGTTTCCTGCCGCGAGGGCGGACCCGAGCAGCCCCATGCCTTTCAAGACCTGCCTTCGATCCAGTTTCATGATCGAATCATCCCCGCGTGATGTGTTGTCCTGATCCATTGGTCGTCCCCTCCGGAGAGTGCTTGCAAGATGTGTGGACGGGTCTGGTGTCCAATCATCCATTGTCTGTCGGACCCAACGGTTCCGTCGCGCCGCCGCGGCCCGGAATCGATCGCCATCACGAGGTCACTCATAGCCCCTAGGATAATCCTTTCGGAGTAGGGTATGCTGAGGTTCTTTCGAGCCCACTTTCGATCACGGAGAAGATCCATGCATGCAACGCGCTATCTCCTCATTGGCGGCGGGTTGGTCTCCAGCCAAGCCGCCAAACAGTTGCGGCAGCTTGATCCCGGCGCCTCGATCACGCTGGTGAGCGAGGAACGGCATCCGCCGTACGACCGGCCGCCGCTCTCCAAAGACTTTCTCCGAGGCGAAACGCCAGCCGACAAGCTGCTGTACGATCCAGAGCCCTATTTCCGCGAGCAGAACATTGATCTAATCCTGGGCGTGTCCGTCGAACGGCTGAATCAGCCTGACAAGACCGTCTCATTGAGTGACGGGCGCCAGATCCGGTTCGAGAAGGCCTTGCTCGCGACCGGTGGCCGACCGGTTCGGCTCAAAATTCCCGGCGCCGATCTCCCGGGCGTACACTATCTCCGCACGATCGACGATTCGGCGGCCATCGCCGCGGAGGCCAAGGCCGGGGCGAAGGCCGTGGTGGTCGGAGCCGGCTTCATCGGATTGGAACTCGCCGCCTCGCTCACGCAACGGGGCGTACAGGTCACGGTGATTGAATCCCAGCCGCGCATCTGGGCCCGCTTTGCCGATGCCACCCTGGCCCGTTTCGTCGAGCGCTATTGCACGGACCGCGGGGTGACGTTCCGGACCAACGAGTCGGTCTCCCAGATCCACCGCCACAATCAGGCGTTCGCGGTGGACCTCAAATCCGGAACCTCGCTGGCCTGTAATTTCGTCTGCATCGGCGTGGGCATCGTGCCGAATGTGGAATTGGTCCAGCAGGCAGAGCTGCAAGTCGAGAACGGCGTCGTCGTAAACGAGTATCTTGAGACCTCGCACCCGGATATTTACGCCGGGGGCGACGTGGCCAATTATCCGGACCCGCTCTTCGGCAAGCGGCGGCGCGTCGAACACTGGGGCCATGCGGAATATTGCGGCCAACTTGCCGCCCAGAACATGGCCGGCGCCCGGAACCGCTACGACCTCCTGACCTACGTCTGGTCCGACATCTTCGATCTCCATCTGGAGTTCGCGGGAGACGAAACCGAGCACGACCAGGTGCTGATCCGCGGGAGCCTCGACAAGCCGCCGTTCACGCTCTTATATCTGAAGGAACACCGCCTGCGCGCCTACTTCGCCGTCAATGCCGCGGCCAAAGATTTCCAGCCGCTACAGCGGCTGATTCGAGGCGGCACGGACCTGAGCGGCAAGGAGTCGCAGCTCCAGGATGCGGCCGTTCCCGTCAAGACGCTTCTGACATGAGCCGTCGTCCCGTCATCGCTTCCGCGCGGAATCAGCGTTCCAGTGCCTGCGAATCCTGATGGGCGCCCTCACGCTTCACGTGCTTGATCTTGTGAAGGGCCGGCCGGCTCAGGGAATACCGGTGATTCTGGAAGTACAAGGGCTGGCTGGAAGTTGGAAACTGCTGAGCCGCAGCCGGACGGATGCCGACGGCCGCAGCGCCGACGTGATGCCCTCACATCAGCGGCTGCAAGCGGGTACCTACCGGCTCACGTTCGACACCGCGACCTACTTTCAAATCCAGCGGGTTGAACCCTTCTACCCGGACATCTCTGTTGTGTTCACTGTCCGCAATCCGGCCCAGCACTACCATATCCCGCTGCTGTTGAGTCCGTTCGGCTAGGAGCCTGTCTGACGTTGCCGTTCGTTACGAGGCGAAGGAGGTGCGGTCAGATGCAAGGCCGCAGGACCGAAAACACCGGAGGTGTATTCACTGGAATACATTGAGGATGTTTTCGGGCCGAGAACGATGCAAATGGCCGCAGATCGTTCGCCGTAGTAGAAAGGTCAATGTCGGACAGGCTCCTGGAGTACCTACCGAGGAAGTTGAGCCGGCCGACTGGTCATGTGTGCGCTTATTTCTGTGCGGGAAGCTTGTGCGCCGCACCGATGCTGTCCAAGCCGGCTTGCGCGCAAGCCGCATCCAGATGGCCGCCCGGCGCGCCGCCGACTCCGATGCCCCCCACAACCTCGCCGCCGATCTCGATCGGCAACCCTCCGCCCAGGATGAGGATCTTGTCGTTCATGTCCCGGAGGCCCTGGACAGCCGGCATGCGGCCCAGCATCTCCGCCAGATCTCCGGTCGAGCCGCGCAGGCTGGCCGCCGTGTAGGCCTTCTTGCTGCTGCTCTCGACCGTGTGGGACCCGGCTCCGTCTCCGCGCGAGAACGCCCGCAACACGCCCGCCCGGTCCGCCACCGCCACGCTGACGCGATAGCCGTCCTTGGTGCATTTGTCCAACGCCGCCGCGACCGCTTTGTTCGCCATCGCCAAGGGGAGCACGGCCTCGCGAGGCAAGTCCTCGGCCATCGCCACACTTGCCATGAATCCGAATGATAGCGCCAGAACGCCGGCGAACCCACAGACTGCACGGCGAGAGAACTGCCGGCTAGATCTTCCATTCTCCATAAGTTCCTCCATAAAAGGTGAACAGTGAGGTGCGATCATACCCTGTCCGTCGGCGCTCGTCTAATAGATCGAGACGCCTTGGCCAAGACGATCAGAAATCGTCACAACCATCCCATCTTTAAGCAACTACCGACTATTTGGGATGAGGAATGATGGAGAGCAGAATGTACAAGTCGCCTTGGATCTTGAAGTAAAACCGGTAGTCGTCATCCACCCGCGCTTGCCATATATCCTGTGCCTCATCGTACTTCTTGGCCCGTAGCGAGGGATGTCGAAGATTGGAGAGGAGGAAGGCTAACTGCTTGTCGAACTTCGCTTGCCGGTGCTTAGAAAGCTTCTGATACTGTTTGCGAAAACGAAGCGTGAAGGACGCCGTCATGCGGTCCGACGGCGCAGGGCACGGATCGTTGCCTGAGCGGTGGAGAAAGGACCTTTGACGCGTCCGCGCTTGACCTCGTCAAGCGCCAACGTCAATTCGCGGTCAATGGCACGCTTCGGAACCAACATAATTTTCTTTCCTTCGACTTTTGCGTCAAGTAGATCGCCTACAGCTACGCCGGCTTTCGCGAGTAGCTGAGCAGGAAGCGTGACGCGGTAATGCGATTTCACCTTGACAACGGCCACTTGAGCTTCCCTTTCGGGGGACCACAAGAGATAGCCAAACGCAAGTCCAACTATAGGGTCACAGATTCACGCTGTCAACGAACAGTGAACCGATAGGTAGGACTGACCGCTTGAACACTGCGGGCTCGTTGATCCGGCCTTTAGCCCCTTGCGATGTCGCTGTCGCAGCAGCGGATCTGCATGGGCCGCGGCATTTCAGGCGCTCTGGAAGCGGGTCATCTTGGCGAACAGAATCGCCGCGAAGGGGAGGGCCAGGCTGATGACGAGTTGGGTGATCAGCAGCATGCCGAGGTCGCTGTAATCCGCCGGCGTCTGCACCATCCCCGTGGCGGGATCGCGCATCTCGCGGGTGACGATGAAGATCTGATTGAGGTACTTCGTGCCGAGCTGGCTCAACGACAGCGCCAGATTCGTGAAGGAGGCCATGACCGCGAAGAACGTGGCTTTCAGATTCGCCGGGGCTGAGTTGGCGATCCAGGCCAGCATCGGAATCATCGAGATCTGGCCCAGCGGGGATTCCAGCGCCGTGTCCACCAGCGCGATGAATCGCGCGTCCACCACGCCGCCGGTCATGCGCGCGGTCCATTCGTGGAGGCCGTAGTACATGCTGACGATCGGCACCGAGAGCACGACTCCCATCAGCGTCAAGAAGCCGACCACGTAAACAATCGAGCGTTCCGCCATGAACCGCCGAAAGATAAACATGCCGGCGAGGGTCAGGCTGCTGCCGATCAGCGAGAGGACCGACAGAAATTCCTGGTCGAACTTCAGCTCGTCGATCATCCACCAGGTCTGGCCAGGCCCCGGACCGGGAACGGCCCGGAACATGAAGATCACCGTGGCGGTCCCAACGAGCGTCGCGCGCGCAGAGGGCTCCAGCTCGTTCGTTAACCGGACCAGGAGAAAGCCTACGATGCCGAGCGACCCCGCGAACACGATTTCTTCGCTGTAGGGAAACCGGCCGAGCCCCACGGTCAGCGTAAACAGGGCGAACAGGAGGCTGCCGCCGAGAATCCACCAATTGGGTTTCGCGGCTCCGCCTTCCTCCCCATGCACGCTCGTCATCGCCCGGATCTGTTCCACGCTGTAGCCTTGAGCCCGCAGGCGGCGCCGATCGCGCCGCTTGATCAGGGCGGCGACGGCGATTCCCATCACGGACACCGCCGGGATGACCAGCGCCATCAGGTAGACCTGTTGATAAATGCCCACGATCTCGCTCTGTGGACGCCCTTCGACGCCGCGAAAGAGATAGAGGTTGATGAGCGCCACAAGCACGCCGCCGCCGATGATCGCCACGCGCCCCAGCGTCTGCATCGTCGTGTGCATGAGCTTGCGGGTCCGGTCGTCGAACGGACGGCCCCGCTCGTCCACCCGAGGGACCGCTTCGACCGTCATGGCATCGGCGACGGTATCCTGAATCACGTACCCGATCGGCGCCAGGAGCACGCTCAGGATGTACCAGGCTTCGGCGGACATGATGGCGGTCATCTCGTCCCGATGGCCGATCAGAGCCGCCATGATCGAGAGGCTGGCTGCGAGCAGTCCCGCCCCCACGCAAATCAACCAGCTCTTCCACCGCCAGAGCAGATCCACAAGATGGCCCATCGGCATTTTCAACGCCCAGGGGATGCCGGCCCAAAAGCCCAGCGCGGCGAGAAATGCCGCGGAGAGGCCGAGATACTCCTTCACGAAAAAGGTGCCGACGATGCCGGTCAATCCGGAAATGCCGTAGGCCATATAGACCATGAGCGGCGGCAGGTAGGAGAGGCGCATCTCGCGCCCCAGTTCCAGGATGTTGCGGTCGATCCAGCGAGCGAGGGAGGTGAGCATGAGACTGGTGGGCTAGGAAACCATCGTCGTGTGGCGCCGCTCGATCAGGTCGCGAAGGCGGCGCTGCATTTCCTCGGCGGGGAGGTGAACACGATGGCCGTGACCGGCCAAGACCCACTCAAAGCGCACATCGGCAAGCTTGGCAATGGAGGCCAGCAAGTGGTCCTGATTCCAGACCAACTGCCGCGGCGCAGCCAGTCTCCGCTCCGCAGGGTCCCACCAAAGGTGATCGCCGGTGAAGAGGAATCGGCTCTTATACAGCAAGGCCTGGCTTCCGGGCGTGTGGCCCGGCACGTGGATAATCTCAAAGTCAGACCCTATCGCCTGCCGATTCTCTATGTCCACGATCCATTCCGCATCGGGCATCGCGTCCGCGTCGGCGCGGTGGATGATTCGGATCGACCGGAAGTGCGCCGCATACTTGGCCGCATCGGCCACATCATCCTCATGGGTAAGAAATATATAACGAAGGCCGCCCATTCGCTGAAATACCTCGACCAGATGTCTGATGTACCGTGGCGAATCAACCAGCCAGTTCCCATCCGGATGCGTGACGAAGTAACTGTTCGCGCCGAACGATTTCTCCGAATTGAACCCGCAATAGTACACGCCGCCTTCGAGGGGCAGGGGAAAGCCGGCTTTGGCGTCCTGCCAGAGAACCTTGTCGCTGTGTTGCGTGCCAATCGACCCGGTCGGGCAGGCGAGCAGCGCCTGGTAGGCCTTGTAAAGCTGAATCGCTCCCTCCGGCTGCCGCCTCACCGCGGAAAACTCGCCGACCTCCTCGAAACTGTCCGGCGCCAACTGCCGGCAGGTGTCGCAGTTGATACAGGTCGCATCGACGAAGAAATTCCCCTCGACGTTCGTGCTCAATCGTTTCCGCGCATCCGCCATCGAATTATCCGTTCGTCTCTACGCGCTCGCCGAAGCAGGCGCTCAGCTCGTGATCGGAGAGCGCAATGCCGAAATGGTCCGCCAGCATCGCCCGGTAGGCTTCCGGCGTCTTGAGCGCCTCGGTCTGCGATTGGCCATCATGCCGGATTTTGAGGGCCCGGTTCTGCAGAATGATCCGCCCGTTCGGCGTCGGCTTCGTACATAGCCGTTTTTGGGTAAACAGCGACTCCGGCGAGTGGGAGTGAAAGTAATTGGCATAGGTATAGTCCACCGGCAAATAGGACTCGGCCGTGAACGAGTACATCGGCTCCCAGACGTCCTTGACCAGACAGTCGAGCCGATATTCTTGCCGATATCCCCGCCGAGATTCGCTCCGATCCTCACCCTGCTCCACGGTCGTCACTCGAAACCGATCCGCATATTGCCGCTCCTCATGGCCGGCGGCCAGTGGAATGGCCGCGATCAAGCCGTTGCCGCCGAATCCAACGTCGGCGATCCACCGTTCGCCTCCGGTCTCGACGAGCAGCACCCGATGGCTGAGCGGGCCGACCTCCGTCTGGCCCCATAACACCCGCGCCATCAGATGGCGTACGGAAAACCCCAGGCGCTCCAGCAACAGGGCAAAGAGCCCGTTCAATTCGAAACAATAGCCTCCCCGTCGCCGTCGCACGATCTTGTCGAACAGCGACGCAGGATCGAGGGAGATAGTCCTTCCCAGATGAATGTCGAGATTCTCGAATGGCACGGCGAAGGCATGGGCCGCATGCAGCATGCGCAGAGTCTCGGCTGTCGCCTCGTGCGGCCCATGATAGCCGATGCGGTCCAGATAGGCTGTCACCTCCATCGTCGAATCGCGCTCCCTCCTATGCAGCCGTTCACGAACCGGCCCCGATCGCCGCCCGGCTTTCGCGCCGGCCGTGGCTTGAGCCGGGATGTCGCACGAGCGGGTACTTTCGCTGCCGCCAGGCGTCGATGCCCCCCTCCAACGGCCGAACCTGATGGATGCCGTTCCGCTTGAGCTTCAGCGCCGTCCGGGCGCTGCTGACCTCGTTCGGACAGGCACAATAGAGAATGATCTCCCGGTCCTTCGGGATTTCATGGTACCGCCCGTCGATATCCTCCAGCGCCATATGGATCGCTCCCGGAATCATGTCCGGATCGGCCTGCACGTCCCGCGCATGCCGGACATCGATCACCGTCAGTGGTTCCTCCGCGTCCAACCTGGCCTTGAGCTCGTCAACGGACATCTTGGCCATCCGAAGCTGCCGCAGGAAGCGCCTGCGCTGGAGAAACTTGTAGGCGACATACACGAGCAAGGCGCCGAGGAGCAGCAGGACGGCCCGGCTGCCCAGATCCGCGAGCCCGGTGACCACGCGGTCCAATTGATCGCTGAACAGATGGCCGAGCCCGACGCACAGCCCGGCCCAGATGAGCGCCCCGGCCACATCGTAGACCAGAAATTTTACCAGTCCCATGCCGAAGATGCCCGCCATGGGCGGCGCGACCGTGCTCAGACCGGGCACGAATTTCGCCACGAGAAGGGAACGTGTGCCGTGTAGAAAAAACAGGTTCTCCGTCTTGCGCACGCAGGAGTCCGGCTCGAGCGAGATCCGGCAGAGCCAGCCCAGCACCTGCCAGCCGCGGACGCGGCCGAGCCAGAACCAGAAGATGTCCGCGGGCAGGGACGCGGCGACCGGGAGCAGCAACGCGGCGGCAAGGGACATCTTGCCCTGTCCGACCATCGCACCGGCCGCGACCAGCAGGGGAATGGCGGGGATGGGCAGTCCGATCTGCTCAAACAGTACGGTCCAGAAGAGGACCGCTTCCTTGTGCTCGGCGAGAAATTGAGCCCCGCTCTCCACGCTCGCTCCTTCCGGCGTCGAACGTCCGGTGTTCAGACGGGCTTGACGTTGATCACAAGCCGGAGACGGCCGGCTCTTGGCGAACGGCGACGGGACCGGGCGACGTCGAGTCGGCGCGCTGAGCAGGATGCTCCTCCGGCGACCAGCCTCCGCCCAGCGCCTTGTAGAGTTGGACGACCGAGACCAGATGAAGGCGGTGCGTGCCGGTGAGCGCCAGTTCGGCCTCAAACAGGTTGCGCTGCGCGATCAGCACGTCGAGGTAATTGGCGAGCCCGCCCTTGTACCGCAAGTTCGCCAGACGCAAGGCCGAGCGGAGCGCCTCCACCTGCTGCGCCTGCGCCTCCCGCTGCTCGCGGGCTGTCCGGACCGCCACCAGCGCGTCCTCCACTTCCCTGAAAGCCACCAATATGGACTGCTCATAGCTGGCCAGGGCCTGGCGCGCCTGCGCTTCGGTCGCCTCCTGTTGAAATCCGAGAATCTGCGCGTTCAACAGCGGACCCGCCAGGCTTGGTCCGACTACGCCGAAGTCGCTGCCGTTCGTGAAGAGCTGGGAGAGCTTGGGATTCGCGACGCCCAGAATGCCGGTGAGCGACAGCTTGGGAAATCGATCCGCCTTGGCCATGCCGATCCGCGCGGTGGCCGCCGCCAGTTGCTGCTCGGCCACAAGCACATCCGGCCGTCGCTGCAACAGTTCCGACGGGAGGCCGGGGGGGACGGCCGGAGGGATCACCTGTTCCGTGAGCGACCGGCCGCGCGTGATCTGGCCGGGATTTCTGCCGAGCAGCACGCTGAGCTGATTTTCTTTCTGGACCATCTGCCGCTCGAACTCGGCCGCGCGGGCGGCGGCGTTCGCCCGCTCCGCTTCGAACTGATCGGCGTCCAGTTTGGCGATCACCCCTTGGCGCAGCCTGGCCTGAGCGATGCGCACGGATTCTTCCCAGGATTGCAGAGTGCGCTTCGCGATATCCAACTGCATGTCGAACTGAAGCAGGTCGAAATAGGCTTGCGCCACGCTGCTGACCAGCTCCAGCACCACCGCCCGCTGATTTTCATCCTTGGACAGCAGGTCGCCCCGCGCCGCCTCATTGGACCGGCGGATGCGCCCCCAAATGTCCAACTCCCAAGAGAGGTTGCCTTGAATATAGTAGTTGAACGGGTTGGGAAAGCCTGGAAATAGAAAGGTCGCATTGCGCCCGAACGACGGCGCATTCACGACCCCGTCGAGCTTCGGGGCATAGTCCATCCTCGAGATGAACAGGCGCGACTCGAATTCCTCCACGGTCGCCACCGCTCGCTTCAGATCCTTGTTTTCCTCCAGCGAGATCCGGATAAGTTTCTGAAGTTCTTCGTCGCGCAGCAATTCCCACCAGGGCAGATTGGCAATGGACGGTCCGGCGCTGCCCGCCTCCATCATGCGAAACTTCTGCATGGTCGTGACGGACGGACGGGAATAGTCCGGACCGACGGCACAGGCGGTGGTGAAGAGGAACAGGAACGGGACCACGATCTTACGCATGTTGAAACTCCTCCTCTTCGGCTTCGGATGGAGCCGGCAACACCTCGGGCGGCCGAGGCTTGCGCCCGATCAAACGGCGGCTCACCTTTTGGATCAGGACGAAGAACAGCGGCACGAAGAAAATGGCCAGGAAGGTGGCCGCCAGCATGCCGCCGAACACGCCGGTGCCGATGGAATGGCGGCTGGCGGCTCCCGCGCCGCTCGCAAACACCAACGGGACCACACCCAAAATAAAGGCCATCGACGTCATGATGATCGGGCGGAACCGCAGCCTGGCGGCCTCCAGCGCCGCCTCCCAGGGAGCCATGCCGGCTTCGACTCGGTGATTGGCGAACTCGACGATCAGAATGGCGTTCTTGGCCGAGAGGCCGATCAAGGTGACGAGCCCGATCTGAAAATAGATGTCGTTGGCCTGTCCGCTCACCCACACGGCGGTCATCGCGCCGAACACGCCGAACGGCACGGCCAGGATCACGGCGAACGGAACCGACCAGCTCTCATACTGGGCGGCCAAGACCAAGAACACCATCAGCAATCCGAACGCGAACGCAAAGACCGACTCCGATCCCGCCTTCTGTTCCTGATAGGAAATGCCGCTCCAATCGATTCCGTAGCCTTGCGGCACCAACACCTCCTGCGCCACGCGTTCCAGCGCCTCCAACGCCTGCCCGGAGCTGAACCCCGGGGCCGCGGTTCCCAAGACCAGGGCCGTGTTGAAGCCGTTGAAGTGGGTCACGGGATCGGGTCCGCTGGTGTACTCGGCGGTCACCACCGTATCCAGCGGAATCATCCTCGACCCTTGGGGGCCCTGAGCCCGGACATAGATTTTGCTGATGTCCTCGGGCGTCGAGCGATAGTGGGCGTCGGCCTCGGTCTGCACCCGGTACACCCGGCCGAACTTCACGAAGTCGTTGATGTACAGGTTCCCGAAGAAGGCCTGCATCGTATCGAACACTTCCGAGATCGGCACGCCCAGCGACTTGGCCCGTTCGCGGTTGATCTTCGCGTTCAACCGGGGGGCGCTCACCCGGAAGCTCGTCCCGATGGCGCCGATGCCCGGCGTCTGCCGGGCTTTTTGAATGAAGGCCTGGGTCACCTCTGCGAACTTGTTGAAGTCCCCGCCGCTCGGATCCTGGACCTGAAGCGAGAAGCCGCCGGTCGCCCCGAGCCCGCGGATCGGCGGCGCATTGAAGGCGAGAATCAAGGCCTCGGGAATTTTGGCGAATTCGCCGTAGGCGGCGCCGATCAGCGCGTTCACATGCTGGTGAGGCGCTTGCCGTTCGTCCCAATGATGCAGCGGCAAAAACATCGTGGCTGCGTTGGGGCCTCGCGTGTTGAACACGAAATTCTGGCCCGATAGCGCATCCGTGGAATGGATGGACGGATTGGCCAGAAAATATCGTTCGATCTTTTCGAGCACGGCATCCGTCCGTTGCTTCGACGCGCCGTCCGGCAGTTGGACAACCGTGATGAAGTAGCCCTGATCCTCCTCCGGGAGAAAACTGCTCGGGATCATGCGGAACATTCCGATGGCCGCCACGACCAGCACGGCGAAGATGGCGAGCGCCACCGCCGAGCGTTTCATGACGGTCCCCACGACCTTCGTATAACGGTCGCGCGTCCAGTCGAAGACCCGGTTGAACCGGGCGAAGAATCCCCGCTGCGGCCGGTGCTCCGACTTCAGCACCAAGGAGCAGAGGGCGGGACTCAGCGTGAGCGCGACAAATCCGGAAATGACGACGGCGATGGCGATCGTGATCGCAAACTGCTTATACAGTTCGCCCGTGATGCCGCCCAAGAATCCCACCGGGACGAACACGGCGCAGAGCACGAGCACGATGGCGATGACAGGTCCCGTGACCTCGGTCATCGCCTTCATCGCCGCCGCCTTGGGCGACAGCCCGCCTTCGCGCATGTGTCGTTCGACGTTCTCCACGACCACGATCGCGTCGTCCACCACGATGCCGATTACGAGGACCATCCCGAAGAGCGTCAACGTGTTGATCGAGAACCCCAGGGCCTGCAACCCGATGAAGGCGCCGATCAGCGAGACCGGCACCGCCACGGCCGGGATGAGCGTGGCCCGCCAGGTTTGGAGGAACAGGTAGACGACCAAGATCACCAGAATCATGGCCTCGCCGAGCGTCTTGACGACCTCCTTGATGGAGACCTCGATGAACTTGGTCGTGTCGTACGGGACGTCGTAGGACACGCCCGGCGGAAAGTTCTTGGACACCGACGCCATCTCTTCGCGGATGCGCTTGACGGTCTCCAGCGCGTTGGCGCCGGGGGAGAGGAACGTGAGCAGAAACACATTGGGTTTGCCGTTCCACCGGCCTTCGAGCGTGTAGGATTGCGCGCCCAGCTCGATCCTGGCGACGTCCTTCAAGCGGATCATCGAGCCGTTGGGCAGGGCCCGGACGATCAGGTCTTCAAAATCCCTGACCTCGGTGAGGCGTCCCTGCGTGATGACCGGAATGGTCAGCTCGGTGCCTTTGAGCGCCGGCTCCCGGCCGATCACCCCGGCCGGGAAATCCCGATTCTGTTCCCGGACCACGTTGGCGATGTCGGTCGGCGTCAGGTTGAGCTGGGCCATCCTGACCGGGTCGAGAATGAGGCGCATCGAATAGTTCGCGCTGCCGAACACGAACGCATCGCCCACGCCTTTCAGCCGTTTGAGATTGTCGATCACGCGGAGAATGGCGTAGTTGGACAGGTAGATCGTGTCGTGCGTGGGATCGCTGGAGCTGAGCGCCACCACGGCCAGCAGGTCCGGCGAGACTTTCTTGACGGAGATGCCTTGCCGGACCACTTCCGGCGGCAATTGCGGCTCCGCAAGCTTCTGCCGGTTCTGGGTCTGGACCTGCGCGATGTCCACGTCCGTCCCGATCTCGAACGTGAGCTTGATCGTCATGTGGCCGTCGTTGGTGCTGGTCGAGTCGTAGTACAGCAGGTTGTCGATGCCCGGCAGTTGCACCTCGATCGGGCGCGCGACGGAATCCGCCACGACCTCCGCGCTGGCGCCGGGATAATCGGCATCGATCTGCACCACCGGCGGCGTGATCTCCGGAAACTGCGCGACCGGCAAGGCCTGCAAGGCCACCAGGCCGATCACGACGATGATGATCGACAATACGGACGCGAAGATGGGACGTTGGATGAAGAAATGCGAGGTCATGAGGTCTGCTCCGCCTTCGCATCGGGCGGGGGCTCGCCGGATCGGTTTGCAGGCGAGTCCGATGGCCGGCCGGACGCCGGCGCCGGCTCGACGCCTTCGTCGGCCCCTCCTGCGGGCCGATCGATCGGAATCGGCTTCACCGGCGCGCCGGGCTGCACGCGGTGCACGCCTTCGACGATCACCCGCTCGCCGCTCTTGATCCCCTCTTCAACCAGCCACTGGCTGCCTTGCCAACTGGTCGCCTGGACCGGGCGAATCTCCACCTTGTCTCCCTCTCCGACGACGAAGACGATGGGGCCCTTCGGCCCCTGCTGCACCGCCCGCTGCGGAACCAGAATGGCCGCCGGTCTCGTGTACCCCTTGACCCGCACCTTGACGAACTGTCCGGGGAGCAGGGCGCCGCTCGGATTGGAGAAGATGAATCGCGCGTCGCGGGCGCCGGTTTCGGTCCGCAGGCCAACGTCCAGCAGATCCAGCACCCCTTCCTGCGGATAGGTCGAGCCGTCGGCGAAGGTAATGACGGCCTTGAGCCGGTATTGGTCCGGCTGCTCCACCTGCCCGGCGGCCAACTCGCGGCGCTGTTGCAGGATAAAGGTTTCCGGCAGACTCGCCGTCACATACATCGGATCGATCTGGTGAATGACGGTCAACAAGTCGGTCTGGGCCGACACGAGCCGGCCTTCATAGACTCTGGTCCGCTCGATCATCCCGCTGATCGGGGCGGTGATGAGCGTGTTGTCCAGATCGAACTTGGCCTTGACCAACTGCCCCTTGGCCGCCTCCAGCGCCGCCTTGGCCGCCAACTCCTCCGCCACCGCATCGTCCACGTCCTTCTGGCTCACAGCCTGCTCCGCCAACAGCGGCTTGACGCGGGCGAGGTTCTGCTTGGCCTGCACCAAGCGCGCCTCCGCCTGCGCGACCGTGGCCTTGGCCGTGACGACTGCGGCTTCGAACGGCACGGGATCGATGCGGTACAGCTTGGCGCCCTGCTTGACGCTCCGGCCCTCCTTGAAGAACCGCTCCTTGATGATCCCCGTGACCTGGGAACGGATCTCGACCGGACGGGAGGACTCCGACTGCCCCACGAACTCCGGCTCCTCGGCCAGCGACTGGGTCGTCACCGTCGTCACCTGAACCTCAGGCGGACCGGGGGCGGGCAACGAGGCCGCCTCCTGTTTGCAAGCCGCCAGCCCGGCCCCGAGGCTTAACGCCAAGGCCCCTACGTGGATCAACTGGTGAACCGCCTTACCCATGCCGATATTCTCCAATAAGCATTACTGATGCGTCTTGCATACGATCGCTCCAAGCGGCGCGCGTCAATTCTAGCGACGGCCTCCGGCGACAACAAGCCTAATCTCGGGCCTTGGGACTGCATCGGCAGGCGACGCGACGGATGTCAGTGGCGTTGCCCTGCCGAACCAATCGATCGATCCCGCGAGCGATTCCGGCATGACTCGGTCACATCGTCGACGATCGCCCTGGTCAGACAGCCTCCCGCGCGAAACGTCA
The DNA here is from genome assembly GCF_947241125.1 of Nitrospira tepida. Lineage (NCBI taxonomy): Bacteria > Pseudomonadati > Nitrospirota > Nitrospiria > Nitrospirales > Nitrospiraceae > Nitrospira > Nitrospira tepida. The sequence goes on along the minus strand of NZ_OX365700.1, from coordinate 175,105 downwards.
CGCCTTGCCGGCAGAGGGAGGCCAAGAGCTCCTTGCCGTCGGCGTCGATGTAGGTGGTCTCATTCAGATCGATCACCGCGGTTTCCCGCTCGGACGGCTCCGTCTGAGCCCAGCACTGCTCCAACTCGCGCACCCATGGACCCATCAATTTCCCGGCCAGCGCGAACGTCGTGCCTTGTGGGTCCCGCGATACCGTAATCTTCAGCATGATCTCCTGCCCTCGCCCGCGTCGTATTGATATTGATATTCCGCCGCTTCTTCCGCGTCCAGACCTGTCATCCGTGAGACGCCTCGACGGACGTCCTCACCCGCCGCTGTGCCGCTCCATCCACCGACGAATGTGCTCGACGGCTTCAGCCTTTTGCTCGGGCGTGAGGCTCGCATGCCACTCCGCCACCTTGGGCAGCACCTTGTCCATCGTCTGGCGTTGCAACGCTTGATGCTGCTCAAACAGCCGGGCCAATTTGGCCTGGTCCAATCGATCGCTCTGAATTTGTGCGAGGAGCGCCTCCAGCAGCGCCCGATGTTCCTCTTGGGCCGCCGCGCGCGCAGCCAGGAATTCCTCCTTCGCCGCGGCGAGCTTGGCCTTCTGTGGGGCGTTCAATTCCAACTCCTTGGCGACCTTGTCGGCCATCCACTGAGCCCGCTCGGCCGGACTCTGGTGGCGATGGCAGGCCGACGCGGTCAGCGTGGCGGCTGCCAGCACGGCGAAGAAGATGGTTTTCAGCAGGGTCTGCGATTTCATTGGCGGCTCCCTTCGTGGATCGTGAACGATAGAGACAGATCGCGCGTGCTGATCGACGCACTTGCCATTGTCGTCATTGTCCGGAGTGCGGGCGGCGCACGGGCGCCGGTTTCCCGGCCCAATCCTTGGCCAGGACGCCGATGAGCCACAACGGCAATCCGAGCAGCAACAGATACCATCCGGCCCAAAGCATGATCGCGTTCGTGATATTCATGCTGTCACCCCTTTCTCTGCATCTATGACTTGTCTGGTTCGTTTGTTCCCGTTGTTGTGGTTCAGCAAGGGCCGTTCCTGCTTTCTCGTCGAACCGACCGTTCATAACCCATTGACAACTGGTCCGTATTGGACTCTGCCATATAACCACGCACACCTAGCATGGCCTGGTCGATGCCGACTGATCGTCACCTGCCGAGAATTCGGCACCAGACGATTCTGTGCTTGGGAGATGGAACGGTTGAAGGGGATTGGGGACTGTTTTTGGATTCGAGCCCGCGATGCGGCGTAGTCCTCGGACGTGATCAGGAAGATCCGGGGTGGCGAGTTGGACTCAGACGCCTCGCCTCACAGCCAGCAGGTAGAGCTTCTCCAATTGGACCTCGAACTCGCAGGGTCTTCGCGTCAAGGTTTCCTCCACGTAAAGCCGGCTTCCGTCAGATATTCCGCCAACTCCGCCGGTTCGAAGAGCGTGGCATCCAGAGAGACGGACTGCCCGAACCGCTCATCGACATGAAGGTCCTGTTGCCCCAGATGGCACCCCACCAGGAGGCGTCCGTTCTTTCCAAGGACGCGCGCCATGTCCCGGAGCACCGGCACCACGGCATCCCGGCGAAGATGAATCAGCGAGTAGAAGGCCACGATCCCTCCCAACGAACCGGCAGGCAGGTCGAGCGCGCGCATGTCGCCTACCTGGAATGGAATCGCGGGGTATCGGCGCCTCGCAGGTCGATCATGCGGGGTGAGAGGTCGATCCCGAAGACTTGGACCCCACGCAGACGCAGATACGCTGCGACGTAGCCCGGTCCGCAACCAAGGTCGCAGACAGGACCGTGAACCGATTCCGCAAACCGGTTCAACAGGGCTTGATCGAAGGGCGCGCGACCGAGATCATCGGCGTAGGCTTCGGCATAGAGATCAGCGATTCTGTCGTAATCACCGACGAGATCAGGATTCCAATCTCCATCACGTTTCGCCACGTCATCGTCCGGCGGATGGTCAACCGCCTTGTCGCTCATGCGCCCGGCAACCACCGCCGCTCATGGACGAAAGGCTTCCCCTGATCCTAATCGCCGGACGTCGATGAGGCAGCTCATGACATCCCTAGCGTCTTCTGCCACAGTCAGCTCGACAGGACGCTGACTCCGCGCATGGAGGCGAATGCCGAGACCTTCCGTCTCACTGGACCAGCCCGTCTCGATCCACAGCCGATAGGGCACGAAGGTGCATCGCCCCCGCATCGCCGGCCTGCGGCACGCCTGTCCCGAATTGATCCGGGAGAGAGAAACCCGCTCGGCATAGCGGGCCACCAGGCGCCGGGCATCGACGACCAGGACGACTTGCGGCCGCGGTTCGCAGGCGCGCCTCTGCCGGTTGAGCCGATCCGCATCCAACCAGAAGAACACCTGCGAATTGATCAGTTCGTACCATTCCGGCGGCGTGAGGCCGACCAGACAGGTCGCCAGCGAACGTTCGGGGAGCGGCTTCTGGTCGCGCACCTGCACGCCGTTCGGCAAGGTGGTGTGTTCGAGACGCTGGCACCGCTCGATCCGTTCCCGCTCTGTTCCTTGGAGACCGGCCAGATCGAGCAGGACCTTCGTGCTCAATAGCCCACTGAGGCAAATAGACGGCCAGTTCGCCGCTTCGGCCAGGTGATAGACACGCGCCGGAAGCGTCCTCGACCTCATCGGGTCACCCGGACGTCATCGGTTCATACAAGCCGGGAGATCGATCGTGTCATGACGCATCCACCAAAACTTTGAACCCGCCATAGACCATGCGCTTCACGTCGAACGGCATGTCTTTTGGATCACACATCGTCGCGATGCGCGGGTCTTTCATGACCTTCGCGTTAACGCGGTCCCGATGCGCTCGCGATTTATAGACGATGTACGAGAACACCACTGTTTCGCCGGGCTTGGCCCTGGCGCTTTTCAGAAATGGAACGCCCATCTTGGTATGGAGATCGTCGCCGGCGCATTCTTTATAGTCCAGCGCGCCGTGTTCTCGCCAGATCTTCCCCGCCTTCTGAGCCAGACGGCGGTAGGCATTCAAGTTCTTCTTCGGAACGGGCAAGACAAATCCATCGACGTAGCGGGCCATGCCACCCTCCTTTGGATACGTGCTGACGAGACGAACACCCTATCGATAGCCGGTCGCGTCGGCCGGCTTTCCGGCATCGACCACTTCCCGCAGATATCGCCACGCGTCGGGACGGGAGCCGTCGAGGTCGGTAAAGCGATAGACTTGCGCCAGTTGGCCGCTGGACAGCGATTGCCCGTTCCAACGCGAGCGATTCGGATCTGCCGCAAGGGCCGCCACGGCGCGCCCGATGAAACGGGGACTCTCGGAGATCACGAAATGCGGCACGTTCGCCGTGGCGTCCCGCCAATTCTCTTCGCTCACGCCGAATGCGTCCAACATGATCTCCGAACGCAACCATCCGGGCGTGATGGCCACCGAGGTCGCGCCATGGGGGGCGAGGTCCTTGGCATGGGCCCAGGCCATGCGCGTCACCGCGATCTTCGCGAGGTCATAGAACGGGTTGATCCGATAGTGCTCCGCATTGTACTCGGCCGTGCCGTCCGTCACCTCGACCAGGAGGCCTCCCGGACGCTCGATCAACAGCGGCAGGGCATAGTGCGCCGTGATCAGATGCGTGTGAATGCCGAGGCTGAGCATCCGCAACCCATTCCGGAGATCATGTTTCCAGACCGGTGTGTCCCATTCCTTGAGCTGCTCTCCGCCCCAGATGTCATTGACGAGGACATCAAGACGTCCCTGCTCGGCGCGGATGCGATCGATCAGCCTCTCGACCTCCTCCGCGACGAGATGATCCACCTGAACGGGGATGCCATGGCCGCCGGATGCCGAGACAAGCTCGGCCGTTTCTTCGATGGTTTCCGGCCTGGCGTATTCGGACGGCCGGCCCCGCGCGGTCCGCCCGGTCACATAGACCGTGGCGCCGACCGCGCCCAATTCGACCGCGATCCCCCGGCCCGCGCCGCGCGTTCCACCCGCAACCAAGGCGACCGTTCCGACAAGCGACATCAGACCTTCCACTTACCCCCAAGTCGTGCGTGTCCACATTCCGCTACGGTTTCCGCTTATACGTGATCTCCATCATCTTCGTTTCCTTCTGGCCGTGGTGCGCTCCGTACATATCGAATGTCTGGGTGTGGTCGTCGATGATCTTCCAAACCGCCCGATGGGTCATCTTGCCTCCGCCCGGCTCAGGATGCGACCCTTTCAGCGTGATGGTCTTGCCGTCGGCGCTGGCCGTGCCTTCCATGATGAAGATGCCCGTGCCCATCGAATCCATCCAGGCCGTCACGTACTTCTTGGTCATGTTGTCGTAGGCGTCGATGCCGATTCCGGAGAAGGGTTGCCCCATCATCTGGCCATGGTATTCCTGGTAGAGAAAGCGGCCATCCAGCAACATCTTCATGTCCGCGGTGCCGCTCGATTCCGTCGGCGGCTTGCCCGGCTCCAGCCATTCCTTGGTGGTGGTCGTCCAGCTCCCGGCGAGACTCGCAAAGAGCTTGTGCGGCTCGCCGGGCTGGGCGAGTTTCTTCCACAGTTCCATCATGGCCTGGGGGTCCATCTGCTTCTCCGCCTTCTTCTCTTTGGCCAGGGCGGGGGAGGCCATGACCAGCAGGCACACACACATGAATATAGTGGATACGAAACGCATAGGCGCCTCCTTGTGATCGAGTGATGCGCACCGTCGCTGAAACGATGCGCTTGGACAATCCTCATGCAGGCGAGCGGCCCCTTCGGTGGAGCGGATAGCCGCCGATCGTTCGCCGCGGTCGAAGGCCATGGTCCGGACAGGCTCCTTACCCGCAAGCCTTCCGCGCCGCCGCTTGCAGTTCTTCCGGCTTCACATCGCGAACGTGCGTGGCGACCGACCAGTGGTGCCCGAAGGGGTCTTCGAGTTTACCGTAGCGATCCCCCCAGAACGTGTCTTCAACCGGCATCGTCACTTTCGCCCCGGCTGCCACGGCTTGTTTGAAGCACGCGTCCACGTCCTGGACATACAGATGGATCGTGACCGGCGAACCCTTGAGGGACTTCGGCCCGAACGAATGCCAATCGGGAAATTCATCGACAAGCAGGACGGCCGAATCACCGATTCGGATATGGGCATGGAGGAGTTTGCCTCCTAGTCCCGGCACTCTCCCCAGTTCCACGGCATTGAAGGCCTTCTTGTAAAATTCGATGGCGTCCGCCGCGCCGGCGCAGACCAAGTGCGGGGTGACCGTATGCATCCCGTCCGGGATCGGTTTGACTTGGGGCTGGCTCATCGTCATGTCTCCTTGCGGTGATGGGTTTTCATCAGAAAGTCTGGGGCAGCTCAATTTCCCTACGGTATCCTCGGCACCACCCGCCATTGTCCCTTGGTTCCAATGGCCCTCTGCGGTCTAGTTCTTTATCGTTCGCTGAATCTGCTCGGCTTGCGCGCGTATCCGCTCCTCCTGTTCCCTGAGTTCCGGCGTAAACTCGGCGCCGAAGTCTTCCGCCTCGAACACCTGGCGAATCTCGATCTCCGATTCGCCTTCATGGGGATTCGGGCAGCGCTTGACCCACTCGATCGCCTCTTCCTTCGACTTGCACTGCCACAGCCAGTAGCCGGCGATCAGCTCTTTCGTTTCGGTAAAGGGCCCGTCGATCACCGTCCGCGTGCTTCCGGAGAACTTGACGCGCGCGCCCTTCGAACTGGGCTGAAGTCCCTCCCCCGCCAGCATCACGCCGGCCTTCACCAGCTCTTCGTTGAATTTGCCCATTTCGGCTAAAAGTTTCGTGCTCGGCATCACGCCCGCTTCCGACTCCTTGGTGGCCTTGACGATGATCATGAATCGCATGACGCTCTCCTTTTTGGCTTCCCCCCTCACCCTCCCTCTCCTCCTACAAGGGGGAGAGGATTACGGTGAGGAGGAACGGCACCATTGGCTCATCGAATGGTAGTCGAACGAACACCCATGAAATCGACAGGTGAGTTCGTCATCCGCACCTCAAGAACCATATTCGTGAATTGTATTTCGTGAACATCGTTGACTTTGAAAGCACAGGCTTTTCACATTTCACACTTCACATTTCGAATTTCACGATCCCTCGCCCGGCAACCCCGCGACCTCTCTCACCTGCCGGACTTCGACCGTTCCGATGCGCGCGCCGGGAATCCGACCCGCGATCTCGATGGCTTCGCTAAGATCCTTGGCGGTAATGAGGAAATACCCGGCAATCTGCTCGTGCGTCTCCGCGAACGGTCCATCGGTGGTAAACCGTTTGCCCTCTCGAACCTGCACTTTGACTCCCGTTGTCGTCGGATGCAGCGGCGACGCATGGACATATTGTCCCTTGTCGTCGAGCTGGTGACAGAGCTGAATCGACTCCGCCAACATGCCCTGCCGCGTGGCCTCTGGAATCTTACCGAACGCTTCTTCGTCGTGATGAACCAGCAGCAGGTATTTCATGAGGCTCCCTCCATTCGCATCCCATAATCATGCGGTCGATCGGGAATCCCGGGCGCCGCGGTAGTCGCGCGGCGTTATGAGTCTGCCGATCGGGGCAGCACCGGCTTGATATCGACGATGGGCGTCCCGTCGATGGCCTCCATCGGCGCAACCCTTACTCTAAGCCCTGCGACATCCAAGACCGAAACCCGATGGAGTCCCACAGGATTGGGGCGATCCGGCGACCGCGTCGCAAACACGCCCGTCAGCGGCGCCTCCAGATTTCCGCGTGGATGCACCTGAAGCACGTCACGCTGTGCCCGGTGAAGCCACGTCAGCACGATGACCTCGTCTCCGGCGGTAAGGCCGGCCAATCCCGCCGCGACCCGCGGCGCAAGCTCCAGCCAGGCTTCGGGCGCGTCTTCGTAGCCTTGGCGTGGCGCCGCCTTGCGATCGACGAGCGTCGAACGGATGACGCCGATCGGCTCGATCCTATAGCCCGTTCCGTCCATCCTTCTGTTCCAAAGGAAACACTTCCTCGCGGAGTGGGGTTCATCCGTCGCAATGAAGCAAGGGACGACTCTCATCGCTCACGCGAGGCGAATGACGCTTGACGAATGACGCTCTTTATCCGCCGGCCATGGCCCCGACGATCAGGAACGGCTCGGCCCCCGTCGCGACCGCCTCGGGAAGAGGAGTATCCGGCGATTCATGGGAGACATCCTGCTCGCAGGCGAAAAATCTCACGAACGGCCGGCGCTTGTGCGTGACATGGTCGCGGACCGTCCCCCGCAACATGGGATAGCGGGCTTCGAGCGCGTCAAGGATCGAGCGCTGCGTGACCGGTCCATCAATATCCAACCCGACCTCGCCGTTCACGCGGGCAAGCGTGCGCAGATGTTGCGGCAGCACCACGCGAATCATCTTATATCTCGTATTTCGTGAAGCGTATTTCGCATTAGAACTGCGCGCCATTCGTCATGCGTCAATCGTCATTCGTACGGAGAGCCATGTTGTTCCCGTCGATTGACGAGTGACGGTTGACGTTTGACGATTATGACAGCGTCTGCGCTTCGACCGACAACACCGCCGGCAGATCCCGGACGATCGGCGCCCAACTGTCGCCGGCATCGGCCGAGGCATACACTTGCCCGCCGGTCGTGCCGAAATACAGGCCGCAGGGATCCAGCTCGTCGACGTCCATCGCATCGCGCAGGATATTGACGTAACAATCCTGTTGCGGCAGCCCCTTCGTCAGCGGTTCCCACTCGTTCCCACCGGTCCGGCTGCGGTACACCCGCAACTTGCCCTCGGGCGGATAATGTTCCGAGTCGCTCTTGATCGGGACCACATAGACCGTGTTCGGCTCATGGGCATGCACGGCAATCGGGAACCCGAAGTCGCTCGGCAGGTTCCCGCTGATTTCGTGCCACGACTCGCCGGCATCGTCGCTGCGGAGCACGTCCCAGTGTTTCTGCATGAACAGCACGTTCGGACGGGACGGGTGCATGGCGATGCGGTGCACGCAATGGCCGACTTCCGCATCCGGATCGGGCAGCTCATACTGAGACTTCAGGCCGCGGTTCGCCGGCCGCCAGGTCTTGCCGCCGTCATCGCTCCGGAACGCGCCGGCGGCGGAGATGGCGATGAAGATCCGCTGCGGATTCCTCCGGTCCAACAGGATCGTGTGCAGACACATCCCGCCGGCGCCCGGCTGCCAGAGATGCCCCTTCGCTTCGCGCAGTCCCGCCAACTCGTGCCACGACCGCCCGCCGTCGGTCGAACGGAATAACGCGGCATCTTCCACGCCGGCATAGACCGTGTCCGGATCGTTCAGTGATGGTTCGAGGTGCCAGACCCGCTTGAACTCCCAGGGCTTTTGCGTGCCGTCGTACCACTGGTGCGTGGTGAGCGGCCTGCCGGTCTCGGGGGACGCATCGTAGACAAACATATTGCTCTCGCCCTTCGGCATCCCATCCGGCCCCATGAGATCTTCAGGCTTGGTTCCGGGGGCGTTCCAGGTTTTTCCGCCGTCATCCGAGCGCTGAATGACCTGCCCGAACCAACTGCTCGTCTGCGAGGCATAGAGCCGGTTCGGATCCGCGGGCGATCCCTTGAGATGGTAGAGCTCCCAGCCTCCAAACAACGGCCCGTTGACGTCCCAGCGCTTGCGCGTCCCGTCCGAGGTCAAAATGAACGCCCCTTTGCGTGTCCCGACGAGCAGCCGTATCTGGCTCATGGTCTTCTCCTTTGCATGATGCACGGCCTCATTCAGCCGGTAGTTTTCGATATGCGCGATCGTCCGGATCTCGCGCAGGCGGGCTCAGCCGCAAACCGGAACATCCGCCGCACGGCGGTCCCGCTGTCGACCGTCTCCGCTCGCGCCCTTTACCCCGCCGTGTGAGCGAGCAGATCGCGGCTCGTCGCCTGTTCCGATGCGCGCCTTCTGTCCGTGCACCTCTCGGCCACGGGCCGGACTTCCACGACGCAGCCGTATTCGAGTCCAGGACACTGTTTGGCGATTTCCACCGCCTCATCGATATTGGCGACCCGAAGATAAAAGTAGCCGCCAATGGCTTCCTTGGATTCAGTGAACGGACCGTCGGTGACGATTCGGCCATGCTTGCCGGAAACGAGCTTGCCCTCAAGATGCAATGGATGCCCGCCTGTGCACCTGCCCTCCTGCTTCAGGCGCTCGAACCAATGACTCCAGTCGGACACGAACTGCTCAAATTGTTCCGGCGACAGACGCCTTTCCCAATCCGTGCCGCGAAAGAGCAATAGAAAATCGGCTTGAGGCGTTGACGTGCTCATAGTTCCTCCCTCTATAGCAATTCGTCGATACACCGACTTGTCGAAAGAGCAGCCGCACAATCGACATCGTTCCTCACTCAAAACCTTGCGCATGACGAATGGCGGTTGACGAATGCCGCTGATGGGCCTCGGACGGCTTCATGGTTGTCTCGCGTCGGCGGGCAGCCCCGGGATCTCGATGACCGGCCTGACCTCGACCGTCCCCTTGCGCGCCATGGGAATCCGCGCGGCGACAGCGATCGCCTCGTCGAGATCCTTGGCCTCGATGAGGAAATAGCCGCCGAGTTGTTCGCGCGTCTCCGCGAACGGACCGTCGGTCACGAGCCGTTTGCCGTCGCGCACCCGAACGGTGGTCGCCATCGCGGTGGGATGCAACGGGTTCGCGCCCAGATATTGTCCGTTCGAGTGAAGATCCCGCGCGAGCTGCATGGATTCCGCGTAACAGTCCTGCCGCTCGGTCTCGCTCAACGCCAGCTCGTCGCCGTAAATCAACAACAGGTATTTCATGCGAAGGCCTCCATCAATATGTGCAGGATGTGCCACCCGTAGTGTCCGATCGACGCGCCGGGGGGAGGGGAACTGTTTCCCCATGGTGCGTTGTCTCTCGATCTCAATGCAACTGCTACACCTCCAACACCGGCCGCACCTCGATCGTGCCCAGCCGCGCCGACGGCAATTTCGCGGCCACCTGGATGGCCTCATTCAGATCCCGCGCATCGATCAGGTAAAAGCCGCCAAGTTGCTCCTTGGTTGCGGCTAACGGCCCGTCGGTGGTGAAGACGATGCCGCTTCGAACCCGCACGGTCGCGGCTCTGTCTGCCGGCTGCAAGACTTCGCCGCAGCGGTAATGGCCGCTCTTCTGGATGTCGGCGGTGACGGCAACATGCTCCACCATGAGCGCATCCAGTTCGGCCTTGGACAGGGCGCGCAGCTTCGCTTCCTCCTCATAGATCAGGCACAGGTACTTCATGGTTCTGGCTCCTTGCTCCTGACTCCCGCCGGACCGGCCGCCCGCATCATCTAGTCGTTCGCGGGGCCCCAAATCGACAGGTCATGTCACGTATGCGGGAAAGAAATTTAAGCGGCCTGGAATATGGGCCGAATGTAGGGGAAGGCTCGAAAAGGCCCACTATATAATGTGGAGCCCTGCCATAATCAGCTGAGCGAATCGTGACATCGGCGTTCAAGCGCTTGCGCCGGCCCCGCCTGCCGGCGTTCTGTCTCGGCTCATAGGGTCCCCTGCCTTCCCTCCAGCGCCGTCCACTATCTCTCCGCTCGTTGGAGGTTGCTGACAGTCGGCGTGTCTCGACGCTTTTCTGAGGCAGCGTCACGGCAATCACGGATTCCCTTTGCCGAATTCGTCGTTTCCACTATGCTTGGGAACTTGGAGAAGCTGCGCGACCTTCATCTCTTGTCCCAACCATGACCCCCGAGGCCATGCCCCATGAGCATACTCCTCGTTGACGACTCACCGGATGCGCGACTGCTCATTCAAAGCATGCTCAGGGAGGCCGGCTATCGAGACGTCCTGGCCGTACGCTCCGCCGAGGAAGCGTTCGCCAAACTCGGCCTTGCGTCATCTGCCGCGAAGGCGTCCGCAATTGATCTGATTCTCATGGATATCGCCATGCCGGAAGTGGACGGCATCGAAGCCTGCCGCCGCATCAAGGGCAGTTCACAGCTCCAGGACGTTCCGATCTTGATGGTCACGGTGAGAGACAAGACGAGCTTCCTCCCGAAGGCCTTTGAGGCGGGCGCGACCGACTATATCTGCAAACCGGTGGACCGCGTCGAGTTGGTGGCGCGAGTCAGACTCGCGCTGCGGCTGAAAGAGGAGATCGATGCCCGCAAGGCATGGGAACGGGACCTCACCAAGACGGTCGAAGACATGAACCGGACCATCGAGACACTCACCATGCTGTGTAAACTCCTCCACGTCTGTCCGACTTGCAAGACACTCCACAGCAACCCCGCCTCCCTCCCAAGACTGGAGGGCTATCTCCTCGCCAACCCGGACCTCACGTTCAGCCAGGCCCTCTGTGCCGCCTGCGGCGCAAAGCCCCACTAACCCACATCATTCATGAACGCTTCTACTGCAATCGCCCTGCGACCTGTTGCGGTCAAAGAGCACCGGTGCCCCGGCTACGACGAGCTAGCATGCGAAGTCGGAGAGAAAGGGCCTTCCGCCGCGAGATGATCGAACGCGGCGGTTCAAGCGAAGCTTGGTATGGCGGGCAGGGTTCGGGATGGGGACAGACACCACGCGCAGACGCGGTGAAGGGTGTCAGTCCCCAGGCCCCGCGTGGGGGCACCCATTGCTCGTTCGGCAATCGATTGACGTTCACGGAGACCATCAGCGCCAACCGCCTCGGCGCCGTCGGCCGTCCCGGTCGATCCACTCGTCGATAACAGCCGTGCGCACCGGTTTTCTGTGCGGCCGGACTTTCAGTTTGTCCAACGCCGCCGCCTCGGCCGGGACGACTGTTTCGGCTATCGGCTGAACCGTGATGATACACTCGGTCGGCCGTACAAGGGCGAGGCTGTTCTTTCAGAACCAGCCGTTCCGGTTCACTCTGCGACATTGCTGACAGGATGCTGTCAGCAGCCCTCCGCTACGATGGCAACACCGGAATGTTCCGGCTAAGCCTGAGAGGAGGGCAACCATGACCCCTACATTTTCTGTCGAGTTGGCACCCTTCACCCTTGCTGACGGCATCCCCGAAGAGACGCTGTTGGCGGCCTCGGATCAGTTGGAGACAGAGTTTCTCGCCAAGACCGATGGCTATCTCGGACGCATGCTCCTGAAAACAGATCGCAGGCGGTGGACTGATATCGTGTTTTGGCAATCGGCCGCCCACGCGAAGCAGGCCATGAAGCAGGTTGCATCGAGCGAGGCCTGCGCACGATACTTCGCCTACATGGTCACCGAAGATCACCATGACCTCGACCACGGAGTCACCCTCTTCCAGGCGGTCAGGCGGTATGGCGGTCGAATCGTCTAGGCGCTCCTAACACATGCGACGGGCAGACCGGCTGTTTCAGATCGTGCAGTACCTGCGCTCGCGGCCGCTGACCACGGCGGAGTGGCTGGCAGCCAGGCTGGACGTTTCCAAGCGGACGGTCTATCGAGATATCAATGATCTCATTCGGTCCGGCACGCCGATCGAAGGAGAGGCAGGCGTCGGTTATGTGCTGCGGCGTAAACTCGATCTCCCGCCATTGATGTTCGATCGCACGGAATTGACCACTATTGAGCTGGGGCTCCGCTTTGTGTACGCCAACACCGAGGCGCCGCTCTCTTCCGCCGCGATCTCTGCGATGGCCAAAATCCGGAGTGTCTTGCCCGGCACCGTTGCCGCGGACATGTCGAAGAGTCCTGTCTATGTGCCTCGGCGTGAGCGAGCCCGCGAGCCGCATCTCAACAGCGTCATTTCGGCCGCCAACGACAAGCGTCGCGTGCAGCTTGACTACAAGGATGCCGAGAACAGGGAAACGAGGCGTGTGGTGTGGCCGCTCGGGGTCTTCTTCTGGGGGAGCACTTGGACGATGTTGGCTTGGTGCGAACTGCGTCGCGACTTTCGCAGTTTTCGCCTGGACCGCATGAGCGGGCTACAGATCCTCGACACATGCTTTCAGGATGTGCCGGGCAAGCGCCTGATCGACTATTTGCGATGGCTCGAGGCTACCCATGCGGTACCGCTCTCCGAGTTCGATCCGGAGGGCTAACGAATTAGGAAGACACGGAGGACAGGATGATGAAAATTACAGAAATCGCCTTTACCTGCTATCCGGTCACGGACCTGAGCCGGGCTCGCCGGTTCTACGAAGAGGTGCTGGGATTGAAAGAATCCCGGTTCTTCGGGACAGGAGACACCGGGTTCGTCGAGTACGACATCGGGCCCGGCACGCTCGCGATCGGCAACATGGCTCCTGATTGGAAGCCTTCTCCCGGCGGCGGATCGGTCGGTCTCGAAGTGGAGGATTTCGAAGCCGCGGTCGCGCGCCTGCGGTCAAGCGGCTGCACGTTCCGCCTCGAGCCGTTGGAGACGCCGGTCTGCCACATGGCTGTCGTGTCCGATCCGGATGGCAATTCCATCACGATTCATCGGCGGAAACCCGGTTGAGGGAGCGGCGGACTAGAGCTGGGCTCGTCCTTCCAGCGCCAGGAGCGCGCGCTTTTTCGCCAAGCCGCCCGCGTAGCCGGTGAGCGCGCCGTTCGAGCCGACGATACGGTGACAGGGGACGATGATGCCGATCGGGTTGCGGCCGGTGGCCGCGCCAGCGGCGCGCGCACTGCCCGGACGGCCGGCGCGGCGCGCCAGTTCCGCGTAGGGAATGGTCCTGCCGAACCCGACGCCGGCGATCGCCTTCCACACCGCGCGCTGGAACGGCGTGCCGCGCGGCGCGACCTTGACGGTAAAGCGTCTGCGCTTGCCGGCGAAATATTCCTCCAATTCATGCTTTACCTGCCGTATCGGCGCATGCCGCCCATCCCTCACCCAATCCCGTTCGATACGCGGCTGATACTTCTGCCCGGCGAAGTAGACGCCTGTCAGCGCCCTATCGTCGGCAACCAGCAACATGCGCCCGTGGGGGCTGTGATAGTAGTCGTAGTAGGACATGGTCACTCCTGTGTCATTGCATTCCAGAGGTGCATCACGGCATAAGCGCGCCATGGCCGCCAGGCTTCACCGGCTTCGAGGACGCGGCGCGCATCCCTCTCGCCCAGCGCTCTCATCACGCCGAGATCCGTGTGGGGATACGCATCGGGCCAGGCGAGCGCCCGCATGGCGATGTACTGCGCCGTCCACTCGCCGACGCCCTGCAGCGCGCGCAATCGCTCCAGCGTGGCGTCGAGATCGGCGTTGGGCAGCAGCATGAGGTCGCCGTCGGCCACGCGCGCCGCGGTGGGAAATACTATCGTGAGCGCAGCAAACGGCGTCTCGATCGGATCGCCGAGCGCGGCCGCAAAGCGGCCAGCCAGCGTCCGCGCCGCGGCCACCGCGACTTGTTGTCCAAGAATCGCGCGCACCGCCACTTCGAATCCGTCGAACGCTCCGGGGACGCGCAGACCGGGACGGCGCGATGCCAACCGGCCCAGCGCCGCCGCCACCTCAGCCGGATTGCAGGACAGGTCCATGAGCGCCTTGACCCGCGAGAGCACCGGCGGCAGCACCAAAGCGAGCGACGCAGACACAGCGACCCGCAATGCCGGCTTATTCGCCGACAACCCTACCTCTATCCACCCGAAGTAATCCTGACCCGCCGATGCTATGCGCGCCGTCCGCCGGTAGCAGGTTCCCTCGAACATCTCGACGCCGGCAATCGCCCGCGCGCCAAGAAACGCACTGACCGCCGGCCAATCATAGGGTGGGCGGAAGCTCAGTTCGAAGTTCAAGACGTCGCCAATATGTACGGCCTCGCCGTTCAGGCGCCGGCGCAACTGTGCAGGCTGCAGGCGATAGCGCTGTTTGAACAGGGCGTTGAAGCGCCGTACGCTGCCGAAGCCGCTGGCGAACGCAATTTCCGTGACCGGCAGGCCGGTGTCGGTGAGCAGGCGCTTCGCAAGGAGCAGACGTTGGGTTTGCGCAAACTCGATCGGCGATACGCCGAACTCGGCGCTGAATGCGCGCCGCAAGTGCCGGTCGGTAATGCCGAGGCGCCCCGCGATGGCCGCCAGCCCTTCAGCCTCGAGCGTCCGGTCTTCGATCAAGCTGGCCGCAGCCTGGGCCACGCGCGTCGTCGCGTCCACGCTGGCATTGCCCGGCGCCAGCTCGGGCCGGCAGCGCAGGCAGGGCCGAAAGCCGGCCACTTCAGCCGCGGCGGCGCTCGGATAGAAACGGCAGTGCTCGGGCCGCGGCGGCTTCACCGTGCAGATGGGACGGCAGTAGATGCGCGTGGACGACACGGCGACGAAGAATCGTCCGTCGAAGCGCGCATCGCGCGCCCGCAGAGCCCGGTAGCAGGTAGCGGCATCGAGCGTCATGGGTGTCATTATAGACAGGGCGAGACGACGCCTGCTCGCCATTTTCGGACATGACAACCACAGATCCACAGAAGGATAGAACCAGACGAGGTGCCGGCGCGCAATCGGGAGTGTGACTGATCACCAGACCGGGTTTCTTAAGCTGAGTACGGCGTGAGATAGGCAAGTGCCGTTGACATCGTTTGAGAAACAACGGTACGGTTTGCGTTACAGAGCAGCGGATCACGGATCATCAGATCAAGATTGTCCTCGAACGTCAGCGTACGACTCCTAATTTGAGTCTCATCCGACATTGGACAGTCGAGATTAAAGCGTGGGAATTGACCGTGGAGAACTTGACGCGGCGACTCAGGAAAGGGAAGCGCCATGATTAAGAATCGAGGACTGACGGCGATCTTGAAATCTCTTTCCCCCACACACGAGAAACGGGATGAGTATGAAGGGCGGCTTTATGCAGCCCTGACCCATCTCAACCACCATGTCAAACCAGCCATCAAGGAATGGGACCGGGTGGTGGATCGCATGCCCAATAACTGATCGTTGCGCGCATGGCTGAACTCTTCGCGCTTCTCCATCTAGCGCCCTATCGCCCTACGACTCCCCTCTCAGTCCTTTAGCTCGCTCAGCCGCCGCTGGAGAAAGCGCCGCTCCGGTTCCTGCTGCGTGAGCGAAAGGGCGCGTTCGTAAGCAGCTCTGGCGTCCGCCGTCTTCTCCAGCCGCCGGCAGAGATCCGCCCGCGCGGAATGCGCGAGGTGATAGTTCGCGAGATCGCCGCGCGCGAGGACGGCGTCGATGATGGCCAGTCCGGCCGAGGGGCCGTCGCGCATCGCCACCGCGACCGCCCGGTTCAACTCGATCACCGGCGACGGTTCCGCCTGCATCAGCAGGTCGTAGAGGCCGACGATCTGCGCCCAATCCGTGGCAGCGGCGCTGGGGGCCTGGGCATGCACCGCGGCGATCGCCGCTTGGATGCTGTAGGGCCCGATGCGGGGAGCGGACAGCGCCCGTTCCACCAGCGAGACCCCTTCGGCAATCTGCTCGCGATTCCACAGGGAGCGGTCCTGCTCCTCCAGCAGAATCAGGTCGCCCGTCGGAGAGGTGCGTGCCGCGCACCGGGAATCCTGCAGCAACATCATCGCCAGAAGGCCCATCGCTTCCGGCTCCGGGAGCAAAGCAATCAGCACCCGTCCCAGGCGGATCGCCTCGCCCGACAGATCGTGCCGCGTGAGCGACCCGCCCGACGACGCGCTGTACCCCTCGTTGAACACCAGGTAGACGACCCGGAGCACCGCCTCCAGCCGGTCCGGGAGATCGCGCTCCGACGGCACGACGTACGGAATGCGCGCGTCTCGGATCTTGGCCTTGGCCCGCACGATCCGCTGGGCGATCGTGGCCGGCTTCGTGAGAAAGGCCCGGGCGATCTCTTCGGTCGTGAGGCCGCAGACCTCCCGCAAGGTCATGGCCACTTGGGACTCCGGCGGCAGGGCCGGGTGGCAACAGGTAAAGATCAACCGCAGCCGGTCGTCTTCGACGTGCTCGTCGTCCCATTCGGCGGCGTCATCGGTGCTGGTTTCCAGTTGTTTTGCCAGTTCCGACAGCGAGGCATCGAATCGAGCCCGCCGGCGCAGACCGTCGATCGCCTTGAAGCGGCCGGTCGAGACCAGCCAGGCGCGGGGATTGGCCGGCAGGCCGTCCCGCGCCCATTGTTCCACGGCCGCGGCGAAGGCCTCGTGCAGCGCCTCCTCGGCCGTGTCAAAATCGCCGAGTAATCGGATCAACGTTGCGAGCACCTGGCGCGACTCCGAGCGATAAACCGCCTCCACCACGTCGCTCATCGGTTTGGCTGCGTCGTCGCTCACTTTCGACAATTCCTCATAGAGATCGCCTCCTGCTGGCACAAGAGACAGAAACCGGCTCTGTCACTCTGCTAAGACCGTCACCTCCGTGAGCACCGAGTTGGCAATGAAGCATTCGGCATGGGCTCGTTCATGGAGGGACACGATTTGCTCAGCGGTTGGGGGATTCGTCCCGCCGAATACGACCTGAGGACTCAAGATGACACGCGTGACCGCCAGCTTGCCCTTTGCGTTCTTTTCCAGAAACCCAACAGCCTGATCACGGTAGGCATCAACGATAAACTGTTTCTTCGAAGCGAGCGCCAAGAAGGTCAGCATATGACAACTCGACAAGGCCCCGACGAGGGCTTCTTCAGGATTCACGTGAGCGGGATTCCCACGATAGGCTGGTGCGGCTGATGCCGGAACTCGAACACCACCTTCAAATACCAACACATGGTCTCGATTATAGGACTCGTACGAGAAACTCTCCGATTCTCTCTTCCATTCTAGCGTGACCTTGTGTTCAGACATCGCTCAAGCCCTCTCTAAGGGTTACGATTTGTCCAATGAATCGCCATCCCCCGCACGGACAAACCTAACATGCTCACAGATTCTCTTCGCGGGTGCGATAACAGATTTCCAGGCGATTCCCGCTGGGGTCCTGGAAAAAGACGGCGTAGTAGGACGCCTCTTCGTACAGCGGCCCCTCGACCTGTCGCGCGCCGGCCTGAATCGCAATCGCGGCTAGCCGCTCGACCTCGCGCATGCTCTCGGCCCGGAACGCGATCCTGCATTCGTTCGCCACGTGCTGCGGCGACTCCGTCACGCCGACGAACTCGGTCGCGCCATCCGTTCCCTCCGCCTCATATTGGAGCCATCCCTCGATTTCGACCCTGCGCGTGAACCCAAGCGCGGGCAGGAGCGTCTCATAAAACGGCCGCGCCTCGGCCAGGCTGTGCACGCGGAGGTCAACGTGATCGAAACGCCGTGGCATCGGAGCAACCATAATAAAGGTCAAGAAGGCTTCAGAGAGGTAGGCTACTGCCGAGGGGTGCCTGAGTCAACGAGCGGGAGGCGGCCCGCTACCTGGACCTAATTCGTCATCGGTACCGTGTGCGCCGTCGCCACGACGCTGACGATGACAATTCCGCACCTTCATCCGTGGGTCCCGCCAACGCTCAACAAGGCGAACTAGGCGACTGCCGCACGCGGACTCTGTTTTGAAGAGTTCCAGATGCGATGAATTGACTCCCTGCGGCACCTATGCCACGATTCGAATGTGTACGACATTCGATTGGCCAAGGGCGCGGAACAAGATCTCAAGAGACTATCGGCCTTCCATCGGAACACGATCATCGACGCCATAGAACGCAGTCTCGCGAATGAACCGGCTCGGGTTTCTCGTAATCGAAAGATCTTGATGGGACTGATCCCACCGTGGACGGCCGAGCCACCAATCTGGGAGCTTAGGGTCGGCGATTACCGAGTGTTTTACGACGTGGCAGCAGAAGAGCGAGTGGTGTATATTCGAGCCATTCGGAAGAAGCCATCTGGCCGAACAACGGAAGACATCCTATGAAGAAGGCCACAGTCCAAGACCTGCGGAGACACACCGACAAGTTCGTTACTCAGGCGCAAAATGACCGAGTGGTCATTACGCGCCAAGGCAAGCCAGCCGCAGTGCTAGTGGGAGTGAGCAAACAAGATTGGGAATCAGTCGTTCTTCAGACCGACCCCAAGTTCTGGAAACTCATTCATGCTCGCCGGAAGCAGTCCACACGTTCGCTGAGCCAAGTCAAAGCAGGTCTCCGCCGGCGCAAGTAAATCATCCACTAAGTATACTTCCCCACCGTCGCGCGCGATCCCATTCCTGACGGAAGGCGCATCAAGAAGTTGCAGGGCTTCAAGGAGAGCCTGTACCGATTGAGAGCCGGCGACTATCGCGTGGTGTTCAAACGGTCCGGAACCCGCATCGACAGCGTCCGCATGTCGAGCAAACTGGACTTTGAGAGGGTCTGCTGACCGACCATGTGCGATTACAAGGCCTGACCCTTTCTCCTTCTGCCAAATATGAGTGTCAACTCAGCGACATGGCGAAATGCACGTATTAATTACGACGAATAACGCCGGCGGGTGTGCGCGTTCCGCGAGCACAGATCCCTATGCTCCTTCCAAGCTTGCTCGTACTTCTTCCCCTCGAGGGGTGGTCTGGATCTGTCCCTCAATTGCACACATTGACCGAGCACCGCCAGCAATCGAACAATGTGATTGATATTGTGTGCGCGGGCGGCGAGCAGGAGGGATAGCCCAGACCGCCCCCTCTCTCCCTAATTGGAGATCACCCTGGGCGCTTGGAGGCGACTGAGACAGTCCTGCCAGAATGTGGCCGGGTCCCTCTCGAAGATGTCGACCGAACCAGGCTGCAGCGTGGCCCAGGCCCCCTGGAGCATTTCAAATGCCAGTTGTCCCGGAGCCCACCCGGCAGAACCGGCAAATACCCGGAAGGTTTCGGTCGGTTTACCCTGCGTGATGATCTGTTCCAGGACCGCCGTGGTGCCTCCCACATAGACCCCGTCGAAAACCGGTCGCGCGTCCGCCGGAGGCTCTTTGACGCGGAACAGCAGGAGCAGGCGGGTTGGCTCGACCGGCCCGCCTGCAAACAGCCGGTAGCTGGTCCCCTTGAGCACGGTGACCTCTGGCAACGCCTCGGACAGGAGGACGTTCGTGGCGCGATTCAGCACGAGCCCTAGCGTTCCCTCGGGCCCGTGCTCCAGGATGAGCACGACAGTTTGATGAAAGTTCGTATCGTTCAGCATTGGGCTGGCGACGAGCAGCACGCCCTTCGCGACCGACGACGGCGAGAACTCGGTCCCCGCCACAGCCGGAATCGTCTCCAGGACGGCCAAGCATCCCGCGAGCAGGACACTCGCCATGACTTTCCGTGCACCAGCGAGACCCGAGGCGCCCGAGTATTCAGACATGGGCAGCATGGGGAAAGGCAATGAGGTATTTTAGACGAAGAACACCTTGTCAGGCACCATTTCACGGCGCACGGCAGTGCTCTTGGCGACTTGCTTTTCCACGGGCTCGGGCTTAGCCTAGCCCGCATTATTCATGAGCACTTCTGCTGCAATTGTGGATTCGCCGCTGCGACAAGCCAACATGCGGCTTCGGCGGCATGTTGCCGGGCGGACTCGCCGCTCGGTCGGTCAACAGACTGTTTCAAGTCTGCCTCCCTTCCTCGCGGCTCCGTGCGCCCGTCTCGCCTGGCGACTCCGCAATTTCGCGACGAACTGTCATGAATAATGCGGGCTGGGGTCATCTATTTTTGAGGAAAGCCATGGCGAAGGTGACACAGCTCAAGATTGAGTTGGAACAGGAAGAAGATGGCCGATGGATTGGTGAAGTGCCGACGTTGCCTGGTGTGATGGCTTATGGCCAGACACGAGCTGCTGCGCTCGCCGCAGTTCAAGCCTTGGCCCTTCGCGCGATGGCCGATCGTCTCGAACACAACGAAGCGGTACCTGAGGAACTGCTGAACGTCTCCTTCATTGCGGCATGAGCCGCTGGCCTTCAACACAAGCCTCCCGGGTTCTCCCCGCACTTCTCTGCATCGGTTGGCAAATCAAACGGACGACTGGTTCCCACAAAGTCCCCCAACGGACCGGCTGGCCCGATGTCGTCTTCGCATTTCACGACCGGGACGAAATCGGGCCGCGCATGCTGGCGCGTATATCCAAGGTGACGGGGCTCATGCCGGATGATCTTTGAAGGGCGCGAAACAGCGGCGATCGAATGTTCAGCCGGTTACAAGCTACGACCCGCTGGCCGTTGTGTCAACTTGAAGAGGGGCAGTGCTGAGTTCTAAGTGCTGAGTGCTGAGGGTGAACGAACAATGCTGATAGCTGACTGCTCGTAGCCTGGCTCTCGCGAGGACGACAACGGGTCCGACACCGTTTCCTATCGCCCGATGGCCACACGAAGGAATACTTCCGCATAGGTGCCGGCTGGGGTTTCGGCCATGGGATCGGCAAACACGGCGCGCCAACGGTTCAATCCCAACACCCCGTCCCCGTAAGGGATCGTTGCCACCTGACTGCGATGTTCCGCGATGGCCAGCCTCTTTTTCTCCACATAGACATCGATGTACTCCAGGCGATCCCACCTGGCGAACGGACCCCAGACTTCATAGGCCCACACCCCTCCGCTCGGCATGAGATCCGATTCAGCGGCACTTTCCCGCACCAGCCGGCCCGCCTGGCGGTGGCCCGGATGTCGATCGAGTTCTTCGTGAAGCGTGTAGACCTCGATGGGCTTGAGGCGAGTCATGACCGCGACGAGCTTCCGCCTGACTGCCACTTCATCAACCTCGTCCGCCGCGTCCGGCTGGTCACAGAAGATGACCTCCGTTACACCCAAGACCTCTGCGGCCCGCAGGGCTTCAGTCCGCCGCACGTCAGCCATTCGTTGTTCCGTCCAGCCGAAGGGGTTCGAGGCCCGGCCGCCATCTGTCACGACAAGAGAGGTAATCTCAGCGCGCTCCTCAACCAGTTTGGCGACGGTTCCTCCCATACCGATTTCCATGTCATCGGGGTGCGCGCTGACAATGAGGATCTGGCGACTCATAGGCCGACAAGAAGGCGGCAGAGCGTATAGCTTATTGTATAAGGCGTAGGGCATGGAGCAAGTGCCGATGGCATGATGCGGTCATTCGATCATGCCGCTCCCACGCGCCATGAGCGAGGCACAGAACACGATTCCGACGACTCCTGCCAACTCCACCAGCATGACCGCGCGCACTCGTCGCACCTGAGCCTCTTCAAGGCGAGGCAGGCCGCCTGCCTTGAGCTGTTTGTTCCACGACAGAAACAGCAGGGTCGGATAGAGCGAGAGCAGCGCGACGAGGAGGAAGAGCGCCGCCTTCGCGAGGAAGAACGCATTATGAAAATAGTATGAGGCGCCCTTCTCGAAGTACAACACCCGCAGCAGGCCGGCCACCAACAAGACGCCCGCCGACATTCCGTAAGCCGCATCAACACGCTGCACCCTCCGCGCTTGCCTGAGGTCGAGAGCGGCTCCGAACAGCGCGAGTTCCGCCATCAGTGCGCCCACGAGCGTGAACGCCGCGACATGGTGAAGAAAGGCCATCACTGCTGCTGTGGTCATAGGGTCATGTCCGACGGTCAAAGCGCGCAGTGCAGGGGACTGATGCGCCAGAGGAATGGGATCAGGGGAGGCGACCGCTCACAAGTGCTATGAACGGCCGCCTTGTTTCTCAGCTTTGCTTGCGTGTGTAGGTGATCTCCATCATCTTCATTTCCTTCCCGTGTCCATGCGTCCCGTACATGTCAAAGGTCTGGGTATTGTCGTCCACAATCTTCCAGACCGCGCGATGCGTCATCTGTCCCCCGTCCGGCTCAGGGTGCGATCCTTTAAGCGTGATCGTCTTGCTGTCGGGGCAGGCCGTGCCTTCCATCACAAAGATCCCCGTGCCCATGCTGTCGATCCAGGTCGAGACGTACTTCTTGCGCAGGTTGTCGTAGGCGGTGACCCCGATGCCGGTATAAGGCTGGCCCATCATGGTGCTGTTGTATTCCTGCTGGAGAAAGCGGCCATCCAGCACCATCTTCATGTCCGCCGTGCCGGTCGCTTCCGTGGGGGGCTTGCCCGGCTCCATCCATTCTTTCGTCTGGGTCGTCCAGCTCCCGGCCAGGCTCGCCAGCAACTTGTGCGGCTCGCCCGGCATGGCGAGCTTCTGATAGAGCTCCATCATCGCCTGCTGGTCCATCTGCTTTGAGGGTTTCTTTTCTTTTGCCGCCGCGAGCGATCCGGCCATGACAAGACAGAGACAGGTGAGGGTGATGAGTGTGCGTCGCATGGTTGGCCTCCTTTTGTTCAATGTTCTTTTTGAGCGATCGTCGCACGAAAAGGACTCAGCCGCAGCGCTGGTTTGGTTCCCCGAGGGAGATGCGCCGCTGCAAGACCGTTACATGGCCCGGCTCACGTCGAAGGCGGCGTAGGACTCTCCAAGAATTCTGGTGAGCACCACATCCTTGACTTCGCGGTCCAGATCGTAGCAATCGGTCACGAGCGGACCATGGAGGCCCTTGGCCACTTCCAGATCACGTCCCATCCCGAACGGCTCCAGGAAGAGGTTGAAGCCGATCCGCGCCGGAATCCGCCGACAGCGAAAGTGTTCAGGCATGGCGGCGTAGGCCACGGCCAACACGTCGAAGGGATGAAACCCCGGCTTCCCCAACATCGTGTTCCAGAACGAGAGCCACGGCTGACTGACCTCGCTCAGCCATTTGGCGGCCCCATCGCCCTCGCGCAGGCGTTCGAGATCGGCTTCGGTGACGACCAACTTCGTGGCTAGGTCGAAGGGCACGAGCGTGACGGGCGCTCCGGAGTACAGCACAATCCGGGCCGCGTCAGGATCTTGGGCAATGTTGAAGTCGCCGAAGTGGAACCACCATTGATGGCCGGGATGAAAGAGTTGGCCGGGACGCTTGCCTCCCACGAGGACAATCCGCTCGATCCGCTCCGTGAGATCCGGGCGATGCCTGAGAAGCGTCGCGATATTCGTCAGGGGTCCCAGGGCGAGGATGGTCAAGGGTTCCCGCTCCAGGGCTGCGGCCAATGCCTGCGAGGCCGGCGTCGGGCGCCAGGCCGATCCACCCCTGACCGAGCTGCCCGCGTGCAGTTGGAATGGAGCGGCGTCCGCCGGTTGTCCACCAGCCAGGCGAGCCAGGACCTCTTCAATCACGCGGTGGACCCGGCGACCGTCCTGATTGCCGAAGACCGTGCTGATCCCGCGAATGGCCAGCTCCGGGGAACGGACGGCGGCCAGCAACGCCCAACAGTCGTCGACATCGACGGTCGTGCCGGCGCCGCACGCAGGATCGGTGTCGATCCAGACCGACGCCGGCTTGGCCGTCTGCGGAGTGCCCGCGGATTGCTGTCCCGAGATCGCGCTGACCGGTATGGCATGATGCTTGGCCTCGTAAGAGGCATAGGCTAACGAGGATACTGCCCAGACCAACAGCAGGGTACAGACCAGGCCGGCGGCGGCATCCTTCTTCCACTGCGGCGGCTGTTCTCCGGGAAGAGCACGGACGCCCTTGTACAGGTGCGCGATCCCAAGAACCGTCACGACCGCAAAGGCCGAGGCTCCGACCAGCTCCACGTCCGTGCGCAGGTCTTGATTGGATAGGCTCAGGCCCGCTCCAATCGCAAAGGTCGAGGCGTACCCTGCAAGTGGCAGTTGCCAACTCAACCGAGCGTCGCTCCAGCCTTTCGAGCGCAGGTACCAGACGGCCAGCAGCGGCAAGAGGAAGGTGACCAGTTGGACCTCCTGCGGTTGATGGATCAGCGCCACGACCGCAACCGTGGAGACGGCCAGCAGGGCAAGGATCGTTCCGATGGCACGTGACGTGAAGACCTTTCGTGTCATCTGAGTCATCTCATCCGTCTTGTCCGACCCTGGATAGCCGGCAGGTTCGCGGTTCCTGCGCCACGGGGCCGGGCCTATCCGGCGACTGGCTGCCGGATTCCATCAGCCCCCGCTGGGAACGCGCGTCAGCAATTCGAGGATATGTCCGTTGGGATCGCGGAAGTAGACGCCCCGGCCGCCGTTCCAGTTGTTCAGCTTTCGATTCTCCAGATTCCACGGTTCGCTGCCGTAGGCCAGCCCCGCCTGTTGGATCCGGCTGAAAATGGCGTCGAACTCTTCATCGCTCACGTGGAAGGCATAGTGGTGGATGTCGAACCCCTCGACATCGTCGTCGAAATCCAGGGTTAAGGTCTCGTTGACCCGCACCGGCGCGAAGTATCCACTCGACCCTTCATACTTCAATCCAAAGATATCCGCGAAGAAGCGGGCCGAAGCGTCTTTATCGCGCGCCGGCACGATCGTATGATTCAACGTGATGGCCATAGTCGATCTTTCTGCATCCCTCGTGAGCTATCGGCTCCAATACGAACGCTTATCCCTTCTGCACGTGGGCCGGGTCCATCCAGAAGACTTCCCAGATATGCCCGTCGGGGTCCTCGAAGCTCCGCCCGAACATGAACCCGTAATCCTGGGGCTCGCGCGCCTCCTTCCCGCCGGCCCGGGTCGCGGCATCGGCCATCTCGTGAACCTTTGCCTTGCTTTCGACCGAAAGGGCGGTCAGGACCTCGGTGGTCTCGTGAGCATCGGCGACCTGTTTCTTGGTGAACTGCTTGATTTTTGGATGGGTCAGCAACATGGCGTAGATATCGTCGCTCATGACCATGCAGGCTGCGGTCTTGTCCGTGAATTGCGGATTGAACGAGAAGCCGATCGCTTTGAAGAACGTCATCGATTTGTCCAGATCCCTTACGGGAAGATTCACGAAGATTTTGCCGATCATGTCCGACTCCTTTTTGTGGTGGACCCCGTCATAGGCGGCACCTCTTCCGAGCTAATTCCAATTGTCGATCTTGATATCTCTCGGAGAAGGTCTGCCCTTCCCGGTTTCGACGAGTTCCTTGAGACTTATCAGGAAGACCGCCCATTTCGTGCTGCAATGGGCGGTAAACTCGCTGGACTCCTTCCACTTCCGATGGCCGAACAGGACAATCGTGAAGTCGTTCTCTTGTTTCAAATCGAAAGTGATGTCCGTACCGATCCATTCCTCGGGCCCTTTAACACACTTCCACTGGACCTTCTTGGCGGGTTCTTGCTTCACCACTTCCATGTCGAATCCGCCAATCGTCTTTCCGTTGGGGTCGCGAAACTGAAAGGAAATGATCTTCCCAACATCAGCGACGCCACTCGTGTCGGTGGTCCACCAACCGGCCAGTCCGTCGATCGTCGAGAGCGCCCTGAACACCTTGTCAGGACCAGCCTTGATTCCCACGCGATGAATAATGTCCGCCATGTCACACCTCCACATTAGGGCAACTTGAAGTTCTCAAGCGATCAGAACAGGCGCCTTCGGTTGGTTCTGGCTGCTTGTCTTATGACCCTACCCTTTAGTCGAACCGGACAGCCGGAAATCGACAATGGCCCTGAAGCCTCTGTAAGGCCTGACAACAACGACTGCCCGAGGCTGTCGGGCTCACCATGTGCAATCTTCTCATTGCCCTGTGTGTTGTCCCACCTCTGCGATTAGTCGCGCCGCCCTCGCCTGACAATGGCTTACGCGCCGCCCTTCGGCTTCATGAAAGCCTCGGCCCGTTTCGCCAGTTCATCGGGAGGCATGTCCTCCACATGCGTGGCGAAATGCCATTGATGCCCAAAGGGATCTTCGAGGCTGGCTGCGCGGTCGCCATAGAACTTGTTCTCAACCGGTCTGAGCACCGTGGCCCCGGCGGCAACCGCTCGATTGACGAACCGGTCCACGTCCTGGACGTACACCATGATACTCACGGGTGTGCCGCCGAACGACTGAGGACTCCTGCAATTCATGTCGGGGAATTCATCGGCCAGCATGATGAGCGAGGCCCCGATCTTGATTCCGCGTGGCCCACCTTTCCTTCCGGAGCCGGAATACGCATGATCTCCGTGGCTCCGAAGGCCTTCTGATAAAACTCCAATGCGCGGGTCGCGTCCTTGACGATGAGATAGGGTGTCGCGCCTTCATACCCCACGGGGATCGCGTTCACTTTGCCCGACATGGACGACCTCCTTCGTGGAAAGCCGAACGCTCTTCGCGTGACGACACACCGCTCGATCCGGCCGCACAACCCTCGTTCATGCCCGCAACGATGAGACCATCTAACTTGCCGGGAACGCCGCGCCGACGGCCGAACCTGTGCATGACATTGCGGGCTACAGCTCTCATCGGCTGAAGCCTGTTTGCCAGAACCCTCCTGACATGATCAACCTTTGCGCCTGAATGAGCGCGGTCAGGTGCAGCATGATGAAACAAGGCACCAGAAAGCCGGGGACCAACACCAGCGGCATCCGAGCCATGGGACCTGTCGTGATCTCTCCGTACTCGCCAAGCCCCAAGCCGGACGACGCCGCTCCCACACCGACCGCGACTACAAGGTCGACTATCCCGAGAAGGTTCCAGATCGCGAATGAACGGCTCGAAGCAAACTGCGGTCTGCGACTCAACGCCCAGGCGACCCATACGGCGGAAGCGCCGATCGCCATATCGCCGAGTCCGGCGGGCCAAGCAAAATGGCCGGGCAGGATCCCGTACGCGTACAACGCAAGAAAGCCGAGCCCGCCGAATCGCCACGCTTGAATCGCGGTGACAGGGACCAGATCGAGAGAGAGGATGAACCAGCGGAACGTCGGCCAGACCGAATAGAGCGTGAGGAACACCATGATCGGGAAGGTCACACCAAGAAGGATCGGCAGCGGCAAGCTCCCGGGATCCCTGTTATAGGCTCCACGGGCGGCGAGCAGCATGACCACCGCAAGCCACAGCGTCAGGATAGCGACCGCGGATGCGGTGATCTGCGACCTGTGGTGAATGTGATCCGATGACAACATCGCCGGCCTCCATGATGTATTCGGATGAGTGTTGCCCTACTTCACCCCTAGCTCCCCGCTGCCAGCAGCCCGTCGTAATCCACTTCCTCCCGCACTTCCCGCTCCGCTCGTTCCTCCTGCTCCGGGACCGTCTGATGTTGAGACGCGATCAGCGAGTAGAACACCGGGACGACGAACAGCGTGAACAAGGTGCCGACCGTCATGCCGGTGACCAGCACCATCCCAATGCTGTTGCGGGCTTCGGCCCCCGGCCCGGACACCAACACCAACGGCAGGTGTCCGAAGACCGTGGCGGCCGAGGTCATCAGCACCGGCCTTAGTCTGGTCAACGCCGCCTCGCGCAAGGCGGCCACCTTCGAGAGGCCGCGCGCTTGCAGCGTGTTTGCAAACTCCACGATGAGGATGCCGTTCTTCGCGATCAGCCCCACCAGGGTGATCAACCCGACCTGCGAGTAGATGTTGATCGTGGTGAGGTCCAGGAAACTGAACACCAGCGCGCCGGAGATCGCCAGCGGCACGGAGCCCAACAGCACGATCAACGGGTCGCGAAAACTGTGGAACTGCGCCGCCAGCACCAGATAAATGAGCACGATCGCGAACCCCAGCGTGACGGTGAGCGCCGAACCCTCTCGGCGGATGTGCCGCGACTCTCCCGCATAGTCGAGCACGACGCCCGGTCCTCCCGCCGCGGTTGCCGCCTGTTCGAGCACCCGCAGTCCCTCATCCTTCGTGACGCCCGGCTTGACCCCGCCGAAGATCCGCACCGCGTTGCGCTGCTGGAACCGGTTCAAGGTGCGCGGCGCGGTGCTCGTCTCGATCTGCGTGAAGGTCGAAACCGGCACGAGCTGGCCGCCCGGCGTCTTGATCTTGAGGTCAAGCAGCGGGCCGACGGTGGCGCGGTCCTCGTCGCCGAGTTGCGGAATCACCTTATAGCTGCGGTCGAAGAAGTTGAAGCGGTTCACGTAGGCTCCGCCGAGCATCGTCCCGAGTTCCCGGCCGACTCCGGCCAGATCCAGCCCCAGGTCGGCGAGGCGCTCGCGGTCGAGCACGACCCGCGCCTGCGGCAGGTCGATCTTCAGGTCCGTGTCCACGTACAGGAACTTTCCGCTTTGCCAGCCCGCGCCGAGCACGGCGCCGACCGTCTCCAGCATCTGTTCGGCCGGCCTGTCGCTTTGGAGCACCAGCTCGACATCGTATTGGCCCGGGGTGGGCAGGGGCGGGTCCAGGCGCGGGAACACCCGCAGGCCCGGCACCTGCGACACCGCGCCGTAGACCTCGCCGAACATCTCTTCGGTCGACCGGGCGCGCACTTTCCAATCTTGCGCGACCAGGCCGCCGAATCCTCCCCAGGCCGACGTCAGCGACCAGGTGAAATCCGTTTCCGGAAATGCCGTGATGGCATCCACGATCTTGAGGTGCTCGCGGTTGGTGGCGGCCAACGTGGAGTCGGGCGAGGCCTCGAAGAAGAGGCTGATGTGGCTCTGGTCCTCCACCGGCGCCAGTTCCTGACGCGAGAACATGTACAACGGCCAGGCGGCGACCATGATCAACAGCGACGCCGCGACAATGGCCCAGCGCATTGCCAGCGCGCCGTCGAGCAGCCTGGCGTAGGCGCGGCGCACCAGCTCGAAGCCCCGGTTGACCAGGGTGGTCAGCCGGCCCTCCTTGCCCTGCGGGTGCACGAATCGCGAGCTCATGACCGGCGAGAGCGTGAGCGCCACAATGCCTGACACGACCACGGCGGCGGCCAGGGTGATGGCAAATTCAAGAAACAGCGACCCGGTGAGGCCGCCCTGAAAGCCGATCGGCGCATACACCGTGGCCAGCGTGATCGTCATCGCGATGATCGGGCTGAGCAATTCCCTTGCGCCGATCAGCGCCGCATCGATCCGCGACTTGCCCCGGCGCACGTGCCGCTCGACGTTTTCCACGACCACGATCGCGTCATCCACGACGAGTCCGACCGAGAGCACGATCGCGAGGATCGTCAGCAGGTTCAGGCTGAACCCGAACGCGAGCATGACGATCGCCGCGCCGATCAGCGAGACCGGCATGGCGAGCAGCGGCACCAGCGCGGTGCGCACCGAGCCCATGAACAGGAACACCGCCAACCCGACGATCGCGATCGTCTCCGCCAGCGTCTTCGTGATCTCTTCCAGCGCATTCCTCATGAACATCGTGCCGTCCCACACCAGCCGCATGTCGATGTCCTTGGGCAGCGTGGGCCTGATGCGGTCCATCTCCTCGCGCAGCCGCTGTGCGACCTCGATCTCGTTGGAGCCGACCAGCGGCCACACGCCCAGATAGACGCCTTCCTTCGCGCCGTACTTGGCGATGACCTCGGCCTCTTCGGCCCCGAGTTCGACCCGCGCCACGTCGCTCAGTCGCACGATGGCGCCCCCGCGGTCGGCGACGATCAGGTTCTCGAACTCCTCGGCGGAACGCAGGTCGGTGTTCGCGAGCAGGTTGACCTGCACGAGATTGCCCTTCGTCCGTCCGACCGCGGCCAGGTAGTTATTGCGCCGCAGGGATTCCTGCACGTCGCCGGGAGAAAGGTTGAACAGGGCCAGGCGATCGGGGTCGATCCAGACGCGCATGGCGATCTGCCGGCCTCCCTCGATCGTCACGCGCTGAACGCCGGGCAGTGTGGCCAGTTGCGGCTGCAACGTGCGGAGCAGCCAGTCGGTGACGGCCGGCACGCTCCGTTCTGTCGACGTGAAGCTCAGGTAAAACGAGGCGTAGGGCCGGTCCGCCCGTTGCACCTCGACCACAGGCGGCTCGGCCTCCTGAGGCAGCTCAGATCGGACCTGCTGGAGCCGGGCCGTGACCTCGGCCAGCGCCGCCGTGCTGCTGTGGTTGAGCTTCAGGTGCACCGTCACGGTGCTGAGGCCGGCGCGGCTGGTCGATTCCAGATAGTCCACCCCGCTGATCGCCGACACGACGCGCTCGATCGGCGTGGTCAGGAAGCCGCGCACGGTTTCGGCGCTGGCGCCGTAATAGACCGTCGTGATGATGACCGACGAACTTTCGATCTTCGGATATTGCTGCACCGGCAGGACGGTCAGCGCCCGCCACCCGACCAGCACGATGACGAGGTTGACGACCACCGCCAGCACGGGATGTTTGATGAAGGTATCGGTGAACGAACGCATCTGACGGTCCTTCTCTCGGAAGCCTTCCGCTCCGCTCAGCGTTGACTCAGAACCTGAGGTTGCGCCTGCCCGCTCTCCTGACGGTTTCCATAATCGCCGGCGACTGCGACCAGCACCCCGTCGCGCAACTTGAAGGACCCGGAGGCGGCCACCCGTTCACCGGGATTCAGCCCCGCATAGGTCACGACCTCGTCGCCAACCATGGCCCCACTCTCGACTTGCCGCGCATAGGCCCTGGTCTTCCCCTCCTGGTCCGTCTGGATGACGAACACTTGATCGCCGCCCGGCCCCTTCCGCAGGGCGCTCACCGGGACAGCCACGGCCTTGCGCAGCGTGCCGATCGGAACCAGCACGCGAACCGAGGCGCCGGGCGGTGGGGCTTCAGCAGCACGGTCGATCCGCGCCCGCACCATGGCATTCCGGGTCGTTGGATCGACGCGGGCGTCGATGGCGACGATCTTGGCCTGAATCGGAGACGACGAACCAGGGGCGAGCACGTCGACTCGCTCGCCTTCCCGCAATCCCGCGGCCACCTGCTGCGCAACCGTGAAGTCCACGTGGGCCGCCTCGTCGACGCCTTGCAAGGTCGTCAGTTGCGTGCCCTCGTTCAGGTACTGGCCTGGATGCACGTCCGCCATGCCGACCTTGGCCCGGAACGGCGCGCGGATGGTCTTGCGGGCGATGATGGCCTCGGTCCGCGCGATCTGGGCCAGCGCGACATCCAGGTCCGCGCGCGCGCGATCCACTTCCTCCTGGGCCGTCGCCAGATCCAGACTTAAATGCTGCCGGCGGGCGAGCACGGTCTTGGCCAACGCCGCCTGCGCCTTCTGCGCCTTCAGCTCGGCCTCCTCGACCGCCACATCCAGCGCGACCAGCACGGTGCCGGCCTCGACGATCTGTCCGGGCGTGAGCCGGACCTGACGGACGGTGCCGGCCAGTTCGTTGCGCAGCGTGATCGAGCGCAAGGCCAAGACCGTGCCGATCGAGGTGGTGGTCTGGCGGTGTTCACGCTCTTCGGCCACGGCGACCATCACGGATTCCATCGGTTCCGGCTGGTTGGCGGAAGCCGCGGCGCTGTCCTGGATGGCCGCATATTTCCATGTCGCCAGACCGGCGCCGGTCGAGACCACCATCAGGAGCAGCAGAGCAGATCCGATCCAACGGGGACGATTCACGCGAGAACGACTCATGACTGACGCCCTCCCGAGCGCCGACCGATCTGGAATTTCGTCGCGGATATGAGTGGGTGAGAGAATGACTTCATGGCAACTCCCAAAACAGTTTCCCTCGTCGCGCTACCATTACACCCGGGGCAAAGCAACACCCATTCCTCCCGCAAATGATCAAGTGCCCGGAAAGGCCGATCGCGAGTGTGCGATGGTTAACCGATGAATTGCAGGAGGATTTCTCGAACTGTTCTCGTGGAGAGACTGTCGTCGTTAGGATTTTGATAGGAAAGGAAGATAGAACATAGACTGCCGATCTTTCGGCGCGTGCCGAAAAATCGGCGCTATTTCGAGCGGGTGAGGCCGAGCTTCTGAATCTTGGACTGGAGGGTCGTGCGCTTCATGCCAAGCCGGGCAGCGGCTCCCGTGGGGCCACCGATCACCCAGTCACTCTCCTGAAGAGCTTTGAGGATATGTTCCCGTTCAGCTTGCTCCAGGGTCGCGTTCAATGAGTTCGCCGAGCTCGTGGCCGCGCTCGTCGACAATTTCAATTCCGACGAGGGGACAAAGAGATCGTTACCGGGCGTGAGGATCACGGCCCGCTCGATAAAGTTTTCCAGCTCCCGGATGTTGCCCGGCCACGAATAGCTCTGCAAGGCCTTCATCGCCTGGGCCGGAATCGTCTCGATGCGCTTCTTCATCCGCGCCGCGAATTTCTGAACGAAGTGGCGGACGAGCATGGGAATGTCCTCGGCTCGTTCCCGCAGCGGGGGCACGAGGATCGGGAACACTTTGAGCCGGTAGTACAGGTCGCTCCGGAACTTCTGTTCATCCACGAGCTGCGCGAGATCGCGATTCGTCGCGGCGATGACCCGGACGTTGACGCGCATCGTGCGGGTTGCGCCCAACCGTTCGAACTCCTGTTCCTGCAACACGCGCAGCAGCTTGACCTGCAACTCCAGCGGGATTTCCCCCACCTCGTCGAGAAAGATGGTGCCTCGGTCAGCCAATTCGAAGCGGCCGATCTTGGTGGCGATGGCGCCGGTAAAGGCTCCCCTTTCGTGCCCGAAGAGCTCGCTTTCCAGAAGCCCGGTTGGAATCGCGGCGCAATTGAGCTTGACGAACGTGCGGTCCCGCCGCTCGCTGAGATTGTGCAACGCGCGGGCAATCAGCTCCTTGCCGCTGCCGGTTTCGCCCAGGATCAACACGGTGGAATCGGTCCGGGCGACGGTCTCGACATCCTTGAGGACGCGCTTGAGACTCTGGCTTTCGCCGACGATCTCCTCGAAGTTGTATTCGGTTTGAATCTCCCGCTCAAGATAGAGCTTCTCCTTGCTCAGCTTCTCCTTCAGCGTGGCGATCTCCTGAAAGGCCAACGCGTTTTCGACCGCGATCGCGATCTGTTGCGCCACTTGGCTCAGCAGCTCGACCTCCTCCGGCGTGAAGCGGTCGTCCTTCCGCCGGCCGACATTCAAGGCTCCCAACGTGCGGTGATGCGACAGGAGCGGAACGCTGCAGTATGATTTCACCCCTTTTGACAACAAGTGCCGCGCGATGTCCGAGGTCGCCGCCTTCTCCTTTAAGTCGCTCTCATGAAACACCGCCGCCTTCCCGGTTTCGATGGCGACGCAGCACGGCGACCAGGTCACCGTTTCCACTCGTCCTTGCTCGACGAAACTTTCGTTGTTGGCAAAGTCCAACACCCGGATGCGCCACTCGCCGCTGTCGGCATCGCAGAGCAGCAGGCTGGACCCGTCGTGCTGGATGACCCGTCTTAAGCAGGCGCTGACGGCCATGAAGAGATCATCGAGATCCAGATGGGCGACGACCGCGTTGTTGACTTCCAACAGCAACCGCTGCCGGTCGCGCTCGCGCGCCAATTGCCGCTGATAGGCCAGCGCGGCCTCGGAATTCAGCGCGTTGTCTACGGCCACCGCCACCTGCTTCGCCACCTGCTGCATGAAATCGATCTCGGCCTCTTGATAAACCCTCCGCTGCAGGCTCCCGAATCCCATCGCCCCGAGCGGACGTTGTGCCGTCGTGAGGGGCACTGCGCAGAAGGACTGCACGCCGTTCTCGCGCAGCATCGCCATCAGTTTCGGGAAGCGGCGCTCCTGCGTAATGTCGTTCACGGTCAACGGCTGTTGGGTTTTCCAGACGAATCCGCCGGGCGACTCCTCAACAGGCGTTTCCAGGCCGGGGCTGATCGTGCTGGGCTCCGAGGTCACCAGGAGCCACAGGCGCATGACCTGCCGGACGGCATCGTGCAGGACGACGTTGATGTAGTCGAACGGAACGACCTGGGGGAGACGCTGCGCGAGATCGTGAAACAGCTCGGTCAGGTCGCGGTGCGACGCGATGGACTCGGAGACCTCCAGCAGCAGCCGCAACCGGTCCCGTTCGTGGCTGAGGTCCTGATGATGGAGCACGTTGTCCACGGCCACGGCCACCTGCTTGCCGACGTGCTGGAGGAACAGGAGATCCGTTTCGCCGTAGGCCTCTTTCTCGAGACTCGCAAAGCCCATCGCGCCGAGCCGCCGCACGGCCGTGGTCAAGGGCACGATGCACACCGATTTCGTGCCGTCCTCCTTCATCCGCTCGATGACCGTCGGCCAACGCGCTTCCGCCTCGAGGTCCGGCACGATGAGCGGCTGCTGGGTGCGCCACACCAGTCCGGCCGGCGTGTCGTCCACCGGCTCCACGTGGCCGCCGATCAGGTCGGCCGGCACGTTCGCCTGGATGGTCTGCAACCGCATCACGTTCTGCACCGGATCGTGCAAGGAGAGCGCGACGAAATTGACCGGCACGACTTGCGGGAGACGTTGGGCGAGGTCGCGAAAGAGTTCGGGCAGGTCACGGTGCGCGGCAATGGCCTCCGTGACCTCCAGCAGGGCTCGGTACTCGTGCGTGAGTTCAGGGCAGTGCAGTTCCGGCTGATTCATCGGCATAGTATGGCCTCCGATGGGTGGCTAGTACAAGGTCCCACGTGGCCGCGTGGGGAGGCAGCTAGAAAAGAGAGTGAGGGAATCCTCCCCCGGTGGGAGGATTTGATCCTAGCCGGTGCCCAAGAGATCTCTCTCTCTCTGTGCCTGGCAGAAAAGCTGTCGTGGGCGCCTTGAACATAAGTATTGGAAAAGCTAGTATCAAGCGCTTTCACTCCCCGATCTCCTCAAGAGTTCGAGGCCCCAGTGATAAACAGCCAGGCCACTTCATCAATCCCGACGCAAGGCATCCAGCTCCAACTAATAACCCCTTGTATCCGCCAACCCGCGACTCCTATCGCCGAACTCAAGGGGGTTGTTTTCACGAAACGTTGGGTTGTGGAATTGATCCTCGATCTTAGCGGCTACTGCCAGGACAAGAATCTTGTGGATGTCTTGGCCGTTGAACCTGCAGCAGGTGATGGCGCATTTCTCGGTCCTATGGTCGAGCGCCTCATGGAATCTTGTCGGAAACTAGGCAGGCCCTTTTCGGATTGTAAAGATTCATTAATTGCATATGAGTTGGACGAGAGAAGTGCTGCTCGTGCCCGTGCATTCGTAAAAAGCATCCTAATTGATGCTGGAGTCACACCCCCATTAGCTGAGCGACTGGCCGAAAGCTGGGTTGTAACAAGGGACTATCTCTTTGATGCCAACGCCAGGCAGGCGGATTTCGTGATTGGCAATCCGCCATATGTACGCTTGGAAGATATGCCAGAGGACACTGCCTCGTTGTATCGCGAAGCATATACAACGATGCGCGGCCGAGCTGATCTCTATGTGGCCTTTTTCGAAGCCGCTCTTCGCCAGCTTAAGCCTGGGGGTACCTGCGCGTTTATCTGTGCCGATCGTTGGATGCGTAATCAATATGGGGCAGAACTACGACAGCTTATTACTTCCGTCTATAGCGTCGACGTACTTCTGAGCATGCACAATGTGAACGCATTTGAGGATGGAGTGGATGCCTATCCCGCTATCACAATCATCCGGCATAAGAAACAGAAGACCGCCATTGTGGGCAGTGCCAGTTCAGAATCTGAGAACATTCAGCCAAAGCAGTTGGCGACGATTCTGACCCAAAAACACCGACGAGGGCCATCAACGCCGGTCCAAGGAATTCAAGTGGCAGTGGTGAACACGTGGTTTAGAGGGGCGGACCCATGGCCCTGTCATTCCCCTGAGCAATTGGCGCTACTCAGACGGCTGGAAGACGAATTTCCTCCCCTTGAGGCGAACGCCAAGGTAGGAATAGGCGTCGCCACAGGGAATGACAGCATATACATCACAACCGATGCCGACCTTGTGGAACCCTCCCGCCTCCTGAAACTGGCTCTCGTGAAAGACCTGGCCAGTGGAACATTACGATGGTCAGGGCATTATCTAGTCAATCCTTGGAACAACGATGGGTTGGTAGACCTGGATGCCTATCCCAAGCTGAAGGCCTATTACGAACACCACGCTGTAGCACTGAAGAAGCGCCACACTGCCCAGAAGAGTGCGAACGGCTGGTATAAGACTATAGACCGTGTGAACCACGGCCTCACCAACAAGCAGAAGCTCTATATTCCTGATATTAAGAACATGCTGGAGCCAGTCTTAGATCGCGGCGAAACGTACCCACATCACAATTTGTATTTCGTTCAGTCGGATGAATGGGACCTCGAAGTACTTGGAGGTCTGCTCATGTCCTCTGTAGGAAAGTTTTTTGTGGAATCATATGGGGTTCGCATGCGAGGCGGATACTTGCGATTCCAAGCCCAGTATCTACGCCGGATTCGCGTTCCCGATCCAAAAACTCTGTCCAAATTGCAATCTCATGAATTAAGAGACGCATTCCGTCGTCGCGATCGGGAGCATGCAACTCAAGTGGCCATAGAGTTGTATGGAATAGAAAGAAACCTGCTAGAGGTAGCACTTGGACATTGACAACAGACTGCAAGCTGCCGTCCAAAGCTACTGGGACGCCCGTAGGAAAAATAAAGAGAAGCAGGTCCAATCCGGGAAAATTGACGCAGGTACCCGAGGAGAAGTGACGGGAGGCACCCAGATGGGTGCACTGGAGGTTTTAGTCTCAGACATCCTTTGCGAGGCTGGGCTAAAGAAACTCGATGTACGTACACGGACGGCATTGGAACTACCAGGGTACTTCCGAGCCACGAAGAAGTGGGACCTGATCGTCGTCTCCAACGGCACGCTGGTCTTAGCTATGGAATTCAAATCTCAGGCCGGCAAATCAATCGGCAACAACGTCAACAACCGCGCCGAAGAGGCGGTAGGCAGCGCCAAGGACATTTGGACGGCCTTCCGAGAAGGCCGCTTTGGCGAATCTCCTGCTCCGTTTCTTGGTTACCTATTCCTCCTCGAAGATCGTGACAACGTGAAAACACCTGTGGCAAACAAGGAACCTTACTTCGATGTTGATCCTGAGTTCCGTGGTGTGGCTCAGGGGAAAGGCAAAGGTATCTCACAATACAAAGGTGTGTCCTATAGCAAGCGATACGAATTACTCTGTCGCCGTTTGGTACTAGAGCGGCTCTATACCTCAGCCTGTTTCCTGATGGCCACCAATTCACCAAGAACAAAAATCACACAGCCCGCCTCAGATTTGACTTTCCGGCGTTTCGTAGCGGCGCTTCGAGGTCATGTCGTCACCTTCCTCGGAAGTCGTCGCGAGTAGTCAGGCCTGTATAGGTGTGAGGGCTGACCGGTTCCCTCGTTTCCAATTCCTCTTGCCTCAAAAATCGTGGGGTCAAAGGTGGGCGGGCACAGCCGGCTCAACTGAGCTGCACCGCGCCTTCCTTCTTGTTCCAGGCGTCGATCTCGGACTGCGGGCGCTTCCTGGCATGCTGGCCGATCCAGTTTGCCACCTCGTCATCGGTCGCGCCGGTGGCCACGAACGCCCTGAACTCCTGGTAGTCGATCTCCGCAAACTTCAGCCACCGTTGATCCAGCGGGCAGTTGGAGAGGTATTCGCCCTGCCAGCCCACGAGCGTGGCCCGGCACTTGTCCAATGCGCGCGCCGCCAAGGCATAACCCGCCAGCTTCTCGCGCGGCCTGCGCGGGGCTTCCTTGTCATCCCGTAGATCGCGAGCCTGTTGCTTCACTTTATCGAGGTCTTCTTTCATCGAAAGCTCCTTTCGAAGCACCGGCACATCACAACGTCTCCGTTAATTACCTGTCGTGCGCCGCGGCAAGCATGGTCTCTCGGTCGACGGTCAGCAGGTCACCGATCCGTTCGATCGTCAGGTCGGCGGATGGGAACGTGCGCAGGATCTCCGGATCGTGGGCATAGTGGCCCTGTCGCGGGAACACGGTGGTCACGCGCGAGCCCCACCGTTGCTTCACCGCCGTGAGAATCCGCAGCTTGTCGTCCACCAGGACATAGTGGTCGGCGGGATAGCGTTGTTCCACGTCGTCCAGCTCCTGCTCCTTGTGAATGTAGATGAGCACACGGCCTTCGACCGCCTCAAAGAGCCCGGACCGTTCGATCTTTCTCGGCTGAAACACCACGTCGCCGTCCGACAGAATAGCGGCTCTTCCCCAAGGTTTCACATGCTTGACGACCTCAATCGCCCGTGGAAACAGCCGCTCGGCGAAGGGATAGTTCACGAGAAAGCGCGAGACCGTGAGCAGATGCGGATCGCGCGGATGCTCGAGGCGATAGCGTTGCAGCGCGCCGAGGTAGTCCGCATAGCCCAATTCGCGGCGCAACTGCTCGAAGATCGTCCAGTAGAGTTCTTCCCGCTTCGGGCCCACCTCTTGCCGCAGGTGCTGTTTCAGGTCGGCCGTGACGCGATCATTGTCCAGCAACGTATTGTCCACGTCGAAGAGCACGACCACGTCCGGCAACGCCATGGCTGGCTCTGTCAACCCCGTCCGGTCCGCGTATCGCACACGACCTGCACCACCATACGAAAGAGCCGGCTACGGCGCCCGCATCAACGCCGGTTCCAACCGCACCGCTTGTTGAAACAACCGCCGAAACTCCGGTCGATCCCCGTCGGCCTGTTTGGCCTGCTTCAGCGAGGCTTCCGCCTGGTCCGGTTTCGACAACCGGGTCAGGCAGCGAGCCTCATCCAAATGTTGTTGAACTTGCAGCAATGCCGGTAGCCGATCGGTCCGCACCTTGCGAAAATACTCCAATGCCGCTTCACAGTCGGCGGGGCGGATCCTGCCCACGGCGTAGTTGCGAAAGCTGCGGCTTAAGTTTCTCCCGAATGCCAACCGCGCATAATCAGCCACCGGCGAATCGGGGAACGTCTTGAGCAGATCGGTCAGCAGGGCTTGCCCGGCCTCCAGGTGATCGCCGCGCTGCCACAGGAGGAACTTTCCCGCCTCCTCGCTCGCAGGGGTGCCACCCATCAACAGCGCCCCGGCCCCGCCCTCGTCGACGACCGCCACACTCACGGGGTTGGATTGCACCAGCACATGCTGCGCGCCGCTCGAATAGCCGTATCCGGCGACGATGCCATAGGTCTCCGGCCGGTGAAACGTCCATCCCAAGGCGCCATAAAAAATCGGAAACGCGGCGGCGATTTCCTCGCCCGGCGCGAGCGCGGACGCGCGTGTCTCAACGGCATCGCTCACGAACAGAGGCAGGTAGATGAAGCGCGGGCGGCTGGGGCTCGCAACTTCAATATGGACGCCGCCCGTTTGCGGATCGAGCAATCTGGACACCTTCACCGGCGCCTGCCCCGTATTGATCAGCCGGACCGTGGCGTAGACTGGCTCTCCGAAGACCAGGGTCGTCTTTCCGATTTCAAGCTTGAGCTCAAGTGAGGCGCTTCCCGGACGGTCCTGGGCTAACCCATGACCTGCGAGCAGCGCCAGGGCCAACACGGTCACCATGCAGATGCCGACGCAGGCTTTGTTTCCCCGTGGCTGGCAGACCCTGTCCATGAAACGACCTTCGGCCTCACTCACAGGTTGTGACCGTTAATACCTCATCAGGATGAAACCAGGCCGCGTGTTCGTTGTTCACCCAGGTGAACGGCGCGGCGCCGACGGCGCCGGGAAATTTGCACTGAGCCGGATGGCTCTCCAAATGCTCCCGGCTCTGGTCCGAAAAGGCCCAGGCCGGATCGTCTTCGAGGTCGCCGGTTTGCGTCATGATCGAGACTCCGTCGCCGTCGCTGTGATGGAGGTTGAATGCATGGCCGATTTCATGGGCCGTCGTCCGCAGGTACTCGGGACCGCCGGCTTGAATCGTGGACGCCTGGTAGAAGATGGCAAAAGCCGAGCGCGTATGACCCTGCCACATCTTGCCCAGAACCTGAATGGCATTTGGCGCGCAGGCGTCCCCGAACGTGCCGTGGTGGTTCACGACGACGCCGTAAAGGTGGTACGTGTTGCAAAACTGAAAGGGGCAGACGGAGGTCGGGAACAGCGAGAGGTGCCGATGGCCGTTCTCCACCGTCGTCAACTCGGCGTCGCTGATGCAGTCGTCCTCCGCGATATTGAGCGGCTGAATCGCCGTGTCGTCTTCCTGCACGTCCAGCTTGATGCCGGCGGCATTGTAGATGGTTTCCAAGGTCACCGGCTGGCCGTTGACCATCTGCGGCGGCGGGAAGGTGGTGCCCGTCATCCGGTCGAATTCGAGCGACACGCAGGACGCCAGGAACCAGCACAGGGCCGGAGCGGCTGCCATCATCCTGAACCGAAAACCCGGTCGGGAAGCGGCGGGTGGATCAGGTCTTGCCACCATCGTGCACCTCGCTGGAGCGACAGAAAGGAGCATGCTCAAGAACAGACGGTGTCACCAACCTAGACCCTGGGAAGGCGAATGTCAACGCAGGTTTCGGCGCAATACGTATATGCCATGGTCTCGCGAGGGACCATCGCCGCCGGTTTCCGTTTGCGCGGGAGGACTCTGTGATCAGGACGGCATCAACGTCACGTGCACGTCCCGCTCGCGCGGGCCGTCCAACTCCACCAACAGCACGGATTGCCAGGTGCCGAGGGCCAGTTGGCCGGCCGAGACCGGGATCGTGAGGGACGGACCGAGAAGAGACGCGGCCATATGCGACCACGCATGAGACGGATCATGGGCGTGCCGGAACTGAATCTTCGGGATCATCTGTTCCACGACTTCCAATAGATCCAGTTCGGTCCCTTCCCCGATCTCTCCGGTGGTCAGAGCGGCGGTCGTGTGGGTAATGAAGAGGGAGCAGAGTCCCTCTCGCATTTGTGCCTTACGGATCAGCGCTTCGACCGGATCGGTCAGGTCCACGACTTGTTTGAGATGGCTGGTGTTGACGCGCAGGATTTCCGGCATGGGCGTTCCTGCCTCCCAGGATAAATCGGTGCCCGAACCTTACACAAGACGATCGAGTGACGAAAGGCATGTCACACCGGCCTCGGAGACGACCGTCCATTCGTGAGAACAAGCGATCGTACGAGCGCATCACGCGCGGGAGCATAACTGCCGACTCAACGCCTCCACTTCCGCAGCGGCTCGCCATCCGCTTTCGACGGCGCCGTTCATGTATCCCTGCCAGCGCAGGCTGGTGTGCTCGCCGGCGAACAGCACTCGGCCATGGGGCCTGGCGAGCCAGGCCCGGAGTTCCGGGTCGTAGTCGCGATGGAAGAAGGCGTAGCCTCCCTGAGCCCAAGGATCGTCCGTCCAGCAGACCGCTCGAGAGGCCAGCACCGAAGCCTGTGCCGCGCCGAGCCACCTCAAATGGTCCGTCAGACCTCTGATCCCGCGCTGGGCCAGGAGCCTTTCTGTCTCGATGCTGGCCGAGCCACCGGCGAGCAACGTCAAGATGCCGGCGTTCCCGCGCTGTTCCTCGTTGGCATCCCAGATCGCGCCGATCGGCAGATCCGTGCCGTAGGCACGCGGGCGCCCCTGCCGCTGCCAGAATCGACGGTCGAACTGGAGCTGGGTCTTCGTCGCCCGGCCATAGCGCAGATCCCTGATGGCACGACGTTGCAAGGCCGGCAACGGAGGCGTGAACACGATCCGCCGCAACGTCGTGGCGGGCAGCGCAAGCACGAGAACATCCGCGGCGATCTTCGCTTGGATTCCATCCGACCCGCTGACCGTGACCCGCACCCCGCCTCGACGCTGCGTAACCGCGAGCACCGTGGTGTGGAGCTGCACCGGTTCGCGCAACATCCGGGCGAGACCAGTTGCTAACTGATCATTGCCGCCTTTGATCCGATAGAACCGGCTCTGTCCCTGCGACTCGGAGGCAAGCTGATCCACCAAGGCGAGCAAAGAGAGCTCTTCGGGATCGGCCAGGAAGAACCCCCGCATGCCCTGCACGGCCGCGCGGATCCGCCGGTCGGCGCGGATCTGATCGAGCCAGTCCGCCACCGATTGATTGGCCAAAACTCGCGCAATGGGACTATCCCAACGCTGCTCGGTCAGACGGTAGGCCCTGACCCATGGCTCACAGAGCTTCGCAATTTCTGGCCAGAATCCACGGGCGATTGAGACCGGGTTGGAGGGATACCGTCGAGAATCACGGCGAACGAATGCAAATCCACCTTCAAGGACCGGCGTCAACGACAACCCCACCTGACCGGCCAATCGACGGATGGCGTCATGATCCGTCTCGATCAGATCCGCGCCGGCCTCCGCATGCTGGCCGTCGGCGAACCCGTTACGTACGGTCCAGACGCGGCCGCCGACTCGGTCTCGCGCCTCCAGCACCGTGACCTGTGCGCCTGACTGCTGCAACCGGACGGCGGCCGCGAGGCCCGCAAGCCCCGCGCCCGCGACGACGACAGACCGACCACTCAGGATTCGAGTGTTCGCCATAGCAAGTCCTATGAATGACGCAGGAAGGTCACCGTGAATGGCGTGAAATTACGGCAGGGGTCCGCCGGGGACCGGACCACCCGGCACGGTGCCGCCTGGGACGGTCCCACCGGGAACAGGTCCTCCCGGCGCCGGACCGCCGGGCACCGTTCCACCTGGAAGAGTCCCGCCGGGAACAGTCCCTCCAGGCACGGTGCCACCAGGAACCGGTCCCCCAGGCAGCGTCCCGCCCGAAGGCGTGTTGCTCGGTCCATCGAGCTTTTTTCTTGT
The DNA here is from genome assembly GCF_947241125.1 of Nitrospira tepida. Taxonomy (NCBI): domain Bacteria; kingdom Pseudomonadati; phylum Nitrospirota; class Nitrospiria; order Nitrospirales; family Nitrospiraceae; genus Nitrospira; species Nitrospira tepida. The sequence goes on along the minus strand of NZ_OX365700.1, from coordinate 132,248 downwards.
TTCTTCCGTAGCGCTCGACGACTGAGGGGTCTGAGCGGGGGCGCGATCGTCGGCCCCGGCGATCGCGCTCCAGGGAAGCAAGACGAGCACGGCCAGACACACAGCGGGAATGAAGAAACCGGACGACCGACGCGGTTCGTCCTTGGGGCGAGCTTCCGGATACGGCATCATCGCGAACACCTCTTTTGTGGTTGGCCTCAATGCAGTCCGCTGACACCAGCGTAAAGCGAACCAGGTCCCTAAGAAAGGGGGAGGAGAACGCGGATCGATGAAGCGCGCGCGACCGATCGGCGCCGACGGTCACGCCAAGGACACCGCCGCTGGTTCGGCCAGCCCAACAAGAGACCGAACAGGCCGCTCGCCTGAACGTATGGCTATTTCATGACCGGTGTGGTAGCGTAGGACAGTTCCATCGCGGCGGGCCTTGCGTGGAATGAAGAATCGAACGGCCCATCACGATGTTGTGGTTACCGAGAATCTGATCGGAAGTCTGACCTAAGCCGCCTCCTCGATTGCGTCTTCTGGCCTCTCCTTCCCCTCGTGAAGTTCTTCTCGCGTCTCCGACAATATCATCATCAGAAGGAGGAACCCCCATGGGTTCAAAACTTTATGTCGGCGGGTTGCCCTACGCGGCGACCGAAACGGAACTCACCACCTTGTTCGCATCGCACGGCACTGTCGAGTCGGCCCGTGTGATCACCGACAAGTTCACCGGACAGTCCCGAGGCTTCGGGTTTGTCGAAATGGCCACATCTGAGGAAGCCCGAACGGCGATGACCGCCTTAAACGGCACACAGATGGACGGGCGGTCCCTGACCGTGAACGAAGCCAAGCCGCAGGAGCCGCGCTCCGGCGATAGCGGACGTGGCAACGATTTCGGCCGGCGCAACCGCTTCTAACGCGACAGGCTACAAGCGGGGGACGCCTGACTCAGGTGTCCCCCGTTCGATCACGCTCCGTCTCCATACCCCAGAGGTCGATTCCTCCCGGTAACAACCCGTAACAACCCGGCCGAGAACGCCGACGCCCCCGTGCAGGGGGTCTCCTGCAAACCGGTTGGCGATCCGAGCGGAAGCGGTCCGCCGTCCATCCTCGATCAGGTCGGACCTCGCTGCCCATAACCCAGTCCGCATCGGCCGTGACCGCTCCTTACGACCATGGTCTTTCCTCGAAATGGTCGAGAACAGCCTTTTGCACCGTATGTTTCTGCCTGCTCATCCAATACCGTCGCGAGAAGTACCAGGCATAGAGCAGCGACAGCAGCACAAAGTTGGGGATGAGGATGGCCGGCGTCATCCATTGCCACCCGTTGAACTTCCAATCGACGAGCGGCCACAGGACCGGCGTCGGAAAGAAGGCATGCGAATGCGTGGGCACGTCGACCAGCACGTGCAGACCCCAGGCGGCGAGCTCCCAGAGCGGCCGCTTCAGAAAGAACCACACGGCGAGAAATACGATCAGGAACACGACGGCGCTATGGGTGACGTTGTAGAGATGGTGCACATAGAGCGGGATGGAAGATTCGGGGGGAGTGCCATGGCTGAAATCGGGTGTGTCTTCAAGCCCGACCATGGCCGCCGTCCAAAGAATTCCGAACGACAGGAGATCCGGAGCGACGCCGATCCCGAACGCCAGCCAAAAACTCGATCGGCTCTTTCGACCGAACGCAAGCGCGCCCCAAAGCCCGTGGGAAACGATATCCATCTGCTCGTCAGGTGAACGGCTCAGTCATGACGACCCGTCATGGAGAATGGTCAGGCCCGCCACGCGCCGCGAGATGGTTTCAGGCATCCAAGAGCCATGCGGTTGGGCAGCCAGTTGAGGGCGGGGTTACGCAAGCCGCAACTGTGCCAATGACGCGGGCGCATTCCCTCCACTGATGTCCGGAATGATGCTCAATTCGAGCACCGTGACCGCCGGAAGTTCGACATGATGATCTTCTATCTCGCTCGTTGCGCCCTGTGGACTGAAGTTCCACTGCTGCCGCACGATTTCCCGGAAGGACTGCCCACGATCCGACGACCAGCGCAAGACGTACTCTTGCGTACGTTCGGCTCCGGGCTCCACAAAATTCATCCAGATCCGCCGTAGTCGTTGCGGATGGTCGAAGAGAAGCCGGATTGTCTGTTTTCCAGGCCCTGCAGCACGCCACCCCGAAGCCCGACCGCCCAGCAATGCGGACTCAATCGGATGAGCGGCGTCCTCTGAGGTGATTTCCACTTCCGCGATCCCCTCCACATTCAACCACTCCTGTTCAGCCGATACGCTTTCTTTCTGGACTTCGGCGATGATTCGCTTGCGCATTGGTGTGCCTCCTGATTTATGCCGTAGACATTCCTCATTACCGGCTAGTAAGCCTGCTCCGGCCAGTCTCCTGCAAAGTCGGACACGGATCCATCACTCGGCAAGCGCCGGAGAAGGTTCTGTCCCCCTTGCCCCATTGTCGGTTCTCGACTGGAAACGGGGCCTATGAACGAGATAACGCCCCCGTTTGTCCTGATGGCAGCGTATTTGTCGTCACAAGGGGCACCTTGAACTTGCGGCGGTACGCGCCCGGGGTGATCCCGGTCAGGCGCTTGAACAGTCGCCGAAAGAACGCCGGGTCCTCGTAGCCGACGTTCCAACTGATCTCATCGATTGCCTCCTCCGTCCGTTCGAGCCGGCGCTTGGCCTCATGCACACGCAGGTTCTGGATGTAGGCCATCGGTGAATAGCCCGTCGCCTGGGTGAACCGCCGGTTGAAACTTCGCTCGGGGAGCCCGGACCGTTTCACCGCCTCTTCGACGGGTTTGGCCACGGAGAAATGGCCTGCCAGCCATTCCTGCGTCGCGAGCACCATGGCGTCCCCATGGTCGAGACTCGGTCGAAACGCGATGTATGGCGTCTGGCCGTCCTGGTGCCACTGGAGAAGCATGAATTTGGAGATTGCCTGAGCCGCGGTCGGCCCGACGAATCTGGCCACGAGGTACAGCACCAAATCATGCCAGGAGGCGGACGCGCCGGCCATCACGAATTGCGCCCGCTCCCCCGAAGCCACGAGCACTTTCTCAAGGGACAGTCGAACGGCGGGGAAATTCTTGCGGAATGTGGGCGCATAGGCCCAGTGGATCGTCGCATCTTCTCCGTCCAGCAGCCCCGTTTCAGCCAGCAACAGGACGCCCGAGCAGGCCGAGCAGAGCAGCGCACCCCTGCGGTTCATCTCCAGGAGCCATCGCACCATCTCGGCATGGCGTCCCGGCACCCAGTCGCCATGCTCGACCAGGAGGGAAGGGACGATCACGATCTCGGTCGAAGTGACCTCGCCCAGCGATCGGTGCACTTCAACAGGCAGTCCGCTTGCCGTCTCCACCCGCCCGCCCCTGGTCGAGACAAACTCCACCCGAAAGGGAGCTGACGACGGCACCGCCTCGTCTAAGCTCCCAAGGAACTCGAAACAGGTGAGCACGTCATACATGCCGCTCAAAGGCGACACCATCACCTCTGGGATCACAACCAGGCTGACGTGCCGAGGGTCGGAATGTGGCTGTGCGGTTGCGGGGGATGGCATAAATGAACCGAAAGTGGCCAGTCTAGCCCTGCCCTTCCGTCGTCGCAACCCATAGGATACGGCATCATGGTTGATTCACCAAAGGAGGACCACATGCCGATCAATCAACAAGCGCTCGACCAGTTCTTGGAACGGGCCGTCAACGATCTGTCTGCAAGTTATGGCGGCGTCATGGTGTCGCTCGGCCACCGGCTGGGCCTGTACAAGGCCATGGCCGGCGCCGGCCCGCTGAGCCCGCGGGAAGTCGCGCAGCGCGCCGGCTGCGACGAACGCTACCTGCGCGAATGGCTGAACAGCCAGGCGGCGGGCGGCTATGTCCGGTACCATGCCACGAGCGAGACCTATGAACTTCCGCCCGAACAGGCCTTGGTGTTGGCCGACGAGGAGAGCCCGCTCTTCCTCCCGCCGGCCTGGAACGTGCCGGCCTCCATGTGGTTCGACGAAGACAAGGTCGCCCGGGCGTTTCGGACGGGAGAGGGCATCGCCTGGGGCGACCACCACGAGCGGCTGTCGTGCGGCGTCGCGGCCTTCTACCGAAATTGTTATCGCGGATCGCTCCTGCAAGCCTGGCTGCCGGCCTTGCCGGGCGTGATCGAGAAGCTGAAACAGGGCGCGAAGGTCGCCGACATCGGCTGCGGGCACGGCCATTCGACCTTGCTGATGGCCGCCGCCTTTCCGAACTCACGATTTTGGGGATTCGACAACCACGAAGAATCCGTTGCGGCGGCCCAGGAGCAGGCGCGGCGCGCAAACGCCGGTCTCTCCGTGACGTTCGAGGTCGCGACCGCGCAGTCGTATCCGCCGCAGGGGTTCGATCTGATCTGTTTCTTCGATTGCCTCCACGACATGGGCGATCCCGTCGCCGCCGCGCAGCATGCCGCAGCGGCCCTCGCCGAAGAGGGCACGGTGATGCTGGTCGAGCCCTTTGCCCACGATCGGGTCGAAGACAACCTCACCCCTGTCGGTCGCCTCTACTATGCCGCCTCCACCGCCATCTGTTGCGCGCACTCGTTGTCGGAAGAGGGGAGGGCGGCGCTCGGAGCGCAGGCCGGAGAAGCGCGGCTGAGGGCTGTGTTCCAAAAGGCGGGCTTTCGGACTTTTCGCCGCGCGACCCAGACGCCGTTCAACCTGGTGCTCGAAGCCCGGATGTAACAGGTTGCGGCAATCTGTGTTGCGATCCTTGAGAGAAGCAGACTGGCCCTGATTATCGTGGAGCGAACCCCCGGCGGCCTTCTTGCTTACATCCCCAGGTGCTTCTTGAGAATGTCCGAGCCCGTGATGGCAGGCTCGCTCGGGGCCAACTCCAAGGCTTTCTTAAATGACGCGGTGGCCTCGTCATGTTTGCCCATCTTGTCCAAGGTCAGCGCGACGTTGTAGTGCACGACGGCCGAATTGGGATCGGCCTTGACGGCCTTCTGGAAATGCTCCATTGCCACATCCCAATGCCCCTGCTGGTAGTGTCCCACCCCCTCGTCATTGGCCATTCGAGCGGCCGAACTGGCCGGGGCAAACAGTGGAGCATCGGCCGCCGCTCCGGCTTTCCTTGCTCCGCCTCCGGTTTGGCTTGGCTCGCACCCAACGAACCCGTTGGCCACAAAGAGGACGAGTCCGAGAACAACAGATCCTAGTCTCATGGCATCCTCCTCGGTGAGATGTCGTTGATCCGTGACTCATCAGTCTAATACAGCGAACAGGCGAAGGCTACGCGCACGTGGCGCGCCATGACATGCGGTATGCCGCTCCCATTTGAGACCACGCGAGAACGCGCCTACCGACTCTACGGCATACGCTCCGGACTTACGGGGCTGCGTGGTCACCGGCGACACCGTAACCGAGACAGAATCCTTGCTCCGGGAGGCCAGTGAATCTCATTGGGAAGGGCTCAGGGCCGACGGCCTTCCGATCCCGCAGCCGAGCAGCCAAGTTGAATGCATCAACGTCCCTGCCTAAGATCTCACTCAACATATCGCGGCCGCCAATCAACTTGAGCCGGCTCAACCGCGGCGCAAGATCTGGTCTGATCGCGTCAATTGATTCCTGGGAATGTGTGGTTTCAGGACCTGACCCTGAATCCTGATCTCCTGAAGAGGAAAGGAGGTTCACCGATGAAACTCACCAGCTCCGCATTTCAGGCAGGGGGAATGATTCCGAAACAATACACGTGTGACGGCCAGGATATGTCGCCTCCGTTGAGCTGGTCTGATGTTCCCGACGGAACAAAGAGCTTGGCTCTGATCGCGGATGACCCGGACGCTCCGATGGGGATCTGGGTGCATTGGGTCGCGTGGAATATCCCGGTGACGGCCCGAGCCCTTGAGGAAAACGTGCCGAAGCGAGATGCCCTCCCGAACGGCTTAAAGCAGGGCACATCGGACTTTCGACGCGTCGGCTATGGAGGGCCCTGTCCACCCTCCGGCACTCACCGCTATTTCTTTAAATTGTACGCGCTGGATACGACCCTCAACCTGTCGCCAAGCACGACGAAGAAAGATCTGGAGAAGGCCATGCAGAGCCATATTCTTGGACAGGCGGAGGTGATGGGGACATACAGCAGGAAATAGGGATCCGCTGGCAGGTCTGCCGATTCTGAGGGCGACACCGTCGCGGTTTCAGCGCAATGTGTGATAGCAATACCCAACCCTGCTTCATGTACCATGCGGATCGGTAGGCTCAATCGTCATGCATCAAGAGGATTGAAGATGGACCCAAGTTTTTGGCACCAAAGGTGGGAGAAGAATGAGATTGCCTTTCACGAAAGTAAGGCCAATCCACTGCTCGTGGAGCACTTTCGTGAGCTTGGCGTAGCCAAAGGCAGCCGGATTTTTGTCCCATTGTGCGGGAAGACTCTGGATATTTCTTGGCTACTCTCCAACGGCTATCGGGTGGCGGGAGCCGAATTGAGCCGACTGGCCATTGAGCAGTTATTCACGGAATTGGGCCAGCAACCAGCCATATCGGCGACCGGCCAAGTGGAGCGGTGGAGCGCACCACAGCTTGACGTATTTGTCGGCGACATCTTTGCGCTGTCCGGAGAGAGACTCGGCCCGGTCGATACCGTCTATGATCGGGCCGCGTTGGTGGCCTTCCCCGAAGAAATGCGCGATCGCTATGCCGCGCACCTCACAACGATGACAGGCAAGGCTCCGCAGTTGCTGATTTGCTATGAGTATGACCAACGCATGATGGACGGTCCTCCGTTTTCAGTGAGCAACGAGGAAGTCACGCGGCATTATGCCGCGCATTATGATCTCACGCTCCTCGAGAGCAGAGAGGTATCCGGTGGATTGAAGGGCAAATGTCCAGCCAAGGAGAAGGTGTGGCTGATAAAAAGATGAGGCGTATCGGTACATTGCAAGCGATCGCTCGTCACGCCTGACAAGGGCACCGTCGAACTTCGACCCTCAACCCGGAACCCGGCGCTCCGCCGCGTCGATAGGGGAACGGGCGGTACGCAACGAAGGATCCTCCCAGATCAGGATTCGCTGGTGGGTGGTTGGCAGGCTGGTATGGGAACCGCTTGTGATGGGAAATCGGACGGCGGAGGCGGGAGGCTTGGCAGGGCATCGTTGCAGAAGGAGCATGACGGAGTGAAGGCCACACAGTGGGACGGCCAAACTGGCGCGATCCTGTAGGCCAACACCCGTCACTCGCACTGAAAGAGCTGCTTGCACAGGGCCTCGCACTTCTCGGTTCGCTCTTGGCAAAGGGCTAAACAGGCGCTATCGCCCGCGCATTGGCTCCGGCACATCAGACTATCCGCCGCGTACTTATCCCGGCCTGTCACCTGGACCAACTGCTTATGCCCTCTTGCCTTTCAGGGACTTTCCCGCCCACTATTATAGAGCCGAGTTGAGTACAGGTGAAAACTGTCGCCGAATGCGAGGCACTGGTCATGATGGGAGAGCATCAGCACGCGAGCCACCATGGACCCCAGAAGGTCATCGGCCCACTGTCCGGGAAGACGATCAACATACCGGATGTGAACCGTCCGCCGATGCCTGCTCTGGCTCCTTCCGGCGTCATTCACAACGGCAGGACAGCCGAACACTTCGGCGAGATCGACTCCTCCCGCGGATATCCTGATGTGAGGAGCTTCAGAAGAAAGTTCGGTCTGATTGTCCCCGCTACGAATACCAGCATGGAGCACGAGCTTTGGAGCATTATTGGCAGGAATCCACAGACACTCAGAGGGGTCGGCCTGCACACGTCCAATGTCATCACGCCGAAGCCGACGTTAGAAACCGAGGCAGATCTCTTGGAGTATCAGAAGCAGTTCTTGGGCGGATTGAAGGCCGCGGTTGATACGGCGCTGTTGGCGGAGCCGCAATACATGCTTATGGGCATGAGCTTGGAACATATTCTGTGCGGCATCGAACAAGTAAAAGAACCTATGGCTGAGATCGAGGAGCACTCGAGATTGCCATGGGCCACCTGGCATGAGGCCGTCGTCGCCGCGCTGCGAAAGTATCAGGCGAGGCGCATCGGGATCTTGACACCGTTCGACAAGAAAGGAAACGAGCACGCCACGCGCATGTTCCAAGACCTGGGGTTCGAGGTGGTGGCGAGCGTAGGCTTTTCTTGCGCCAATGCTCTGCATATCGCACATGTTCCGGACTGGGCCAAGGAGAAGGCCATACTGGACATGCTGGCCACGCGTGACAATGCACTGGACGCCGTCGTCCAGTGTGGCACGAATATGAGCTTGATCGATGTGGCGGAACAACTGGAGCCGGTGATCGGGATGCCTATCCTGGGTATCAACGCTGTGATCTTTTGGTACGCCCTCCGGGAAACGGGGATCCAAGGAGCAGTAGTAGGGGCGGGGAGATTGTTGCAAGAGTTCTGACCGGTCGTGAGGTGCAGAACAAGAGGCCCGGGATCTCTTCGTCACCGATACCGCCACAGATCGGCCGGGTCTCAGGTGACGTGGGAATCGGCGACTGAGGGAGCGGGGCGGAGACACGGGCTGCCACGCGCCGCGATCGGGTGGGGTGGCATCAGGTTTTGCTCCGCGTTCTCATCTGCTTGCGGGACCGTTGTTTCTTCCAATCGTTCGTCAATAACCCCGAGAACCCCCAGTTGGCTTCTGCAATTTCTTGAATCACGATATGGGTATGCTCTGGATGCTTGCCCAGGATCCGGACAAGCGAACCGGTCACCTCTCTCACGAGACGGGCTTTCTGTGCTCTCGTGGCACCCTTGGTAATCTGGATATTGACATACGGCATGACCACTCCTTCTTGAGGGTTTGAGATCTCGAAAGGTTGTGGAATGATTTGGCGGCCTGGTGCAGGCAGTCTACTGCAACATTGACGGCGTATCCATCACCCCAGGAGAAGGTGCCGTGCGAAGAGCGGCTAATCGAGCGGGACAGAGAAGACGTCCCCCGGGTGCGGCGCAACGTGTGATGACAGGACTTCAGTCACTCTGTTGCATCCAATAATGGGAACAGGTGTTATGAGAACAGGAAGGATGACAATCAAGAGTCGATTGGTCACTCGCACTGAAAGAGCTGCTTGCACAGGGCCTCGCACTTCTCTGTTCGCTCTTGGCAATGGACCAAACAGGCGCGTCGCCCGCGCACTGGCTCCGGCACCGCAGACTGTCCGCCGCGCATTTCCTCCGACACTGCCGGCACCGCATGTCCTCCGCCACCTTCACGCCATCGTTGATAGACGGCCGTGGCTCAGTGATGCCCTCCTGCCCCCGTACTGCGTCGCTTGTCGCTGACCGTTCCTCTTCACCCCGGGTCTCACTTCGATCTCCGTCCCGATACTCGTGGCTCGGGAATGGACGGCACTCGGCGGCCCTGTCTTGGATGAACGTCACCATCGCCTCATGCCGTGACGGGTCGTCATCCGAGGCGTCATGCGATTGCGCCCAGACCATTCCCGCATTCACCAGGACCACCAGGACGAGGACGAACCCAGAGCGTGCGACCGGCAGCTTCTTCATAGCGTGGCAAGTCTACTGCAAAGTCGGAGGCGGATTCATCACTCCGGGGACGAGATGGAGCGCTGTGTGGGGAGCAGGGACGAGAAGTGTTACGGGGGGCTTGACGCAATGACGAATCACGCTGATTGGCCTGCCACCCACACGCAATGTGTGATGACAAGACCTGACCCTAATTCCCAATGCCCAGGCGCACAAGCTGAGTTTTTTCGTGCACCCCGGTGAGCTGTGCCGCCCGCTTCATGAGCTGGTCGTCGATGTTCAGCGTCGTACGCATATGCATGAACATGCATCAATCAGGCATCTGGGTCAAGGTGCTCCAGACACCGGCCGGCGAGCGGCATCCGTCCGCAACCTCGATCCGGTTGTCGGGTTGCAATACCCGAAGTGGCCCCAGGGCTCATTCGACTGTGCAAGCCTACCGCTGGCTCATCGCGAATGACGAAGCAGGCTGGACCGCCACTCCAGCTTGCAACTGCGTCTTGCTACAGTGTGCGCCAATGGCGTACCATTCTCCATGCGGTTTGTGGAGACTCCGGTGTTTACCGCCGCGGTGCGGCGTCAGCTAGACGACGAGAGCTATCGGGCGCTGCAATTGGCATTGTTGCTGCGGCCCACGCAAGGCCCCATCATTCAAGGTGGCGCGGGACTGCGCAAACTCCGATGGGCGGCGGAGGGGCGAGGCAAACGAGGCGGGGTCCGCCTCATCTACTATTGGGAGCCGGCAAGCCAGACGTTTTATATGTTGTACCTCTATGCAAAGAACGAGCAGGGCGACCTCACGGCAGACCAACTCAAGGTGTTGGCCAAGCTCGTTCGGAGGGAATTCTCATGAAGGACACGGCATTTCAAGAGCTGCTGACCAGCATCCGGCAAGCCGGACGCATTCGTCGAGGCACGCTGAAGCCTGCTCGCGTCACCACCTTTCGTCCGGCCGATGTGAAGAGCATCCGGGAGAAGCTCAAGGCATCGCAGGCCGAATTTGCCTTAATGATCGGTGTCAGCATCGCGACGCTCCGTAACTGGGAACAGGGACGGCGAAGGCCTGAAGGTCCGGCGCTCGCTCTACTTCGCGTCGCAGCTCGCAATCCCCGTGCAGTGGCCGAGGCGTTACATCGCCCACCGAGAAAAGGCGCAGCCTAAGAATGTGTCCCGTACGCGCGATCCCGGAGAAGCGAGGGGAGTGAGAAGCTAGGACCGAATGGTAGGCAGGCTGGACAGCCACACGCCGTGCAATGTGTGATTGCAAGACCCGACCCCATCTAGATTCAGCAAGCAGGAGACGCCCGCTCCGACGGGCTTACAGAAACAGGTAGATCGCGGCCACCATCCCGAAGAAGTCGGACGTGTTCCTGCCTCTTACGCTGAACCAGGGGCCGGCGATCAAGCCGACGTGTTCGTTATAGAGATATTCCACGGCCGGCGCCACGCTCAGCACATCGCCTGATCCCCTGCCGGTGACCGCCGGTTCACCTGTCGGGCCGATTCCCGGCGTTCCGGAAAAGCGAGTCGCCTGGATGATCTGAAAGCCGATGTCGAGCGCGAGCACCCAATGACGCGTGAGCGTGTACTCGGCGGCCGCCGTCAGCGTCGTGACCGATCCCGGGTGAACCCGTCCATCCGTCCCGAAACCGCCTCCATAGGCGTTGAACCCGGTCACGTCGACGGGCATGTACAGGCTATGAGTCAGATTGAAACGGTAGCGAAGGAAATGGTCGCCGCCGAGATGGAACAGGTTCTGGACTCCGGCGCCGAAGGTCGTGGCGAAGGATCCCCCTCCGGTCGCTTCGACGCTCGCTTTGATCGGGTCCAGATTCTCGAAGCGTCCCGTCGGAAACATCTCCTGCACCCAAAGCCTGATCGCCGGAACCCACGAGCCGGGCCGGCCCCTCAGTGCTTGAAATCCGAGCGCGACCGGAAATCTCCGAATCCCGTGGAAGACTGCCCCTGTGAACGATTGCTGAGCCATTGCGGGGCCAGTTCGAGATCGATGCGGTCGGTGAGGCCGTAGATGAGATAGTTCTGCTGAACGATTGTGCGGAAGTTGTTCGCCGATTGCAGGCGCCACGTGTCATTGTAGAGCCCGCCGTACTGCGTGAAATAGAGGTAGGGTTCGACGACAGCATGTCCCCGGTCGAGGGTGCTCCCGCGACTCGAAAGCAGAGTCCCGGTGAACCACGGCGCGCGCAGGGAAGCGAGCTCCTCATCGAGTTCGGTACCCATGACCACCGGCGCTGCCCACGGGCTTGCGAGCAGGAGGCTGAGGCAGACGGCGGAGAGGATCGGGGCGGGACGACGCTGATGAGGGTCAGGTCTTGCAATCCTACATCAGACCTACGTCGCTTCTCCCAGGTACATCGTGCTCACCGTTTAGCGGTTCGCTGCAACCGCGAGGCGAAATCCCATGGCGTGGAGTAGCCTGTCGAGACTCTTCAGTTCAGGATTCCCGCGCTCCGAGAGCATCTTGTACAGGCTTTCGCGGTTGAGTTTGGTTTTCCGGGCGAGTTGCGTCACGCCTCCCTGCGCCTCCGTCACGTTTCTGAGCGCCAACAGAAACAACTCGGGATCGTCTTCTTCCAATGCCGCGTTCAAATATTCTTCGGCCTCACGCGGATTGCGCAGGCTCTGAATCAGCTCCGGCTGATAGGCTTTGCTCCTTTTCATGACTGTCTCCTGTGCGGACCGAAGGGTAGTCGAAAATCTACCCTTCGACAAGGGGGCCGTCAGGCTCCGACCTTGGTTGTCGATATACGCGCCAATGCGCCCCGCGAACTCGCTGATTGGACGTTCTCCCCGGGAAGACGCCCCGTGATTGGGCCGATTGCGGCCGTCGAACGAGGCCCTTCTGAGGGCGCGCGTTCCGGGAGCGCGGGACCAACCGCGGGGCGGCCTTCCCCTCTCCCTTGATCTCGCCCATCGACCAATACCCTCAAGGTAACGAAGAGGCTCGCAAGATGCCAGAGAACGGATGCGTTCGGAGTAGAGGAGGATGGCTTGGGGGGAATCAGGATAACGGCGTGACAGAGGCCGAGGGGTCTCTCAAATGGCTCTGTCACTGGGGACCAACGATCTTACGAGCGTGGGCCGCGCCACTCGTCGTGGCGCGGCCCATGAGAAAACGACCGCCGAACAGTTACGACCCGGCTTTCCAAATATCCGTCACCGCGCCGCTTTCGTTCAGCTCGATCGTGACGCGGCTGCCTTCCTCGATCGGCTTGGCCTTGACTTCGATCCGTTCGAGCGGGAACACCTTCTCCCCTTCGGGCGTCCAGAGCTTGATCTCCTTCTTCATCTTGCCGACATAGACCAGCTTGCCCGTGACCAGCCGATGGGCCTTGTCATGGCCCTTCTGGTGGTGGTCCACGACTATGTTTTCCTCGTTGACCCAAAGCGTGATCTCGTCGCCGGCCTTGATGTCCTTCGGCAAAGTCTTGGCGTTGAGCCAATAGTCGCCGCCTGGCGCCTTGACGGCCACCATCGGCCCTTGAATCCGATCGACCACCCCATGCACGGTGATGTGGTAGCCAGCCTTGGTCTTCGGCTGTTCGTCAAAGGTCATCTCCACGTTCATCTTATGAATATCGATGACCTTCCCGGCCTCATTGAGTTCGACGGAGATGGGCGTGCCCTCCTCGATGCCCGCCAACTGGGACCGGCCGCTTTGCACGTCGAAGGTCTTCTCGCCCTCCGGCGTCCAGAGCTTGATCTCTTTCCGATCCTTCGAGGCATAAGCCAGTTTGCCCGTGACGAACCGGTGCTTGTGGGCCGGATCGCCCTTTCGGTGCAGGTCGATCACGACGTTGTTTTCGTTCACCGACATCTCGACCTGTTCTCCCACTTCGAGATTCTTGGGAGCCGTCTTGGAGGCCACCCGCATCTGTCCCCAGGGAGTCTTGATCGTGATCAGGTCGGACTGAATGGCCGTCACCTCCCCGCTGACCTTCATGTGGGTGCCGGGGCCGTGGCTGTGCTTGCCGCCCTCATCGGCCAGGGCGGGGGATGCAGCCAACAGCAGGCTCAGCACCATCGCTCCGGCGAGCGACCCGATCGGCCTGCGGCTCGGATTCTCTTCTCTTGACTTGACAGGGGTCATCTTACCTTCTCCTTTCATGATGGCTTTGTGGAATGGCGGACCGTCGTCCTGACTGTCAGCCGATGTGGTGATGGGCCTCATGGAGCGGCCGCGGGGCATAGTGGCGCTCGGCGCCGAACCATCGCGCGATGACCCGGTCGAGGGACCAGGCTCCTCCGCCGGTCAACACCAGCGCGGCGCTCATCCCGATCACGAGCAGGTGATATTCAAATCCTTCCCCCTGCTGCTGGCCGAACCAGTTCATGAAAAAGCCGTGCGGCAGATGGGAGGTTACGATCGCGCCGAGCATGATCACGATGAAGCTCGCCGCCGTGAACCGCGTCAACAGGCCGGCGGCCAACGCCAGGCTGCCGAGGGACTCGCCGATGATGACGAGAAACGCGACGAGCCAGGGCAATCCCATCTGTTGCGTAAAGAACCCGAGCGTCCCTTCGAATCCGTGGCCGCCGAACCAGCCCAACAACTTTTGCGCGCCGTGCGGGAACATGACCGTCGCCAACATCAGCCGCAGCACCACAGGAGACCAGGACTCGTCCGTCTTGAACAGCGCTTGCATCTCACACCTCCTTACTTGAAAGATCGTGGTTGTGATGGAACTCGATGACTCATGCCCTGAGTCATCAGCAATCGCCGTTCCATGTGTGGTTCACGAATCCATCGAGCTTCCAACTCCGCGATCACATAGACGATTCTCTTCCATTTCTCTTGCAATTCAGCGAGGAAAAACCCGCGGTGCCGAAGGCCAGCCCGCCGTCCTATCGGCAACTGCCGACATATCGGCAGTCCGGTGATCCCCTACCGGATGTCCGCATATTGGAGACGCAGGCTGTTGGCCACCACGCTGACAGAGCTGAACGCCATGGCGGCGCTCGCGAGAATCGGGCTCAGCAGGAGCCCGAAGGCCGGGTAGAGGAGTCCGGCCGCCACCGGAATCCCGACCACGTTGTAGGCGAAGGCCCAGAACAGGTTCTGTTTCATCGTCCTCATCGTGCGTCTGGACAATTCAATCGCGGTGACCGCGCTCCGCAGGTCCGAGCGCATCAACGTCACGTCGCTCGCCTCGATCGCGATGTCGGTGCCGGCGCCGACGGCGATGCCCACGTCCGCCTGCGCCAGAGCCGGCGCATCGTTGATTCCGTCGCCGACCATCGCCACGGTCGCTCCCTCCTTCTGGAGACGCGTGATCTCCGCCACCTTCCCCTCTGGCGAGACCCGTGCGACGACACGATCAATTCCGGCCTGGGCGGCCACGGTCTCCGCGGTGCGCCGGTGATCGCCAGTGAGCATGGCCACCTGAAGCCCGAGCCGTTTCATCCGTTTCACCGCTTCCCGGGACGTCGGCTTGATCCGGTCGGCCACGGCGATCAGACCGGCGAGCCGCCCGTCGACCGCGATGAACATCGGAGTCTTGCCTGCCTCCGCCAGGCGCTCGGCCTCCTCCCGCAGCTCGTCGGTCGCCACACCGGAGGCCGCCATCAAGCCTTCGTTGCCGACCAGGACCGATATGCCGTCGATCCAGCCGCTCGCCCCCTGGCCGGTCACGGCCTGAAAGTTCTCAGCTCGGCTCAGCACGAGCGACTGTTCCGCGGCATACCGGACAATCGCCTCGGCTACTGGATGTTCCGACGACCGCTCGAGCGACGCCACCAGTCGAAGCACCTCGCGGTTCGGCCAGGGCGCCGCTTTCGCGCCCACATAGTCGGTGACGGTGGGTTGCCCCTCCGTGATGGTGCCGGTCTTGTCCAACACGACGGCCGTCACACCGCCGATGCGCTGCAACGCCTCGCCCCCTTTGATCAGGATGCCGAGCTCGGCGCCCTTCCCGGTCGCCACCATGACCGCGGTCGGTACGGCGAGTCCCATGGCGCAGGGGCAGGCAATGATCAGCACAGCGACGGAAGCCGCGAAGGCCCTCACGGCCGGAGCCGTCTCCGCGGTCACGAACCAGACGACGAAGGTGGCGACCGCGAGCGACAGCACCACCGGGACGAAGACCGCGCTCACGCGATCGGCCAACTTCTGAATCGGCGCGCGCGAGCTCTGGGCGTCGCGCATCAAGGTCACGATTTGGGACAAGACGCTTGCTGCCCCGACCGTTGTCGCCCGGTACTGAAACGCGCCGGTCTTATTGATCGTCCCGCCGATCACCGCATCGCCAGCGCGCTTGTCCACCGGCATGGCTTCTCCGGTGAGCATCGATTCGTCCACGCTGCTTGTCCCGTCGATGATCGTGCCGTCCACCGGAATCCGCTCGCCCGGCCGCACGACCACTAGGTCTCCTGCCCCGACGGTCCCGACCGGCAGGGTCTGCTCCATCCCGTCGCGCAGGACCCGCGCGGTCTTCGGCTGCAGGGAGACCAGCCGTTGAAGGGCGGCGGAGGTTTGGCGTTTCGCCCGGGCCTCCATCATGTGGCCGGTCAGGATCAGGGCGATGATGAGGATCACCGCCTCGTAGTAGACATCCGGGGCGAGACCCCGCTCGATGAACAGGCCGGGCGCGACGGTTGCGAGCGCGCTGTACAGAAAGGCCGCGCCCGTGCCCACGGCGACCAAGGTATTCATGTCCGCCGAATGGTGGCGGAACGCCGACCAGGCGCGAAGATAAAAGTGGCGCCCCGCCCAGACCATCACGCCGAGCGTCACGCCCAACAGGGCGAGGGACAGAACCCTCGGCTCGATGCCGTAGAGCCACGGCGCGGCGCCGCGCAGCACCGGGGTCAAGCGCTCCATAGCCCACCGCATGAAGGGATCGGCAGTCGGCCCATGTTCGGTCATGCCGGCCATCAGGGGCATCGACAGGACCATCGCCACCGTTCCGGCCAGACCGCTCCAGATCGCCTTGCGCTTGAGCGACAGGAATTCTTCCGCCTGCGCCTTATCCCGCGTCTCTTGCTCATCCACCGCGCTCAAAGCGGGACTGGGCAGATCGGCCTGGTAGCCGGTGTCCCGGATCGCGGCGACGAGGTCTTCCGGCGACGTGGCGGCCGGATCGAACCGGACCGCCGCGCTCTTCATCATCAGGTTGACGGAGGCCTCGATGACACCTGGTTGTTGTCCGAGGGTGCGCTGCACGCGCGCTTGGCAGGCGGCGCAGGTCATCCCCTGAACCGGTATCGTGATCGTTCGAGCGGCGGCGCCCGGGCGGGCGCCGCCGGCCTCCTCGACGGCAAGCGGGTGGTCCTTCAGCGCCGTTTCCATGAGGAGTCCTCCTTTGCGACTTCCCGGCTTTGGGCCAGGAAGAAATACCAGTTGATCCAAGCGATGACCGCGGTTCCGCCGAGGATGACCAGCCATTCGATGGCGCTCATGCGGCCCTCCCGGCTGGGCGAACGTCGTAGCCCGCCTCCTTCACGGCCTCGACGATGTCGCCGAGCTCGCTCACCTTCGGATCGTAAATCACCCTGGCCTCTCCCACTTTCACCTCGCAATGCTGCAAACCCTCCACGCGCGCCAAGGCCCTTCGGATTTGACCCACGCAATGGCCGCAGCTCATCCCCTCGATCTGTAACGTGATCTCGTTCATGGGACTCTCCCCTCTGTAGGTGGTGGCTGTTTCGCCTGATCACAGGCGCTGTCACCACTACAGACGGAAACGGCGGCGGATTATTACAGTCGGGAAGGCCTCCCTGTCGGAGGCCCTCCCAGATCGGATCGAGGATGTGAGTCGGGACATCGAGAGAAGGCGCGGACTCGTTTCAGGTTCACGTCAGTCCGCGCCGAGCAGGAGCCGCGTCAGATCTTTCCCAATCAGGACCATGGCAGCGAGGATCAAGCCGGCTGGATGCATGAGCAACGCCAACAACCCCATGATGAACATCACGGCTTCCTCCTTTCTTCATCCCCTCCATTTCATAGGTAAGCAGGCAGCATGAAGAGCCGGTGAAGAACCGATGATCTTTCAGCCTCCAATCTTCATGGGCGTTTCACGGAATCTTCATCCGGCCCCGCTAGAATGAGGACCGAACTCCGGCGCAGCGGAGTCCGGTCCGCAGCAACCTCTCGATGGTGATGGCGGCCGGGCTTCCGACGGATGAGGCAAGGAGTCCGTGACTATGATGATCCCGATGCTGCTGGCCATGACCGGACTATTCCTGCTCTTCGTGGGCATGTTGGGAGTCGCCCTGTATGCGGAGAACCGCAAACGACGGTGATTACCGGTCGAAATCGCCGGCCGCTTCCGGCTGGTAGAGCACTGCTTCAATCCTGACCTTCTTCACCCCCGCCGGAACCTGCCATTCGACCGTGTCGCCCACCCGATAGCCCAACATGGCGGTGCCGATCGGCGCGAGCACGGAAATCCTGCCTTCTTCGATCTTCGCTTGGCTGGGAAACACCAGGGTGTAGACCCGCTCTTCACCCGTATCGACGTCCCGCAGGCGAACCTGCGAGTTCATGGTCACCACGTCCGTGGGAATCGCTTTCGGGTCCACCACATGCGCCCGGTCCAACTCCCGCTCCAGGCTCTTGAGGTACTCGCTGTTCTTGCCATTGAAGACGATCCCGACCTGCAAGAGTTCCGACAATCGCTCCAGGTCGAAGGCAGTCATATAGATGTCTCGTTGTTCCATAGCGTTATGCTCCTTGATCGAAAGATTGAAGAACGATATCCCCGGCTGCGCGACGAAACACCGGGGCTCGCCGATCAGCACAGGGCTTGGAATTACGGTCGCGAGGGGGCTTGCTTGGAAGAATGCCTGCGAGGCGGAGAAGGAGAGACGCCCGCCGCGACCGTCACGCCATTCCCAGGGTGCCGGCACCACGATGGCCATAGTTTCCAGACCGTCGCCATGAGCAGAACGGCTGTGCCGAGGGCGGACAGCCAGATGGTGATCAACGGGGACATCAGCGCTCCTTTCCTGTCTGCAAGGTAGAACCGCCGGATGAAGGTTTCATGAAGAACGGATGAAGACTCGCTCAGATTGCGCCGTCCATGGGTCCTTCTTCGTCATTCGTCATTCGTCATTCGTCATTCGTCATTTCTCACTTCGCACTCTCCCTCCCGCTGTGATCATGAACATTTCTTCACGATCCATTCACGCGCGGTTCATGTCGCGCCGTTAGCTTGTGGGCATCGGATGATGCGACGCAACGGAATGACCGCAAGATACGGATCGTGAGGTAAGCCCATGTCTGACATATTTGGCCCGGCAGTTCTCCTCACGCTGCTGCTGGTTGCGATGGCGGCGTTGGTCTGGTGGGGCATGTCGTTGCTGGCATGAAAACGGAACGGGCCGCGGGCCGTTTAAAGGATGCAACTGTCCAAGGAAGGAGGCGAGAACCATGTCTACAATCCTGGCCACCATCATACTCATCGTCACCATGCTGGGGTTGGCGCTGCTCATCATGTGGGGCCTGTCCATCATTGCCTAACGGGATCACTCGGACTGATTGAGCGGTCGTCCCCATGAACAGCCGAGCAGCCCCGTGGCATTTCATGGGCCGGCAGGAGCACAATAGGGCGGCGGCCGGGTGCTCGGACGTTCCTTGTCTTGCTTCGCCGGCTGTGACATCACGACCATGCGAATCTTGCTTGTCGAAGACGACGCCAATCTCGCCCAGTTCGTGCAGAAGGGCCTCCGTGAAGAGCGTTATGCCGTGGACTGGGCCGGCGATGGCGAAGAAGGGCTCGACCTCGCCGGCCAGAATGATTACGACCTCCTCATCGTGGACATTCTCCTGCCCAAGTTGGACGGCTTGACGCTTTGCCGCCGGTTCCGGGCTAAGGGAGGGCGGACTCCGATTCTCCTCCTCACGGCGCAGGATTCCGTGCAAGACAAGGTGGCGGGGCTCGACAGCGGCGCCGACGATTACTTGACCAAACCCTTCGCCTTCGCGGAGCTGTTGGCCCGGGTGCGGGCCCTCCTCCGTCGAGGCGGTCCCCACACCCCCACGCGCTTGAAGGCGGCGGATTTGGAGCTTGATCCTGCCTCCCACCGGGTCTGGCGCGCCGGCAAGGAGATCGCGCTGACCAACAAGGAATACGCGATCCTGGACTTTCTCCTCCGGAACAAGAACCGCGTCTTGACGAGGACCGCGATCATCGAGCACGTGTGGGACATCAGCTACGATCCCATGACCAATATCGTGGACGCGCACATTCGAGCCCTGCGCGCCAAGATCGACCGCGACTTCTCGCCGCCGCTGATTACGACCGTGCGAGGGGCCGGCTACATGTTGGAGACGCCGGAGGAGGCATGACCTCCTTTCGGAACCTGATCCGTGCCTGGGCCTTGGCGCTGATCCTGGTCCTCCTCGCGATCTTCAGCGCGCTGGTCTATGGGGGATTCGAGGTCCTGCTTGAGCGCTATGCCAACGCCAGGCTCCTGGGGCTGGCCCAGACGCTGGCCACCCTCATCGAGCAACGGCCGGATCTCCTGAGCGGCAGCCGGGAACAGGACCTCGTTCCGGCTCAGGAGACGGGGGCTGACGAGGCGCAGCACGAACTGCGCGAAACGGCGCACTCGATCGTCGTCCTCTCTCCCGATGGCCGGATCGTCTGGCAAGGTTCCAACGTCGTACCCCGTCCGCCGGTGAGCGGCCCGTTGCTCGAACGGGTCCGGCGCGGACATCCCGTCTACGACACCGTTTCCACGGTCAACGGTCCACCCGTGCGGCGCCTGTCGCTCCCGATTCCCTCACAGGGAGAAGTCCGGTACATCCTCCAAGCCGAGGTTTCCCTCGGATTCTCCCAACGGGCGCTCCGCAATCTGATGGGTTTGCTGGCGATCGTGTCCGCGGCCATGATGGCCGTCGCCTGGTTCGGCAGTAGTTGGTTGGCGCGAAAGGTCTTGGGACCCATCGAGGTCCTCAGCGCCACGACGGAGACCGTCTCCGGTTCCGCGCTCCAAACCCGATTGAACGTGGATGCTCCGTATCAGGAGTTCCATCGCTTGGCGCAGGCCTTCAACGCCATGCTGGACCGATTGCAAAAGGTCTTCGAGGGCCAGCGGCGTTTCGTGGACCATGCGGCGCACGAGATGCAAACCCCGTTGACGGTCCTGCAGGGCAACATCGAAGTGGTGCTCCAGAAGGCGCGGACGGCGGAGGAATATCGCGAGGCCTTGCTGAACAATTGGGAGGAAGTCCAACGGTTGGTCAGCCTGACACGGTCGCTCTTGACCCTCGCCCGTCTGAGCGGAGACCATTCTTTAGTACAGCCGGCCCCGCTGGCGCTGGAGCCGTTGCTCCGGGAACTGGTCGATGAGCTGGCGGTCCTGGCCGACGACCACAAGCTCCGGTTGACGCTTCAGGCCGATCCGGTTCCTTCCATCCAAGGCGACCCCCGGTGGCTCAAACAGGCCGTGATCAATCTGCTGCACAATGCCCTCCGCTACACGGAGCCGGGCGGGCGCGTCACGGTCAGACTGGGAATCCGAGAATCGCAGGTCTGCATCACCGTGGAAGATACGGGCCAGGGGATCGAACCCGATCAACTGCCGCACCTCTTCGAGCGGTTCTATCGCACCGACCGGGCCAGGGCTCGGGATTCCGGCGGCACGGGCCTGGGCCTGCCGATCGTGAAGGAAATCATCGAAGCCCACGGCGGGCGCATCACGGTCGAGAGCCAGGTCGGCACAGGCTCCGTCTTTACCCTCTGGCTGCCGATCCCGAAGAGTTAAGCAACACGCTGTGGAAATCAACCGAGGCTGATCTCGGCGGTCAGAACGTTCGTCATGCGTCAGGCGTCATTCGCCGATCGATGAGAGGTCGGTAGCGAGGCGTACGCCATGAAATGTCCGATGACCAATGGCGGTTGACGCTTGTCGATTGACGGATCACGAAGACCGGGCTAATCCAGCGTCTGCCGGTACCGCTTCACGCCGATCATCAGCGCGACCGCGGCGAACAGCGCGATTTGCCAGAGCTGGAGGACGACCTCGTCAAAACCGTTGCCCTTCAAGAGAATGCCCCGCACGATCCGGAGAAAATGGGTGAGAGGAAAGACTTCGCCGAGAGCCTGCGCCCACTGAGGCATGCCGCGAAACGGGAACATGAACCCGGACAACAGAAGCGACGGCAGGAAGAAGAAGAACGTCATCTGCACGGCCTGGAGTTGGTTCTGCGCCAACGTGGAAAAGGTGATGCCCACCGCCAGGTTGGCGGCGATGAAGATCAGGGTCACGGCAAGCAGCAGCAGCACGTTGCCGACCATCGGCACGTGGAAGAGAAAGCGCGCGGCCAGGAGGATCAACCCGACTTGCACGTAGCCCACGACGATATAGGGAAGGATCTTGCCGGTCATGACCTCGAAGGGGCGGGTCGGCATCGAGAGGAGATTCTCCATGGTGCCGCGCTCGCGCTCGCGCGTGATGGCCAATCCCGTAATCATGATCATGGTCATCGTGAGGACGACGCCCATCAGACCCGGCACGATGTTGTAATGGGTGATGGCCTCGGGGTTGTACCGAGGATGGACCCGCAGGTCGATCGGACCGTCGCCGGCGGCGAGAAAGGCGAGCGGCCCCTTGAGATCCTCCCGCAAGGCTGTATTCACCGCCGTGCGCAGCGAGCCCAGCGCGTTGCTCGTGGCGGCGGGATCGGTGGCGTCCGCTTCAAGCAGCACAGCCGGCCTGTCGCCGCGCAGGAGATCGCGCGTGAAGTTCTCCGGGATGGTGACGACGAACTGCACCTCGCCGCGGGCGAGCGCCTCCTGTGCTTCGGCTTCGGTCTGCACCTGCCGGACGAATTCAAAATAGCCGCTGTTTCGAATCCCATACAGCAACGAGCGGCCTTGCGGACCCTGATCGGCCAGGAGCACGGCGGTGGGCAACTGCTTGGGGTCAGAATTGATCGCCAAACCGAACAGCGTGAGCTGGATCAGCGGCACCCCGACCATCATCCCGAAGGTCAGGCGGTCCCGGCGCATCTGGATGAACTCCTTGACGACAATCGCCCAGAACCGAGCCGGTGAGAAGGCCAGCCGCTTCGTCATGCCGAGATCCTCTCCGGCGCATTGTCCATCAGGTGAATGAACACGTCCTCCAGCCCCGTCTCGATCCGCCGCCATTCATAGGGCTCCGTTCGAAACGGCGCGATCGCCCGTTCCAGCGAGCCCGCATCGTCTCCGCTGACGTGCAACATCGTGCCGAACGCCACGGCCTGCTGCACGCCCGGCGCTTCCCGGAGCCGCTGCGCGAGTTCGACGAGATTCGGGCCGCTGACCGACCAGGTCGTGAGCCGCGAGTGCGCGATCACCTCCGTGACCGTGCCATGCGTGAGCAGCTTGCCGGCGGTGATGTAGGCGAGCCGATGGCACCGCTCGGCTTCATCCATGTAGTGCGTGGTGATCAGGAACGTCAGGCCCTGCGCGGCCAGCTCATGGATCTGCTCCCAGAATTCGCGCCGCGCTTTGGGATCGACCCCGGCGGTCGGCTCGTCGAGCAGGAGCAGCTTGGGGTCGTGAATCATGCAGGCGCCGAGGGCCAGGCGCTGTTTCCATCCGCCGGACAACTGGCCCGCGAGTTGCTGTTTCCGCTCCGTCAAGCCGAGGCGGTCCAGGCTTGTGCGGACCGCTTCGCGGCGGCGCGGCACGGAGTACATGCGCGCCACGAAATCCAGATTCTCGGCGATGCTGAGGTCCTCGTAGAAGCTGAACCGTTGGGTCATGTAGCCGACCTGGCGCTTGATGGCCTCGCTCTCGGTGATGACGTTATGGCCGAGGCAGGTGCCGCGCCCCTCGTCCGGGCGGAGGAGCCCGCAGAGCATGCGGATAAACGTCGTCTTCCCGCTGCCGTTCGGCCCGAGAAATCCGCAGATCTCTCCCTGGCGGACGTCCAGGTCGATATGGTCCACGGCGGTCAGCGCGCCGAATCGCTTCGTCATCCCGCGCACGTTGATGGCCAGGTTGTTCGTCATGGTCCGTGTGGCTCACGCTTAGGGGCAGGGATATCCGTCATTCGTCAAACGTATCGGAGCAGCCGGTCTTCGTATCGTGTTTCCGTCATCGTCCCTCGATTGACGGATGACGCTTGACGACAGGTCACAGTTTCGCGATCACTCGCCACGGAGCTGCCCGGCTCTTCGCGATGGCGGTCAGATTCCAACCCGCACATCCACCGGCTGTCCCGGATGCAAATTGGCCGCGACCTGGGGATCGAACGTCGCTTCAATCATGAAGACGAGCTTATCCCGGCTCTCCCGGCTGTAGATGACCGGCGGGGTGAATTCCACCCGGGGCGAAATAAAGCTCACGGTGCCGATCAACGGCTGGGCCACGCTGTCCATGCTGACCGCCACCTGATCGCCGAGATGAATCGTTCCAATCTTGGCCTGGGGGACAAAGGCGCGGACCTTGACGTTCTGCGGCGGCAGCAGCGCGACGACCGGCCGCCCCGCCGCCACCCATTCTCCCTCGCGATAGAGCGTATCGAACACTAAGCCCGCCTTCGGGGCTCGTTGGCGTTTCTGCGAGAGGTCCCATTCCGCCTTGGCCAGCGCCGCTTCCCGCGCGCGCACTTCGGCTTCGGCCGCGATCACCAGGTCGCTGCGCGAGCCAAGCTGCGCCGTCGTCAGGTCGGCTTCAAGCTGCGCCACCCGCTGGCGTTGCTGGTCTCGCATGGAGCGGGCCCGGTCAAACTCCAATTCCGCCGTCGCGCCGGGGACGCTCATCAAGGCTTCGTGCCGGGCAAACTCGCTTTCCGCCAGTTTCAGCGCCGCCCGCGCTTGCTTCAGTTGCGCCTTGATGGCCTCAATTTCCGTGGGCCGCTTGCCCTTCTTCGCGTCCTCCAAATTCGCCCGGGCTTGCGCGAGCCTGCGCTCCGCCTCGTCCCTGGCCGCTTGCTCCGCCACGCTGTCCAGCGCGAACAGGGGATCGCCTTCCTTCACCTGTGTGCCCCGTTGCACTGACAAGGATTCCAGCGCGCCGGGGAGGGGAGAGGCCACATAGACATATTCTCCTTCGACATAGCCCTGGACCAGGTTGGGGTCCGAGTTGCCGCAACCGGCTGCGAGCGCCATCCATGCCAGCGGGACCGCCATGCGGCAGACGAGGCGTCTATATGACGGCTCACAGCCGGTCATAGTTTGGAGCCTGTCCGGCATTGCCGTTCGTGACGAGGTGAAGGAGGTGCTGGCAGATGCCAGGCCGCAGGCCACGAAAACCCGGAAGCGTATTCGCTGGAATACGTTGAGGATGTTTCGGGGCCGAGAACGAAGCAGATGCCGGTACATCGTTCGCCGCAGTAGAAAGGTCAATGTTGGACAGGCTCCTTGGACCTTCCTGTCTCGGTCATCACGCCCTCAAGAACGACCTTCATGATGGTGGCATAGCCGGTTTTCGGCGTGAGCGCGAGTTCGGCCATCTTCGGGGGATTCATCACGGCCTGCACGGCGCCGAGCAGAATCTCCATGATCAGGGTGGCCGGGATGTCCTTTCTGATAATGCCGGCCCTGCGCCCTTCGCCGAGGATCTTGCCGAAATGGCGTTGAATCACGTCCCGGCGCCGGTTCTCCACGATCTTGAACAGCTCCGGCGACTCCCGCCGCATGTCGCGCACGAACGGCGGCTGGATCTCTTCCGTGTGCCGCTGCATGCAGGCGAGGAGCCGGTGCAGCGCGCTCAGCACGTCGGAGGAGCTGTCGGCCGTGATGCCGTCGAGATCCGCCTCGACGCTCCGGAACTTATCCAGGAGCACCGCCTCCAGGAGCGAGATTTTGCTCGGAAAGCAGGCGTACAGCGTTTTCTTGCTCATGCCGAGCTCCGCCGCCAGCTCGTCCATCGTAACGTGGCGAAACCCATGGCGCATGAACTGCTGACGGGCGGCGGTGACCACGCGTTGGGCGACCGACGGACCGGACGGCGCGATGGAGGTTGGGCGGGATCGCATGGTCGATAGGTCAATACTACGGAAACTAAAATCGTATTTCAAGTTTCCTCCTGCCGGCATTGGACGCCTGGCGACCTCGCCACCGGCCGACAGACAGCGGGAAGGCGCTACCTGAAGACCCACCGAGGTCGGAGGGCGCCCGGGAACTCGATCAGAGTGCGCATCACGCGGGCAAGGATGACCGGCCGGCGATGGTTATGAGTCCCTTCGGCACGACCGAGGACGTGGCCCATGTGTGAGCTCGACCGTCCCCGTGGCCGTCTGTCATCGCCGCTCGATTGCGCCATCAGCCACGGCAATCGCTTCGATTTCGATCAGCGCATCCGGAGAGTACAGCGACGACACTTCGACGATCGTATCCGCCGGGTATGGGGGCGTGAAGTAGCGGCCGCGAAGCTCGACGATCTTTGGAAAGTTCGCCATGTCACGGAGAAAAATCGTGACCTTGATCACGTTGGCGAGGCTCGATCCACCCGCCCGGAGAACCCGCTCCAGGTTTCGGAAGGCTTGGGCCGCCTGCGCATCGAAGTCCCCAACCCCCACGATCTTTCCCCGGTCAACGATCGCGGCTTGCCCAGAAATGAAGAGAAGATCCCCGGCTCGAAAGCCCTGAGACAGACGAAAGGGGGCATAGGGATCGGGGGTCACGGTAATCTGAGATACGTTCATGCAACCTCCTTTCCGCTCGTGTCAGCGACGACGCCGCCTGCCCGCGAGCATGAGCCGGGACGCGCGGTCGGATCAAATGGTTGTCGTGGCGCAGGCAGCGCACACTCCATTCCTCTCGGTGAATGACGGCACGCGACCGTTCTCTTGTCTCCCGGGACATGTGGAATGATGTTACGCCACAGATAGGAGGACGTCGGATTGCCATGAAGGAACACGATCGGATCGCCTTCTCCGACATCCACATAGCTCATGTCTGTGTCCAGCACGCGCACCCGTTGTCGTGGGTGTGCATCAACGCTCGCAATAGTCGGCATATGAATTGTGTCGTGCATGTTGTCCTCCATGGCTGGTCGGCTCACAACTACCCCTTCTGCCCGTGGGCTTGATCCATCCAGAACACTTCCCAGATGTGGCCGTCCGGGTCCTCGAAGCTCCGCGCGAACATGAAACCATAGTCCTTGGGGAGTCTGGCTCCTTTCCGCCCGCTTTGATCGCCTTGCCGGCCACCTCGTTCACCTTCTCCTTGCTGTCGACGGCAAGCGCGGTGAGCACCTCCGTTGTCTCGTGGGCGTCGGCGATCGCTTTTCGTAAACTCCTTCGCTTTGTCATGCGCCAGCAGCATCGCGTAGATGTCCTCGCTCATGTCCATGCAGGCGCGGACTTGTCCGTGAACCGCGGGTTGAACGCAAATCCGAATCGACTTGAAGAAGCCATCGACTTGTCGAGTCCTGGACGGGGAGATTGACCAAAATCTTGCTGATCCTTTGCGACTCTTTCCTGCAGTGACGGGATTCGTCGGGCTCTTGCGCACACGACGATGGCTATTCCGCCGCCTCCCACGCAGGATTCCAGGCGATCTCCCACAAATGCCTGTCGGGGTCCTGGAAATAGCCCGCATAGCCGCCCCAGAACGTGTCTTGCGCCGGCTTGACGATGATCGCCCCGGCCTGGCGCGCCTGCTCCATGACAATGTCCACTTCCTTCTTGGACGAGACGGTATGTCCGAGCGAGAACTCAGTAGCGCTGGGCTTCTCCAAAGACAGCCCGGAGTCTCGCGCCAGACTCTGGCGCGGCCAGAGCGCGAGCTTCACTCCGGCCTCTAAATCAAAGAAGACCACTGCGCCGTGCTCGAACTCCGTTCCGATGATGCCCTCCGTCTTCAGCCCCAGACCGTCGCGATAGAAACGCAGGGACCTGTCCAGATCATCGACGCCGACGGTGATGACGGAGATGCGTGGCTTCATGGCAAGGTCCCTTCGCGTGTCAGCCTTCAGGCGCAGTTCCTCGTGTGGAACCGTCTCTCACTTCCTCCATGCTCTGTAGACCATCATCCGGATGCCGCCGTCCATCACCTCGCTCACGAGCGTTGGAGCCCGAAGATGACGGGGACTCTCCTCAAAGTTCATCATCGCCGGTAGATAATGATTCAGGCTCTTCCGGAAATCGTGTGGGTGAAGTTGATGACTCCGGCTGACGTTGGACCCGTTGCATCCAGAAAGGCAACGGGTTCCCCGACACTCCGGGTTGCGTCATGATGCGTTGGCGTCAGGAGGCCGTTCCTGGTCGTCCTGTCGGCCACCGCGACTGTGAGGCGACGCCGGAGCGTCAAGCCGTCGCGGTGGCACCAGGATCAACCTGCATTCGCCCCGTTCCCGCCATGACGCGAACCCTCTGTGTCCGCCCTTCCAGCCGGGGCTGGCACGATGGCACCTCGTCCGATGGCCCGCACAATTTCCGGAAAAGCCCTTGGGCTGCTCTGCAGGCATTGGGGTGGCTTCAGGGTCGGCATGGGGGTGACGCTGCCTTCGCTGAAGGAGCGGGGCCCCACCGAGGGTTTGTCGAGCAGGAAAGCCGAAACTGACCAAGGCACCACGGTCGCAGACCGTGGACGCGGGAATTTCGGAAGGGTTTCCGCTCGGCAAGCCCCGGTAGGGTCGCTCTGGGAGGCGCGGCAGCACAAGCCCCATGCCGACCCTCAACTTGAGTCACCCACACAAAATCCTGAAGAGCCATGATTCATTGACCTTTCGCTACTGGCACACGGCTCGATCTTATTCATCGTGTTGGTAGTCTGCGCATTTTCCGCAGCTTCGAGATTGGCCGGCATTGGCTCGATCGTCGTCTCAGTCGCCTGGGCGGCATGCCATCCATTAGAGACTCGTAGAGACTCGCGTACTCCCTCAATTGGCCTGCCGCCTCCTTTTCGCGGTCTATCAAACAGTCCGATAAGATCAATTCCAGTTAGGCCCCCTTCGAGTAGGCTGCTTGAAGGTCGGCGATATCGAGCTTCACCATCTTCAATATGGCCTCAGCCACGCGTTTCGCGCGTGTGCGATCCGGATCGGCCATCATGCCTCCCAGAACCGTCGGCACAATCTGCCAGGAAACGCCGTACCGGTCTCTGAGCCAGCCGCATTGCTCGGGCGACCCGCCGTTCAACAGCGCCGTCCAATATGTGTCGATTTCCGCCTGATCGTCGCACATCACGCAAAACGAAATGGCGTGGTTGAAGGGGTCGAGCGGCCCCGCAGTAATCGCCATGAATGGCTGGCCCGCGATGGTGAACTCGACTACTTTCACCGAACCGGCAGGACCGCTGGGCGTGTCTGCCGGCACTGGCGTCACTCGATCAATGTGCGAATTCGGGAAAATCGACGTGTAGAAGCGCGCGGCCTCTTCGGCTTCGTTGGCGTACCAGAGATGGGGGACGATCTTAGGAACAGTCGGCATGACAGAGCTCCTTTCTCGTCACAATAGTTTCCTGACTCGTCGGGAGAACGCCGGCTTCCACTTTCTTGATGGCCTTGACGACGAGCATGAAGCGCATCGTCGCATCTCCTCCCGGTTTTCGCTCCGGGGCCGGGGGTTCACCTTCTTGTCGAACGGGAAGCGCAAAATCGACATGAGGCACTGGACCACGAGAGACCCGGCTCCCGGTTCCCGGTGGGTCCATGTGGCAGCGTGCCTCAGAAGAGCGTTGCCCGTCCTCTTTCTCGTCCACCCACTGCAGCATGGCATCGACTCGGCGCCACCACTGCGGCCCTGGTGAGCCGCATGGCTCGTCCCTGGCGGAACCAGAAGTCGAGGCTCAGTCTGCAGTACGGTCGGGGCCGGGCCCCAGAACTTCCCGCATGGCGACCGCGAGGTTCCGCAGCGCCCGTGCGCCGTCTCCTACGAATGTCGATCCATGCATGAGCGCCAGTTGCTTCGGCCGGAGATCGGCCAGTCCGTGGAGGATGGAGTCGGTCAACGGCGTGTAGGGATAGGCGTGGGCAAATGGGCCTTTCTGGCCCTCGATCAACGATCGCCGGGCGCGATCGACCACATCCGATTCGGTGAGCGCCTCGACGTCTCCTTCATGGGTGAAGAGATCGGAGCAGAGCAAGGTGCTCGTCACTTCTTCGAACAGAAGGCCAGCCTCCCAGTTGTGCGGCACATGCGGCGTCCGACGGAATCGCAATCTATATCGACCGGTCTTGAGGATTTCGTCTTGTGCCAGGACATGCGCCGGACGAACGGCGAAATCATTCACGCTGACGAGCGCCCCCACTAAGCCGCATACCGGTTCCGCGAGCGGAGCCACTTCCAGCCAATCGTTCAGCGCCCCACACTCATCGGCCTCGAAATGGCTGAACGAGATCCAGCGCAGCATGGAAGGATCGATGACGCGCGCCAATGCCTCGCGCACCAGCGGAAACATCTGCTTCATCCCCGTGTGAAACAGGAGCGGCTCGTCGTCCTTGATGAGAAAGTGATTGAACCGCAGGTTGAATTCCGGAACGTAGATCGAGATCGCATAATGATCTGGGGCGATCTCCGCCACTCTCGCGTTGTCCGTCATCGCCTCTCCTTTTCCCTCGACCTTGCACGGATGAGCGAGCGGCCTCCGATCAGCTCTTTCGTTTCGGCAAAGGGGCCATCGATCACCATCGGCTTGGCTCCGAAGTCTGGGATGCGCCCGCCCTTCGAGCTCGGTCGAATCCTCCAGCCGTTGAGTCGCGAGATGAGTCGCGGCGCCCGGTCGCGGTCTGTCGTCATCTCCGCGGCAAGCCGACCGCTTCGCATCCCACCCGCTTCCAAGTCCTTGGGACCCTGCACCATATCAAGAAATCGCATGGTCGCGTCTCCTCGTCCCTGTCGTCCGAATACGTCCCTCTTCCCCCCTTCACATCACCACGCCTCCGCCGGCCTGAATCGTGCCGCCGGTGATCCAGCCTGCATCGTCGCTGACGATGAACGCCACCACATCCGCGATGTCCTTCGGCGTGCCGAGCCGCTTCATCTAATCCCCTTGGCATCTTCCACGGGGCGGTTCCGCTCGGCATTCCACCGGTCAGGCGGCAACGGCCTGCTCGTCAGACACCCTCATTTCAACCTCTGGTTTTTCCGCCAGCGCCCGCCAGGCTTCGATACCGCCGGCCAGTGCCCACACCTGATCGAACCCCAGCCGGCGCAGGACCAACGTGGCCTCGGCGCTGGACGCATCGCGCGGGCAGGCGCAATAGAACACGATGGCCCGGTCTCTCGGAAGCACAGCGGCTTGGCCGGCCAGATCGACCATGCTCATGGTCATTGCGCCGGCGATGCCCGGGACTTCGTGCCGGTGAACCGTTGAGCGAAGGTCCACGAAGAGGACCGCCTGTCCCGCTTCCAAACGCTCTAGGACTTCTGTCACCGTGATTCGCGGCGCCCGTTTCAGCTCGGCTCGCCGCCGCCACGCTTTCGCGCCGAGACAACCAGCCAGCAACGCCGCCACCGTCGCTTCCACAAGCGGCGTTATGTGAGTCCCATGGGCGACCATCTCAGGAGTGCCCGTGCCAACGGCATAACCGAGGGCCAGTCCGGAGCCGACCCACAGTGCCGTCCCAAGCGAGTCATAGAGGAGGAAGTTCAGGGGACCGATCCCGACGACACCGGCAAGCGGCGGCGCGACGGTGCTGAATCCGGGAACGAACTTGGCCAAAAGGAGCGCGTGAGGCCCATGCATTCGAAAGAACTCCTCCGTCCGCCGGATGCACGTGTCAGGCTCGAGCGCGATTCTGCAGAGCAAAGCCAACACCGGCCGGCCGCGCCGTTGTCCGGCAAGGTACCAGAGACCGTCGGCACAGAGGGTAGCGAGGAACGCCGCGCCGACCGCCGGAACCAATCCCATGTGCTCCGTCCCGATCAGGATCCCCGCCGCTACCAACAGCGGCCAGGCGGGGAGAGGAAGTCCTGCCTGCTCGGCGAAGACGACGCCGAAGACGATGAGCGCGCCATGGCGATGCAGAACGTCAGTCAGGAATTCCATTGGGCCTCATCCCTTCACCAGACCTTGCTCATGAGCCACCGGTCGCGTCAGCGCCACCCCGATACCGGCTGGCCCTGCTTGAATACCTGTTGCCGCGTGACAGAATGTGAACCTCTTCGATCAGGCCGCCGCAATCGGCGCAGGTCCAGGCTGTAATGGCGAGCGAGCCGCTCGCGTCCATGACGGTCCGACTTGTTCCGTTGAGAAACGTTCGGCGGTGCTCGCAAGGCTTCGCAGCCCGTCGGTCATACACCCACGAAGCCGCAGCGATCTGGTGCTTGCCTGGTTTCATCATGTCCTCCTCTCCGGCACTTTCAACAATGAGCTGGTCTCTTAGCCACCTCTTTCGCCCGCGCATGAGCATAGCCCGTTCCTGAAGCAGACAGACCGAGCATGCCAGTCTAAGTGGCCGTTGAACGAAGGTTTCTACCGGGAACGCCGGCAACGTGAGCGGAGCCGGATGGGAAGCGATGACGAAACAGCAGCGCCGATTTCTCGGCGCCTGCCGAAAGTTCGGCGCTGCCGTGGCCGCGAGATGTCCAACTTCTGCATGCGGGATTGGAGAGTGGTGCGCTTCATGTCGAGCAGGACCGCGCCGCCCGATCATGAAGACATCTTCATGGTCCGTTCATCGGCTTCTCATCTTCCGACCGTACAGTCCTTTCAAGACAAGAGCCGACGAGGTCAGTGAACTGGACGACCGAAAGGAGAAGGAGATGACACGAGGGCACTTGTGGTCGATTGTATTGGCGGGAGGGGACGGAGTCCGGACGAGCGCATTCATCCGGCGATGGCTGGGATCGGCCAAGCCGAAGCAATACTGCGCCTTCGTCGGGACCCGCTCCATGTTCCAGCACACGCTCGACCGCGCGTCCCTGCTCACGCCCTGGGAGCGAGTGGTCGTGGTGGCGGCTCGGCACCATCAACCGGAGGTCTGGCACCAGCTCGATGGGAGGCCGGTAGGCATCGTATTGTTGCAGCCCGAGAATCGGGACACGGCGGCCGGGATCTTTCTCCCGCTCGCCTACATCCTGGCGCGCGATCCCGGCGCCAGCGTGGCGGTCTATCCCTCGGATCATTTCATCTATCCGAAAGACCGGTTTGTCTCGGCGGTGGAACATGCGGCGCGGGGAAGCGAGCTGCTCGGGGGACGGCCCGTCCTCCTGGCCGCAAGGCCGGATTCCCTGGAATTGGAGTACGGATGGATTCGTCCCGGCCGGTTTCTCGGCTGGACGGGGGACGCTCCCATCTTAGCGGTGGACGGCTTCGTCGAAAAACCCGATGAGGTGGCCGCACGACGGGCCAAGGACGCCGGCGGCCTTTGGAACACGATGGTGCTGGCGGCCGGAGGCAAACAGCTCTGGGATCTCGGGCGGGACTGTTTCCCGGAAGTGATGGGCCTCTTCGATCGCTTGACACGCGCCATCGACACAACCGATGAGCCAAAGGTGCTCTCCGCCATCTATGAAACCATGCCGCGGAGGAACTTCTCCTCGCATCTCCTGCAGCGCAGACCGGACCGGCTGGCGGTCATGGAGATGCGGGGGGTCCTGTGGAGCGACTGGGGGAACCCGACAAGGATCACGGAGACGCTCGACAAGATCGGCAAACAACCGACCTTCGCGGAGGAGGCGCCTGAACTGCTTCACGCGGGGTGAGCGGCGCTAGCATGAGATATTCGAGTCGGTCAATCAAGAAGGAGGTAGTGACCATAATTGCCACGCTTCCCTATCAAGCCAAGCCGTTCGATCTCGGCGGCCTCAACGGTATGTCGGAACGGACCATGGAGCTGCATTTGTCGCTCTATCACGGGTACGTCCGTGAGGCGAATCGCCTCAGCGAACGGATTCGCGCGTTTCTGACGGACGGCCCTGTCGCTCAGGATGACATGCCGTTGTTCTCGGAACTGACCCGCCGCCTCGGATTCGAATACAACGGGATGGTCTTGCACGAATATTATTTCGGCAATCTCATTCGGCAGGGGACGGGCGATCCGGATCGTTCCTCGTCGTTCTTACGGGCGGCCGAAGCCAGCTTCGGGTCCTATGACGTTTGGAAAACCGATTTCGTCGCCACGGCCTCGATGCGCGGGGTAGGGTGGACCATCTGCTATTACGATCCGATGACGGGGCGATTGTCGAACCATTGGATCAGCTCGCATGAGGTCGGAACCGTCGCCGGCTTCGTGCCCTTGCTCGTGCTGGATCTGTGGGAACATGCGTTCCTGCTCGACTACGCGCCGTCGGAACGGCGGACGTACGTCGAGACCTTCTTCTCGAACGTTCACTGGGAGGCAGTGGACGAACGGTTGAACGAATGCGCGAGAACGCGCATGGAACGGATGCGAAAGGAATTCTACGGATCCTGATGCGTGCATCTGAAGGCCCAGGTCTCGTAGCCGGAGCGGTGCAACGGCATCGAGGCCGATTCGACCTGACTCATGGGGCACCCTGTTTCCGGATCAGTTCGTGGTGCGGGCGAAGATGCTTCCGATGAGTGCCGGCGGCAAGGACTCTGTCAAGAGTGAGAGGACGGCTTCCCTGCAAGCACGACATACGGCGTATGAAAGGAGGGGCTTGTGACGGTCAAGAAGAAAGTCATGTGCAGAATCTTCATTGAGGAGCGGAAGCACGGAACCGCCTGGGTACCCTATAAGACTCTGATGGGATATGGAATGGGGAATCGAGTGATCATTGGCTCTCGTGGAGAGCACGTCTACGGGGGTGCGGAGTTTGGGATCAAGGAGCATGCTGTCGACGCCGCCAAAGCCAAGGCGCGGGAGGTCATCGCAGCGAAGTTCGAGGGCGTTGCTGAAGAGGACATCGAGTGGGCTATCGTGGATGAAGCGGCTCCCTTGCCGATAGCGGTGTAAGAGGAGCATCCGGATCAGGGGCCGGCTGTTCAGCAGTCTGTCGCTGATCCCGAACGGAAGATGAGCAACTTTTCACGAGGGCTTCATTCCCGGTTCATCTTCATCAGTGAGGCTCTGGAGACAGCCGGCGGAGAACCTGCGTTCAGATAGCGGGCTGTCTCCGCCTTCGGGGTGCTATGGACTGAAGAGAACATTGCGACAAAGGAAAAGGAGGGTTGCCAATGGAAAAGGGAGGAGTGCCAATTTATCCGGCGTAGGCTTTAGGTGCGTTGATGTTCCTGACATGGGCGATCGCAATGGTCGCTTCATATCGGGACGAGAAGCCGTCGTAACCGTCTGCATCTCGGAAGGGAAGAACGGCCGGCAACGTCAAAGGTTGCCGGCCGTTCTTTTGCCGGCGAGACCTTGAGCGCATTGTGACAAACGATGAAGAATGGGCGGAACAGCAAATGCTCTCTTCCGGACCAATCCAGACGGCACGTGATCGCATCTGTCACGCAATCGCAGACCTGAACCGAAACGATTCGATCTCGGAAACCCCTCCATTCAGTCCGCCTTCCGCTTGTTCTCCGAACGAGGCACAGTCGGATAATACGGCCTCTCATCTGTATAGGCGCGCCAGAGCGCCACGCCCCAGAACGCCGTCACGAGCAGCAGCGCCACCTCGGCATAGGGCATGATCAATATTCCCTCCTTTCGGGCCACGAATCCGGCGCTGGCTTTAACGGAGCGGGACGGAGACAACCGCAATTGTGGCCTACGAGCCTCCCACGACAACACCTTCTTCCTGAGCGCAGGATACCGAGGCGAGATGAACAAGATCCGAACAGAGGATGAAGAACTCTTCATCAAGCTTCCGTACCCGTCCATGAGCCCATGTGCGTCAGGTCAACCGCTCTTGCATCACTCGCGATATTTCACGGGGCACCGTGCCATTGCACGGTGTGATTGAAGCTCCCCCTTCATTGCCGTTCGCCTGCCCGCCTCTGCGCTCTGTCCTTCCACCCCATCATGAGATCTTCAAGAACATCCTCCGCTTTTGGCGGTCGCTCGTGACCACGACCGATCACGATGGATAGTGAAAATCCACCGTGTTGTTTCCACAAGGATGCACGGCACGGCCGGTTTCTCTCACAGTTTCAGAGTGATCGCGAACAGGGGCAGCGGCACGGCTGTTGCGTGGTCAGGGGCACAGGCATCCGCTCGCAGCGGAGCAACCAACATTGCGAGGGATGGAAGGAGGTGCCCCATGACGGAATTGGATATGGGACTGTTGTTGCTCGGTGTGGTCGGTGCGTTTGTGTTTGCCGGAACGAATATCTGGCTCGTGGTTCCGCCGTTAAAGCGGACCCCTGCCATCGAGAGGATCTGGCGACAGAGGAGGACGCCATGAACAGGACGGATATACTGCGAGCACCGTGTGCGCTTCGTACCGCATGTCTGCTGTCCCTCGCGATGTCCGCGGTCACGATCTTGCTGTCCGGCTGCTTGCTGGCGGCATCGGCGTCGTCCGCGGAAGCTCCCGATCCGCCGTCCGAACCGGCCGGACAGGCCGAGATCGATCCAAGCATGCGACCCGAAACCGCCCGCGACGTGTATTACAAAACGGAAGGCGTGGTGAGCGGCCCGCCCGCTCCCGCGACCAGCAACGACCAGATCCATTATCCGCGCTACAACTTCGAGAGTCGGATCTTGATCTGGTTCGCCAATCAACAGCATCTCTATTACGGCAGCTTCGTGCTCGCAGTGCCGATCTTCTGCATGATCATCGAGTTTCTCGGAATCGTGACGAAGGACCGGTCCCTCGGGGAGCGCTACGACCGGCTGGCCTACGATTTTGTGAAGATCAGCCTGACCGCCTACTCCTTGACCGCCATCCTCGGCGGCATCCTGCTGTTCACGTTCTTGACGCTGTATCCGACCTTCTTCGGCTATCTCTCCGGCATCTTTCGGCCGGTGATGCACCTCTATGCCCTGTTGTTCGTGGCGGAGAGCGGCACCCTCTACATCTACTATTACGGATGGAACAAGATGAAGACCGGGTTCCTCAAGTGGGTGCACCTCAGCATGTCGGTGATGTTGAACACGATCGGCACGGCCCTGATGTTCCTGGCGAACTCGTGGATCGCCTTCATGATGTCGCCGGCTGGCGTCGATGAGCAGGGCCGGTACCTGGGCAACATCTGGCACGTCATCCATACGGCGCTCTGGAATCCGCTGAACCTGCATCGCATCCTCGGGAACATGGCCTTCGGCGGGAGCGTGGTGGCGGCCTATGCCGCCTATCGGTTTCTCTCGGCGCGCACGCAAGAGGAACGCGCGCATTATGATTGGATGGGCTACGTGGCCATGTTCATCGCCGTCCTCTTCCTGATTCCGCTGCCGTTCGCGGGGTACTGGTTGATGCGGGAGGTCTACGCCTATCGCCAGCAGATGGGGATCACGCTCATGGGAGGATTGCTGGCCTGGTTGTTCATCATCCAGGCCACCATGATCGGAGCGTTGTTCCTCACCACCACCTATTATCTCTGGCAATGCCTCGGCCGGATGCCCGGGGCCGAACGCTATCTGCGATACGTGAAGTATCTGGTCTTCATCATGTTCGCCGGTTTTCTGGTGTTCATCACCCCCCACACCATGGTGATGACGCCGGCGGAATTGAAGGCGATGGGTGGCCAGCAGCATCCGGTGCTGGGGAATTACGGCGTGATGTCCGCCAAGAACGGCGGCATCAATGTGATGATCGTCACGACGGTGTTGAGTTTTATCTGGTATCAGCGGGGCAATCTCGTCGCTGCCGTGTCGTGGCGGAAATTCGGCAACATCTTCATGGGCGTGTTCTTTGCCCTGGCCTATGCGAACATCGTGTGGTTGGCCGTCTACGGCTATTACATTCCGGCCAACGTCCGGGTCGGGCTCTCGGTGCCCCAGGTCGCGACGACCTTGTCGTGCCTGCTGCTCATGACCGCCCTCAATCTGGCCATGCTCAAGGGCGCCACGCGGCAAGGCGCCGTCGAATGGGGGAAGATGACGGCGCGCTCGCAATATGCGTTGGTGATGCTCGCGACGGAGTTTACCTGGATGATGGCGCTGATGGGCTATATCCGCTCGTCGGTGCGCCTGTTCTGGCATGTCAACGAGATCATGCGCGACAACTCCCCCTGGGCCTACACCCATACGGTCGGGTTCGCGGCCAACATGATCTCGTTCAACGTGCTGTTCTTCTGGATCAGTATCCTGTTCGTGTTCTGGTTGGCGTCGTTGGGAGAGAAACAACCGGTCACAAAAGCGGCGGCATCGAGCCCAAACCTGACAACGTCCCCTGTCGGGCGGTCATGATCGCCGCCCTGTGGCCAACGTCGTCGGATGCCATCGGGTTCGGCCGGTTTCGCAATGACCGGCCGAGCCGATATTCCGGATGGGTGTCGGCCAGTGAGCCGCGACGATGCGCATCCGACCAGCAATGACCGTTCTCCCGCGAGGATGAGCACAGATCCTCGAGCTGTTGGGACCACTATCAAGGAGATGTGGAAATGAAACAGATTGAAGAGGGCATGGATTGCGCCGGAGTCGAGGCCGGCTGCTCGACGTTTGCGAAAAGTCGGCGCTATCGCGGCCTCGTGATCCCCAGCTTCTGCATGCGGGACTGGAGCGTGGTGCGCTTCAGGCCGAGGCGGGCCGCCGCGCCGGCCGCGCCGCCGATCGTCCAGTTGGTCTCGCGCAGGGTCTTGAGGATATGCTCCCGTTCCGCCTCTTCCAGCGTGGTGGGGACACCGTTCCCGGAGACCGCCTGGTGGGGTTTCAATTCCGAGAGGGGCACGAACAGGTCCGCTCCGGCGGTGAGGATGACGGACCGTTCGATGAAGTTCTCCAGCTCGCGGACGTTGCCGGGCCACGAATAGCGCTGAAGCGCCTTCATCGATTCGGCCGGAATGGTTTCGATGCGCTTTTTCATCCGCATGCCAAACTTCTGGACGAAGTGGCGCACGAGCACGGGGATGTCCTCGACCCGCTCCCGGAGCGGCGGCACGGTGAGCGGGAAGACGTTCAGCCGATAGTAGAGATCGCTCCGGAACTTCTGCTCCTCGACCATCTGGGAAAGGTCGCGGTTGGTGGCGGCCACCACGCGCACGTCCACGCGCACCGTGCGGGTGCTGCCCAGCCGTTCGAACTCTTGCTCCTGCAAGACCCGCAACAATTTGACCTGCAGTTCCAGCGGAATCTCTCCCACCTCATCGAGAAAGATCGTGCCCCGGTCCGCCAGCTCGAACCGGCCGATCTTGGTGCTGATGGCTCCCGTGAAGGCGCCCTTCTCATGCCCGAACAGCTCGCTTTCCAAAAGGCCGGTCGGGATGGCCGCGCAGTTGAGCTTGACGAACGTCCGGTCCTTCCGGTCGCTGAGGTTGTGCAGCGCGCGGGCGATCAGCTCCTTGCCGCTCCCGGTTTCACCCAGAATCAACACCGTGGAATCCGTCGGAGCGACCGTCTGCACCTGCTTGAGCAACCGCTTGAGGGGCTTGCTCTCGCCGACGATTTCCTCAAAGTTATAGGCCGTCTGAATCTCCTCTTCGAGATACAGTTTCTCCTTGGCCAGCCGGTCCTTCAGTTGCGTGATCTCCTGATAGGCCAGGGAGTTCGCCACGGCCAGTGCGATCTGGCCGGCGACCTGGCTCAGGAATTCCACGTCGGAGGGCGAAAAGGCTTTGGCGCGGCGGCTCCCCAGGCTGAGGCAGCCGAGGGCGCGGTCCTTCGAGAGCAGCGGAAGGGAGCAGAGCGACTTGAATCCCTTCTGGAGGAGCAACCGGATCACTTCGTGCTCGAATGCGGCCAACTCCTCTTCTCCCGCCACCACCGGCCGTTTGGTGCGCAGGGCGACCGCCGCAGGGGAATCGGTCGCGTCCGTCGTCAAGCCTTCGGCCAAAAGGCCTTTGTTATCTGGAAAATCCAACGCGTGGAGGCGAAAGCGGTTCTGCTCGCTGTCGTAGAGCAGCAGGCTGGCATATTCCTGCGGGACCACCTCGCGCAACGAGAGGCTCACTGCGCTGAACAGCTCCCGCAGCTCCAGTTTGGAGACCATTGCGTTGGTCATCCGGAGCAGGAGGCCGAACCGGTCGCGCTGGCGCTCCACATCCTGTTGCGAGGCCGAGGCGGCTTCCCGGTTCAAGACATTGTCCACCGCCACGGCCACTTGGCGTCCTACCTGCTGCAAGAAGTCCAGATCGGTCTTCCCGTAGGCGTCGGCCTGGAGGCTCGCGAACTCCAACACGCCCAGTTTCCGGGCGGAACTGGTCAGCGGAAGGAGACAACAGGACCGTACGCCGTCTTCCTGCATGCGGGCGATGACCTGCGGCCACCGGCGTTCGTCCGATAGATTGCGAATGAGCAACGGTTGCTGTGTCTCCCAGACCAGGCCGGCGGGGGTCGCATCGAGTTCGTCCTCATGCCCGCCGATGATGTCGGCCGGCACATTGGCCTCCAAACTGTGCAACCGCATGACCTGCCGTTCCGGATCGTAAAGCGACAACCCAACAAAGTTCACCGGAATGATCCGGGGCAGGCGTCGCGCGAGGTCCTTCAGCAGCGCGGGGAGGTCCGGATGCCGGGCGATCGCCTCCGACACCTCCAAGAGCGCCTGATACTGTTCGATAAGGGGATGGGCTTCCGGCATAGGCATCGTGGATGGCGCGCAATTCTGCGCGCCGACGCGATCGGCGCCGGCCCATTATAAGAGGAAGCGTCCTGGCGGTGCTAGCGCGCAAGGCGGGAGGGAGCGGATGGCTGGCTTATACTTGGAGAGCCTTCACTCCTCCCAGAAGCACTTCTCCCACTCGACGGTCTTGTCCCACCATTGTTTGTGGCGCTTCACATCGTGCAACGCCGACGGGGTGACCTGATAACAATATCCCAGATGGCATCGGCGGCTTCGGGGCTGATCCCTCCGTCGCGCTGTTCCAACATGTCCATCGGTCGATTCATCGCAAGATAGGACCTGTCCACATCATTCCGACCGTAGAGGCTCCGCATCAACGCCACCTGCCCAATATAGGGATCGAACGTTCCCGGTTCGGCCTTGGCCTGTGCCGTTCCCTGTTGCAGCAGGATAAATCCGGTCAATTGGTCCAGCCAACCTTCCGACCAGACCGCCATGGCGATCGCCGCCCAGAGCATGGCTGTGGCGAACAGAAGGGACAGGAACAAGACCCACTTTCTTTGCGAGCTGATCGCCTGTGCCATGACTCCCCCTTTACGGGATGACCTTGATCCGACTGCCGGCATCCGCATCGTTCCGGTGGAGTGGACAGAAAAAGCGATAGATCATCGTGTCTCCTTGGGAACCGACCACATCGTCCGCCAGGCGGTCTCTGTCCACTTCAACCAACAGGGTTTCCTCCGACGCAATGGTGATGCGAAGGGGCCTGGCCGACATGATGCCGCCTTCTTCAAACGACTCGAACAGCCCCGGAGCCTCGAAGACATGGGTTCGAGGAGACGGATTCTCAAGCCGGAAGCTGAGGGGTTCCGTCAAATCCTGCTGCCGGGAGATGAGGACTTCGCGTGGAAACCACACGGCCTGCGCGCCATCGACATCGCGCACCACAAAGTGCAACTCCTTGGCCAGGCTGAGAGTCGGTTGGCCCAGCATGCCAACTCCGAGGGTCAACCCAAATCCTACGCCAAGCAAGAGACCCAGCCATGCGACCCTGACGTGATGGAGGAACGGCCGCCGGCCCAGCTCTCCACGGTCTGCGCCCGCCTGTCTGATCCGGATGACTTCGTGCGCTTCAGACCGCCGGACCGGTTCACACATGAGTCCTCCTGTTTGAGCCGGTCCTCGACGCCTGTTCACGGCACGACCCGGATCGTTCCCCCGGCATGCGCGTCTCCCTTGTGCAACGGACAAAAAAACGGAAACTCCTCCACCCTCGCCGACACGGTCCCGCCTGTGGCAAATTGCGCCGTGCTGATCTGGACGCGAACCTCATCCTCAGGCATCACCGTCACCCGCAAGGGTCTCGTCATCAGATTGCCGTTGGCGCCCATCGTTTCCTCAAAGAGTCCATAGGCCGCGAAGGCATGGGTGCGGTAGGTGGGATTCTTCAAGACCAACACCAGCCCGTCCTGCAGCTCCGTGCCGCGGTGAACCACCACCTCTTGAGGCACCCAGGCGGCTCGCTTCTCGCCACGTTCTTCGGCGATAAAGTGGATCTCCACGGCCCAGGCCACGTTGACTAACGCCACGGTGCCGGCCAGAACCGCCAGCGCCGGCCCGCCGAGGAACCGTTGTCGCCGCGATCTTCTCATGTTATCCCATCCCCTGATTCAGCACACGGCGTGATCGGGCCCATCCGCTCTTGTTCCGTCGTTTCCATGAAATGCCGCAGCCCCGGCCTGGCTTCCACAATCAAGCCGGCCGGGGCTGCGACGGTCCACTCTCCACCCTCTCAAGCGTCCAACTCATCCCCCTCCAGGGACGCCGGAGGTTTCAACGACCAGCAACTCGCCGCGCACTTCCGGGTGAATATCGCACCAGATCGTGTGGTACTGCGTATAGGCTTCATTTCCGCCGTACAGCCCGTCGCGCTGCACGTCCGACGGCTTGGTGAACGTGAGCGTCATCACCTGTCCCGGATCAAGGTGGAAGCTCCTGATCTTCTTCCCCTTGACCTCCTTGCCTTGCCCTTCCAGTTTCACCGGGAGATTCTGGAACAGATGGGACGTAAACCCGTGCGTGACCGAATCTTCGTTCCGAACGGTGATCTTCATCAACGACCCGGCCATGGCCGTCCCCTTCAACAGCTCATACCCATGGTCTCGGTCCTTGATGACGATGGTCAACTCTTGAACCGGCGCGGCCATCCCAGGGGCCTGGGCATCCGCCTTCCCGGTTCCCAGCCCCGGCAGCGTCAGCGCCGCCAGCGCGAGGGGCACCGCCAACATTGTTTTGGGGCATCCTCTCATTCTCATGGTGTCTCCCTCCTCCGCGGATGCGTTCCGCATCCGTTCCTCTTCAATGTGCATATCCTGTGCGTCGCTTTGCTCCTCGATCAATCTCGAACCGGTCGTTCCCCAGCCCCTCACCTCCTTCCCTGCGACGGATATCAGATCGGCCCGACGGACTGATGCTTGATGTACCCGTCGAGGTGACTGAAGGCAACATGACAGGCCGCCGACGTCACCCTCTTGCCCTGATCATTCCCACGCTCCATCGCGTCCATCCCTTCACCGCGGCCTTCCGTTCTCGACATGCTTGCCATTGCCTCAGCTCCTGCGAATGCGCTGTGCGAAACCCTTGCCACAGTGAATCCCCAGTAATTTCGGCATGTATCCGGAGAACCAGGCTCGAACCTGGGGAGAAACGCAACAATGTCGCGTTATGTCCTAGGGCAGGAAGGTACAAATGACGGTTCGAGCACCAAGAGCTTGAGCCCGCACACTACAGACACTACAGTTTGTCCAACAGGGTAAGAGAACTCATGCTCTTGCCGCTGGTTTGCTGAAATGCCGCAGCCCCGGCCGGGCTTCTTGAAACACGGGCGCCGACCGGGGCTGCAGCGGACTCTCGACAAATCTCGTCTCAATCAAGCGGAGAACTTATCCCGCTCCTGGCACACCCAACGTTTCAACGACCAGCAACTCACCACGCACTTCGGGGTGAATGTCGCACCAGATGGTATGGTACTGCGTATAGGCTTCGTTCCCTCCGTACAGTCCCGCGGGCTCGATGGCCGACGGCTTGGTGAAGGTGAGCGTCATGACCTGTCCTGGGTCAAGGTGAAAGCTCTTGACCTTCTTTCCCGCGACCTCCTTGCCCTGACCGTCCATCTTCACCGTGATCCCGTCAAAGAGACGCGAGGCGAACCCATGCGTGACCGAGTCCTCGTTACGAACGGTGATCTTCATCAGCGACCCCGCCATAGCCGTCCCCTTCAACAGCTCATACCCATGGTCTCGGTCCTTGATCACGATGGTCAACTCTTGAACCGGAGGGGCCATCCCGGGCGCCTGGGCATCGGCGCGCCCCGGCCCTGTTCCCGGCAGCATCACGACCGCCGCCAGCGCGAGGGGGACTGCCAACATGGTCTTATGGCATCCTCTCATTCTCATGGGAACTCTCCTTCCTCTCCGGATGCTTGCGGCATCCGCTCCTCTTACCATTACAAGTGGCTGTCCTGTTCCTTCTTCGCCGTTTCACTCACTTACCTCCTTCATCCCCCAACTTGCCGACCCGCCCTTCACCTCCTTCCTCCGACGGAGACCTCGCCGGACCGACACGCTATCTGCTCACTGAGAATAAGCCGCGGCGACGACTTGTCATCGGCGGCACCCTCTCGCGATAAGTTGATCTACCAGCCGATCGGCCGCTCCCGCCTCACTCCCGTTCTCGAGATGCTCGCGTGTGCGCATGATCCGATTCATCCATGCTCAGAGCATAATCAGCCGTTCATCTCCCAGCAATGAGATGGACACACCATTTTTGCGATGAGGTGGTCGCACCAGTCGGCATGCTCTCTTGGACCTTTGTCGCGTTCCATCCGTTGCACATGGAAGAGCCAGGGAGATGACCTGGCCGGAGCGTGAAGGCGGTCTCCAGGTAAGAATAATTGGTCGAGAGTTCACCCCCTACACGGGGGACAGTCCGGTATAGTGTTGTGAGGGTGTGGTCATGGCGGAAGAGATGCTGATTAGAATATCGGCGTTCCTCGGAGTGCTGGGGCTGATGGCATTTGGGGAGGTGCTCATCCCCCGGCGTCACCTGACCACCTCAAAGGCGCGACGGTGGGTCGCCAACCTCTCCATCGTGGTCATAGACGCCGCCGCCGTCCGCCTATTGTTCACTGCCGGCGCGGTCGGGGCATCCATGCTGGCTGCGGAGCGACACTGGGGCGTTCTGAACCATCTCAGTTGGCCGAACTGGTTGGAACTAGTGCTGGCCGTCGTCGCACTGGATCTTGTTCTGTATCTGCAGCACGTGATGTTCCACGCCGTCCCCCTGCTCTGGCGCGTCCACATGATGCATCACGCCGACCTGGACTGCGATGTCACCACAGGGCTCCGGTTCCATCCCGTTGAGGTGGTCCTGTCGATGCTCATCAAGGTCTCCGCGATTGCGGTCCTGGGCCCATCGCCCCAGGCCGTACTGAGCTTCGAGGTGCTGCTCAATGCCACCGCCATGTTCAACCACAGTAACGTACGACTCCCGGCCACGATGGACCGATGCCTTCGCTGGATCGTCGTGACCCCCGACATGCATCGCATTCACCATTCGATCCTGCCACGAGAGACCAATACGAATTTCGGG
This sequence comes from Nitrospira tepida, assembly GCF_947241125.1. Lineage (NCBI taxonomy): Bacteria > Pseudomonadati > Nitrospirota > Nitrospiria > Nitrospirales > Nitrospiraceae > Nitrospira > Nitrospira tepida. The sequence continues at coordinate 87,700 of NZ_OX365700.1, read as the reverse complement.
TTCAACCTCCCGTGGTGGGATCGGCTGCTGGGAACCTATCGGCTTCAGCCGAACGATGGTCACGAGCGGATGACACTCGGCCTGACACAGTTCAGGGACCCAGCCCGTTTGACACTCACGGGAATGCTCCTGCTTCCCTTTACGGGAAGGCCGGGTGACTATCCGTTGAGCCATGATCGATGACGGCGATGTGGGAGCCCTGGATGACCTGTCAGCACGGCCTGTGAGCCGCGTACGCAGGAAACGAACCAATGAGGTGACGTATGAAGCTTCTCATGATTCTTCATGATGCCCCCTATGGCTCCGAGAAGGTGTACAACGCTTTGCGCCTTGCGATGAAGTTGCAGCAGGAGCATGCCGAAGGAGAGATCCGCGTCTTTCTGATGGCGGACGCCGTCACTGCGGCCATGCCGGCGCAGATCACGCCGCAGGGGTACTACAACGTCGAACGGATGCTCAAAGCGGTGATGGGCAAGCAGGGGGAAGTGAGAGCCTGCGGCACCTGCGTAGAGGCTCGTGGACTGGAACAGGTGGCCCTGATCGAAGGCATCGAGGTCGGCACGATGAGCCAGTTGGCACAGTGGGTGGTGGATTCCGACAAAGTGCTTACATTCTGACGCGACGTTCACGGGAGGGTCGTTGACGGTAGAGGGGTGCCGGTGTCGTTCCTATGACAAAGACTCAGCCGAACGCCTTTCATGGTTCAGCGGGAACCGCGGATCCCTCGATTGCCCCATCGGGTGCTTCATCTCGATCCCTCGTGGAATAGGGCAAGAGCCACTGCCACCGAACGGGCGATTGCGGGCGATCGGGCTGCCTTATGTATAATAATAACAAGCCAGACTCGATGCCCGTGAGGAAGTATGGATCGCTCGGTTATGACGATGCTGTCTCGCACCGCCGACGGCGCCATGCTGGTGGATGAAGGCGGCAGGGTGATCCTGTGGAACAAGGCCGCCGAGCGATTGTTGGGATTTCGCGCTCAGGACGTGATCGGGCGACCCTGCCGTGAGGTCCTGTGCGGGGAAACATTGGGCGGCCAACCGCTGTGTTCGGCCTCCTGCGCAATGGGCCGCAAGCTCGCCGGCGGTGGCGGGGTGCGCAACTACGATATGCAGACCCATGCGAAGTCCGGCCGTGTCGTCTGGATCAATATCAGTTCGCTTCCCGTGCCTTCTCGGAAGAAGGGCCGGTTTCTGGCGATGCATCTGTTTCGAGACATCACGAAGCAGATCAAAATACGCCGGCTCGCCGAGGAGCTCCATGTCCTGCTGTCGCCCCCTGGGGGCAAGCCGGTTTCTGAAACCACAAAGAGACGGTCAACTTCGAGGGAGACTGGCGAGCTTCCGGCTATTTGGAGCGCCTTACCGTTGAGCAACCGGGAGAAGGAGGTGCTGCGTCTGCTCGCGGCTGGGAAGCCCTCCAAAGACATCGCGGACACGCTCTTTATCAGCCCCGTAACCGTACGGAACCATATCCAGCACATTCTCGAAAAGCTTGGAGCGCATACGCGTCTCCAGGCCCTCGCCCTCGCATTTCCTCCTGGTGCGTCACCTGCTCTCAAGTAAGCTCCGGACGGGCTGACAGCCGTTCTCTCTCGGTGAGTTCGGGCCTCGCTCTCCATCCCGGCCAGGATTATCCCGGAACGCCTCCTGCTCAGTTCGCTGTGTCAGCGACCTTGAAACAGGATCGCCTTGCTCGCCCTGGTGAGACCAACCCACCTCCAAAATGATGCCGCCATCTCATTGTTCGAGGGCATCGGGGGTGACTACGGTAAAGGTGGAAATGGATCACGGGCCAGAGATTGGCCAGGGCCATTCAGCGGATGCCGTGATGAGCACGGGGAGCGGAGGACAGGATGTGGGTGGCAGCGAGCATGAAGAGAACAATGGCCATCCTCGTGGGGATGACCGGCTTCATGGTCGTCCTCATTGGAGGACCGGTCGTGGTTTCTTCTACGGATGGCGATTGGCTCAATGCGATGATGAATGCCGTCCTCGTTGAGCAACTGAACCAGGGGCCGTTCTGGGGAACCTATGCGCCATATGTGGCTCAAGTGGAAGAAGTCCGGGCGCATTTTCGGAGAGGGGATATCGAGGCCACCTATGACTATGAGGGATGAATCACTTTATGGACATGCTCGAGCAACGCGAGAACGGGATCCAGAAGCCAGTGCTGATTGGCTCTTTGATTACTGCTACGCCGTGACGCCGGCCAGGTACCATGATGTCTCGCGTCACATCGAGAGGTTCAAGGAGCATCAGTTCGGCGGGCCGGTTCGTCCGGTGGGGTGAGCCTGTAGGAACGGTCAAGCGAACGGCCAATGGGGAAGGGAAGAGAATGCACCGACAGAGGGAAGAGGCGGGTCATGACACGGATGCTGATGAACTGGCTGGGAGGGCTGGTAGTACTGACCGCCACGGCGGGAGCGATAGCGTCGACATCGGCCTCCCTCCATCAGGCCGACAACGATTGGATCGACGCCATCACGAACGCCGTGTTGATCGAACGGCGGGGTGGAGGCGGTTATCCAGGCGTCAGGTGGGAACCCTATCTCGGTCAGCTTCAGGTGGTCCGAACCCACTTCGAACGGAGGGATGTCGAGGCGACGTACAAGGCGATGAACCGGTTCATGGACATGTTGGAAGCCAGGGAGAATGGCGTGCCGGCAGCGACAGCGGACTGGCTCTTCGACTTTTGCTACGTCGTGGTGCCGGCCCAGTACCACGACGTGTCGCGACACATTGAGAAATTCAAACGAGACCAGTTCGGGACATCCGACGGTCTCTTCAGGCAGTTTGTTCTGACCGCCTTCAGAAAGGAGGTGTGCCATGAGAACGATGGGAAACATTCCGTTGACAGCAACGTGCTGGTCAACGGCGTTAATGCTTGGTGTGCTGGTAGGCGGGGGAATGGCCGTGAGTGACGCGGCCACGGCGGGAAAGGGACTCCCGGAACTGACGATCGAAGTGTCCATCAAGAAGATGGAGTTCCATGTCACCGGCTACGGGCGAGAGGGGAATCCGACCGCCATCGTGGTCCGCAATGAAGACGGGGTCACGCATGGATTTTACTCCCCCTTGTTCAAGGACACACCGGTCCACCTTGAAGGCGATGGGTATCAGGTCGCGGGGAAGGATGGCCCGGCGTTCCGTGTGGACCCGGGGAAGACCATGACGCTCCATTTCACGAAGGGATCAGCGGAAGCCCCTCTCACGATGATGAGCCCGCTGGTGCGTCACGTCATCTGGTGCGACATGCACCCGGATGTGAAGGGGGAGCTGTTCATCATCGAGCGCCGAGGTTGAGGGTTAGTACGTGGAGTCAACAGTCCGTCAGAGAGGGGAGGTGATGACGTGAAGATCCTGTCGGAGGGCAGGAACGGATGGTGATGAGAAGTTCAGCCGTGAGCAGTTCATGTTTCGAGACAAGGAGGTCCATCATGAAAATCAGAGGACACACCACCCCAGTATTAGCCGTTCCCCTCGCGCTGGCGGCGGTAACGCTGCTCGGCATGGGAGCGAGAGAGGCGTTTGCACAAGCCCCGGGCATGGGGGCGCCGCCGTCGAAGGTGGAAATCACGATCAAGGATCGGCAGCACGGGTATGAAACTATGGGACTCACGATGCCGTCACATGAGACGACGATCGTGGTCCGCAACCTGAATACGGTGACCCATGGGTTCGCGTCAAGACTGTTCAAGGACCTCCCGGTCCGGATGGAGGGCGGGACGGAAGTGCGCGGGAAGAACTTCACGTCGTTCCATGTCGAGCCGGGAAAGACCCTGACGCTGCACTTTGCAACCGCGCCGTCGAATTTCGATCCAGCGACGGGCGGAGCGGAGAGCATTCGCCATGCGCTGTGGTGTGACATTCACCCCGAAGTCAAAGGGGAGCTGTATGTCATCGAAACCAGAGGAGAAATCGGCGGCGGCTGAGGGGGTCTTCTAGCCTGGAGGCATGTCGCATGCGAGCTGGTTCACCAATAGCCGGCCTGGTTGGGCTGGCGTTCGTGGCCTTGTCCGGCGCTCTGGGGTGCTGGAACCCGGCCAGGGCCACGGAGTTTCACTTTGTGGTGCAGGAGATCGGAGACAAGCGGGCCCTGTGGGTGCCGCAGGAGGTGGTGATTCACCGGAGCACGGAGATGCAGGACGGGTTGGTGTTTGTGCTGGATAATCCGACGGATCGCACCCATGCGTTTGCCGCCTACGGATTGTTCGAAGAAACGATGGGTGCGGGCGGAGAACTCACAAGGAAGCCGTTACGGATCAACGTGACCCAGGAAGATACAGTGAGGGTACAAATCAGCACAGTGCAGTTCGCATCGCCGGGAGGCGCGATCGACGGCATGAGAGGCGAGGAGCAGTTCCCGTTCTTTTGTCCGCTCCATAAGGGAGACGCCCACGCAGGGGGAACGATCCGGGTGGTGCCGTAGCGGCTGATCAGATGTTCCTCCTTGCAGAAGACCCTGGAGAGACCGAAGGGAGAGCATTTGCGGCCATGAGTACAGTCGCCAACCGATTCGTAGTGGCGAGGGTTCTGCCCCTCGTGCTGACCTGGTGCCTGGCAGCCAGCCAGGGCGCCCATGGCGGTGAGTTCCACTTCACGGTGCAGGATTTGCCGGACAACAGCGCGGCCTGGCTGCCTGACCAGGTGGTCATTCACCGGGAAACGGACTTGAGAGGGGGATTACTCTTCATCCTGGAGAACCCGACGGCCCGCACGCATGTGTTTTTTGTCGAGGGCCTTGAGGAACAGATGGTCGATGAAAATGGAGTGCTGAATGTCAGGCCCTTGCGGGTCACGATCGCGCCCGAGGAAACCATTCGGGCAGTGATCGCCACGGAGCCGTTCCAAGAAGTTCACTCAGACCGCGAAACAGAGTTTCGATTCTTCTGCCCCTTGCATAGAGGGGATCGTGATCCGGGCGGAACGATCCGGATCGTTCATCTTGGGGGGACGATCCGGATGGTCCCGTAGTCGAAACAGCGGTCTTCACGCGAGACGGAGGAGCCGGGTCCATCAGAGCGCAGGCCTGTGAGAGAAGAAAAGAGAGGGGGAATGAACCATGGACCGGATTGTTTGCCAGAGATCGCTCATCGCAGCCCTGGCGCCTGGTTTCCTTGGAGCGATATTGCTCCTGACGCCGCTCAAGTCGGGAGCCAGTCCTGCAAGCACGGCAGGCTGGGTGGATCAACTGACCGGCTTTGTCGTCGTCCAGCGAGGAATCGCCCAGGCCAAGGATGAGCCAGGATCGTTCGATCCCTACATCGGCCAGGTCACCCTGGTGCGGAGTCTGTATGACCGAGGTGACTGGAACGGCTCCTACATGGCCATGAACCGCCTCATGGACATGTTGGAAGTCCGAGAAGGGGACATCAATCCCAAGGCCGCCGATGCGATTTGGGATTACTGCTACGAGGTGACCCCACCGTCCTTGCATGACGTCAAACGACATAAGGAATGGTGGGACAAGCGCGTGGATTGGGAGCAGTTCTTCTGGGAGGAGTGAACAGAACGAACGGCACAGTGAGTCAGACACAATCATTCCGAGGTGCAACGATGAAACACGGCACTCACATAAGCATGACGGCGATGGCGCTGGTTGCGGGACTCGCCTGCGTGCTGGCACCGATGGCTGTACAGGCAGATTCGCGCCCCTTCACCTGGATTGACGACATCCACGGCGCCATCATCTTCTACAAGGGGGACGCCTATTACAAGAAGGAATATCCGAGAGCCGATTGGGATCTCTACCTCGACCAGGTACGGCTGGTACAGACAACGTACGCGGCAGGGGACATCCATGCGACCTATCTGGCCATGAATCGGTTCATGGACATGTTGGAGGCTCGTGAGGGAGGGATTCCCGGCGTGGCGGCGAATGAGCTGTTCAACTTTTGCAATCTCGTGACCCCCGCACAGTTCCATGACGTGGAACGACATAGCGGACCGCCCAAAACTGAACAGCCCCGAGCGCCTGAAGGCGTCCGGTGGCCGGGCTAACTCTGGAATTGCCCGAGCATGATTCAAGAGGGAGCAGCGGCGAGAGGCAGGGCACGAGGCACGCAACCGGGCTGGTCCACATGTCGCCGCTCGGATCAGAGCCATGGCGGCGACAAGGTTCACCAAGGTACTCCGCTGGCGGTCTGGCGGTCGCCGCGCCTCAAGGCTCTCATGAAATTACGGGACCGGCTCCAGCAGGAGCTTTCACGGCTAGCGGTTGCTGCGGCGGCCGAGGCGAAGGAGCAGAACGAACAGCAAGTACGTCGTGAGTAGCTGAAAGCCGAGTCCGGGCTATTCGCTGCGAACTGTTCGCGGACAACGACCATGAAACAGCTCACCGCCATGCTGGGACGGGCGGCTGAGGGCGCCATGGTGGTGGACCAGGACGGGAAGGTGGCGTTCTGGAATCGAGTCGCTCAACGCTTGCTGGGGTTCAACGCCCAGGAGGTCATGGGCCGTCCCTGCTGTGAGATCATTCGCGGTGAGACGCTGAACGGTCAACCCCTGTGCTCGCCGACCTGCCCGATCGCGAGCCGCATCCGAAGCGGCGGCGGGGTCAGACAGTTCGACATGCAGACACGAACGAAGGACGGCCGCCTCCTCTGGTTGAACGTGAGCACGCTGCCGGTCCCCTCCCGCAAACCGAACGTCTTTTGGATCGCCCATTTGTTTCGAGATATCACCAACCAAGTGCGGGCCCGACACTTGGTACAGGAGCTGCAAGTCGTGCTCGGATCTCCCGGATCGCCCGTAGCGGAAATCCGGCCGGACTCGCCGCCGGACATCCCGGCAACCCTCCCGCTCACCGAACGGGAGCGGGAAGTCCTTCGTTTGGTAGCCACCGGCGCCACATCCGCGCGCATCGCCGAGACCCTGAGCATTAGTCCCAAGACCGTGCGCAATCACATCCAACACATCCTTGCAAAACTGGGCGCCCACAGCCGGCTCCAGGCCCTCGCGATCGCCTTTCCTCCGGGGACCGGCTCGCTGCCATGCCGACTAGCGCGCACCAGTCCGCCCACCGCTCCCTGACTTCCGCGGCAACGCCTTCTCGATCAACTGAGGCCGTCGCCCCAGGCACAAAATGAGGCCACCTGCTCATTGTGCGCGACCATGCCAGACCATATGGTGGAGTTGCGAACACGACTCGGCGGGTCTTGAACGGGAGGCACGGGAAAGGAGGTGAGCGTCAGCAGTCGGTGGTGCCGTGCACACTCACCCGCTCAGGATCGTCGGTGTGCGAGAACGGAGATCCGGTGAGATAGGAGGACGGGCCATGAGGAAATGGAAAGACATAGGCTATGCGGCAGGCCTTGCCGTCGTCTTCCTTGTCGGCTTATTCGCCGGCGAGACGGCACAGGCAGGCGAGATTCGATGGGTGGCCTCGGAGATGATGCCTCCAAGGTGGGCGATCTGGCAGCCCAACCAGGTGATGATGGACGACGAGGACTTGAAGGGCGGGCTCACGTTTATCTTGGAGAATCCCACGAAGGAAGAGCACGCGTTCGCTGTCCGAGGCATGTTTGAGATGACGGCGGAAAAAAGCACGGAAGCGCTGGCGCCCGGGGAGGAAGCCGGAATGGTCTACCACTTGAAGCCCATTCGTGTCAGCGTGCCTCCGGGTGAGACCAAGCGCATCATCGTGAGCACGGCGCAGTTCGAGGGGGCCCGCGTGAGTGGCCCGGGATTGCTGTTCCGCGTCTGGTGTCCGCTGCACAAGGATTGGCATCTGGGCGGGCACATCTATTTCGTTGGGTCGCGGTGAAGCGGCGGAGATAGGCGCGGGGTTGTTCAGCGGTTAGCCCCGCCTCGCGGCGCGAAACGCGGGCTTCGGCCTCCTCCACGTTTCGCGCCTGTCCTTCCCAACCTTCCTGTTCGGGAAGGCGGCCGGAACCGAGCGTGGAGACTGACACGAAACGGAGGGCTGAACCATGAAGCCGACATTCAATCAGGCGATGTGGCGAGCTGGCCTCGTAGCCGCGATCCTCCTCCTTCCGGTGAGCGGCGAATCAGGGTCTGTGGTGCCGCGGGACGGATGGCTTGAGGAGTTGACGGGGTTCGTGGTGGCCCAGCAGGGGGCTGCGCTCGTCAATGGGGAATCCACGAGGTTTGAGATCTATCTCGACCAACTCCACGTCGTGCGTCACGCCTACGAGAATGGTGATCAGGAGAGAACCTACGCGGCCATGAACCGCTTCATGGACATGCTGGAATCCAGAGACGGCGGGATCAGCGCCAAGGTCGCGGACGCGATCTGGGATTACTGTTACCAGGTGACGCCGCCGGCCTTGCACGACGTCAAGCGCCACAAGCAGTGGTGGGACAAGACCGTCAACTGGGACGAATTCTTCTGGGGCGATGGGTAAGCCATGCTCTGAGGTATTTTGCGACAGTCACGACGTGACTCATGATCTAAAACACCCCAAACGGGCTCGCAACAGACTCCTTTCCTCAAATCCGCTGCATCAAAGTACTTGTGATACCAGGTGGTTCCGAACGGCCAAGCGGGAAGGGTACAGGCACATCCCATGCTTCTCTCTCACAACAGAGAGGGCAAAGGAGCGACCATGTTGACGACGGAAGCCAGCGGGACCGAGCGCGCGCAGCGAGAACGTCCTGATCGGTGTGATCGATGCGGCGGGCTCCTGGTTTGGGAGGAGTTCGAGGAAGGGGCCGGCTTGGCCGAGGGCTGGCGTTGCGTGATCTGCGGGGAACGGCTGGATCCGATTATCGTGAAGAACAGGATGGAGCAGGCCGGCAAGCGGGGCCGTGGCGGCAATCCCAGCGGGTGCGCGGGCTTCGGATGGAAGTGCGTCACGCATCCTCAACAGAGGTCAGGACCATGAAGGGAGACGTGAAGGCGACCACGCCTGAGGCGACGGCTAGCTCGGAAGCTGTCCGGCGGGAGTTTTCACCCGGGCTTGCCGGTGTGCCCGCCGCCAGGTCCTCCATCAGCTTCGTGAATGGCGAGACTGGTCTGCTGGAATATCGCGGGATTCGAATCGAAGAATTGGCGGAACACAGTTCCTTTCTGGAGACGACCTACCTGCTGCTCTACGATCGCCTGCCGGATCAGACGGAACTCGATCGGTTCACATCCGATGTGACCCAGCACCGGCGCATCAAGTATCGGATCACGGATCTCATCAAGTGTTTGCCGGAACAGGGCCATCCCATGGATGCGCTGCAGGCGGCCGTGGCGGCTCTTGGGATGTTTTATCCGGCCAGGCACGTCTTGGATCCTCAGGTGCAATACTGGTCGGCCGTCCGGCTGATCGCCAAGATGCCCACGATTGTGGCCGCATACCATCGGCTCCGGCGCGGTGACGAGCAGGTTCAGCCCCGCGATGATTTGGACCATGCCGGCAACTTTCTCTACATGCTGACTGAAACGGTCCCGGACCCTCTGATCGCGAAGATGCTCGACACCTGCCTCATCCTTCATGCTGAACATACGATGAACGCGTCCACCTTCAGCGGCATGGTGACCGCCTCCACTCTGGCCGATCCTTACACCGTGGTCTCCTCGGCCATCGGCACCTTGAAAGGACCGTTACACGGCGGAGCCGCTCAAGAGACCGTGGACATGTTGGAAGAGATCGGATCCGTGGACCATGTCCGGCCGTACATCATGCAGAGGCTGGCCGCGAAGCAGAAGCTCATGGGCTTCGGACACCGCATTTACAAGGTGAAAGATCCGAGAGCCATCATTCTCCAAAAGCTGGCGCAGCGGCTCCTGGCAGAATCCTGGCGCTCCCCCCTCTATAAGCTCGCAGAAGAGGTCGAGCGTGTGGGGGAGGAGTTGCTGGCTGGGAAGGGCATCCACGCCAACGTGGATTTCTACTCCGGCGTGCTCTACAAGACGATGGGTCTTGATGAAGACTTCTTTACCTGTGTGTTTGCGATGGCCCGCGTGAGCGGTTGGTTGGCCCATTGGCTGGAGCAGATCAAGGACAATAAGCTCTTCCGCCCGGACCAGATTTATGACGGCCCGCATGGCCGAGGCTATGTCCCGATCGAGCGCCGGCCGGGAGGGCGGGGGTGAGATGATCACGGCTCCGAGGATCGCGTTGATCCTGGGGAGATGAAACGGCAGACAACATGACAACGCGAGCCCTTGGCGCCTGCATCCCATCTGGCTCATCCGAAGGTGGGAGCAAGGGGCGACATGATCGGCTGATAGCGCGACTGTCGGCACGTTGTCGATTCTTAAAGATGCACAAACGCGGGAGGGCATCATGATGAAGGCAGACGACCAAACAGACATGAAGCCCGAAAAGAAGAGTGAAGAGACATCACCGTACGAAAAGCCCAGCCATTGTCTGCTTTGCGGGCAGATGGGACCGGCCCTCTTGTATGGACATTGGATTTGCGACCATTGCAAGAACCTGATCCAGGCAGAGGCTCTGGCGAAGAGGCGACAGATCGTGAAAGAGGGTGGTGGTCCTTCCGGTCTGTAGGGAAGCAATGGTCCGACGGTCGGAGCGCGATCACGATGGCGACAGTCACGAGCCGCGAGATGATGCACGCACCCGTCCTCGACGACGCGCCTGATGCCGCGCTTCGCCGGCCGTCCGGCAGCGGTTTGAGATTTTCGCTCATCCATCTTTCGGGGCGTCGCCGAGGGGAGACGCAGTTCTTCCAACGCGCGCCGGTGACATTCGGCAGCGCCCCCGGCGTCGATGTATCTTTTCCCGCAAATGGCGAGTGCCCGGTTGCGCCTCTGCAAGCCGAGATGTTCCAGGCGAATTGCGAGATGCGGCTGCGCAACTGCGATCCGGCAGCACGGACATTGGTGAATCGCGAAGCGGTTGAGGAAATCATTCTTCGTGACAGGGACGTGATTCAACTGGGGCCGAACGGCCCCACCCTCCGGTTCCGCATCCGCCCCGAAGAATATACGCTTTGCAAGCAGCTCAAGGAGATTCTGCAAGATGCCCGCGACGTCGCTTCCGCTGGACGTGCTGACGGACGCGTGACCCTCCGGTCTTTCGTCGGCCAACTCGCCTTTGAGATCGTGCGGAATGCCACCCTGGCGACGCAAGTGGTCGTGGTCGGCTTGCTCGTGATGCTCATCGCGGCCATCGGAGGGCTGGCCTACTATAACTACCTCACGCAACAGGCTCATGAACGCCATATCGCCTCGTTGTTGAGGGAGCTTGAGCTGTCTCGCATCTCTTTGGCCGAATTGGAGCAGAACAGCGCAGACGAACGGAGGCGGCTGACCGAGACCTTGGCGATCCATGAGACGGAAGAACAACGTTTAATGGTGATGGTGGAGGAACAGCGCAAGAAAGGCGCTTCATCGGAAGCACTCGAGGCGTTGACCCTACGTCTGAGAACGTTGGAGGCTGAACGGAACAATGCCGAACTGTTGATCACACGGTTCGGCCCGTCAACCTGCCTCTTGTACATTGCCTACGGCTTTGTCGAAAAGGGCGACAAAGAGGAGGCGCCCCATACCCTGTTGGAGTACACCGGCACCGGCTTTCTGATCGATGCGGAGGGGCGTATCGTGACCAATCGGCACCTCGCCGAGCCCTGGTCCATGGATCCGAAAGGAACGGCGGAGATGCTCCAAGCCGGTCTCGAGCCGCGCCTGGTGATCATGCGTGCCTATTTCCCCGGCCGGGCGCAGGCCTATGACGTCACCGTCCTGAAGCTCTCTGAGCAAGGAGATGTGGCGCTGGCCCAGCTCACTCCGGAGCCCAGGGGCATGACGCCGGTTCCCCTGGAGAAGCCATCGCCTCAGGCAGTCCCTGGCGAAGCGGTCGTCGTTGTTGGCTACCCCTCAGGTCTGGAAGGGATCTTGGCGAGGCTGGATGAACACGCTGCCACCGAGCTTTTGAAAGGAGCCGAGCGCAATTTGCAGAAGCTGATGCAAGACCTGGCCGACCGAGGGCTTGTCAGACCGCTGACCACGCAAGGCCACGTGAGCGATGCCGTGCCGAATCGCATTATCCATGATGCCCAGACCACGAGTGGCGGCAGTGGGAGTCCGATCTTCAACAGCCAAGGAGAACTCATTGCCGTCCATTCATCCATCATGACCCGATTCGGCGCGGTCGGCTCCGGCGTGCCGGCCGCCAGGGTCGATGAATTACTTCACTCGGACAGTTGAGTGGTCCCAATCTGAGGCAGCTATGTCGGAGCCTTCGGATCAGCAGTCTCCGGAGATTCTCATCCACATCCAAGCTGCCGAGCAGAGCGTGGACGGCATGGTCCAGGCGGCGCAGCAGGAAGCGACGGCCCTTCTCGCGAGGGCGAGGGCCCAGGTTGAAACCCTGTTACTGGAGACACGTCGCTCTCTTGAGCGGAAGAAGGCGGAGGCCGAGGCGAAGAGCATCGCGGAGGCAGCACGTGAGGCTGAACAACTGCTCACGGAGATACGGGCAAAGGCAGGCAATCTGAAGGCCCGGTGCATGGGCAGCATGGACGAGGCGGTCGAACTGGTGCTTGAGCGGATTCTGCCGAGCTCAAAGGGAGCCGCGGACGACTCGCTTCAGGATGGCCCCGAGAGCCGGTTACAGGCTGATGAATGATTGAGCCAATGGCAAAGGTACGAGTGGCCTCTCCCCGGACGCTTATCGACCGAGTCACCTCGACGCTCCAGGAGGTTGGCGTCCTGCATATCGAGTCGACCCCATTGGAAGCGGCTCAGGTTCCCCTTCGGCCGCAGATGATGGATGAAGCCGCCCGACGGCGACGAGCTGAACTGGAACGATTGCGCGAAGACGTGCGCCGCCTGCTTCTGCTCCTTCCGGAGATTCCGGCGGATGAGCGAATGATCGCACGCCCCACTCGACATCCGGAACTGACGGAAGACGGCCTCACCCGCCTCGCCGGTCTGGTCCGGGAGATCGGTCGTCATGTTGATGACCTTGCGACCAGGCTGAAGACAAGTGAGGAAGAGCTGGCACTCCTGTCCAAATACGAGAGGGCCTTGGCGGGGCTGGCTCCGTTCTTACGGTTCATCCAGGACAGCGAGGAATTAGACCACCTCGGCGTGACGCTCGATGAGCGCGAAGGTTCCGGCGCTCTCCTGCCGCTCCTGCGCGAAATGATGGCCAAGATCACGGACAATCGTTATGAGCTGTTCCATACACGGATAGACGCACGTTCCCTTGTGGTGCTGCTGATGTTTCCAAGGGTGCATAGCGCCAGAGTTCGCAATCTGTTGTGGGAAGAAGGCATCGCCGAACTGCGGCTGCCCGTCTCCGTCGCGGATAAACCCCTGGGAGAGGCCATGCGCCTGCTCCTTCAGAAAAAGACGGACCTTCCCCGCGAGGCGGACCGTTATCGCCGGGAGCTGAAAGCCGTGGCGTTCCAGCGGCGTCAGGAATTGGCGGAGTACTACGATGCGATTGTGTGCGGTCTCGAACATATTGAAGTGAGCCTGTATTTCTATCACACCGAGATGGCTCTCCTGATCTATGGCTGGGTCCCATGCGAGATGCTCACCGCCTTGCGTCTCAGGATCGAAGACGAATTCGGCGGCAAGGTTGTATTGGAAGCATGTCCGGTTGCTCCCAAGGAATGGGCGACTGTTCCGGTGACACTGCGGAACCCGGTCGTTGCCCGGCCGTTCGAGACATTGACCCGGGTCGTGGCCTTGCCACGGTACGGGAGCATCGATCCGACCCCCTATATGGCGGTGTGTGTTCCCCTGTTCTACGGCGTGATCCTCGGCGATGTCGGCTATGGGCTGCTCTTGCTTGTCGCCGCAGCCATGGTTCGCCGACGGCACCGTTCCCATCCGCTCGTTCGCGACCTTTCGACCATCTTCCTGTGGGCTTCGGGCTCGGCCATCTTGTTCGGTTTCCTGTTCGGGGAGCTGTTTGGGGAACTGGGCGGGTCCGTCGGTCTGCATCCGGTGCTGAACCGCATGCAGGCGTTCCTGCCTCTTCTCTCCCTATCCATCGGAATCGGCACGGCGCATGTGGTGTTAGGGCTTGCGCTGGGTGCGCACTCGGCCTGGCGGCATGGGAACCGGCAGGAGTGTCTGACGAAGTGCGGCGGCATGGTGCTGGTGCTGTCATTCATCTCTCTCATCGCAAGCGCCGCCGGACTCGTGCCGCGCGAGTGGATGGCGGCCGAGGTCGTCGGACTCCTGTGCGCGCTGCTGATCATCTTTATCTTCGGAAGGGGCCGCGGGGTCATGGAACTGCATAACCTCGTCAATGTGCTCTCCTACCTGCGTCTGATGGGGATCGGTGTCGCGTCGGCCGCGCTCGCCTTTGCCGCCAACAAGCTGGGCGGCCTGGTGGGCAACGTCTTCGTGGGCATCGTCGTCGCGGGAGCACTCCACGGGATCAATGTCGTCTTCGGCATCCTCTCGCCGACCATCCAATCGCTCCGGCTCCATTATGTGGAATTTTTCGAAAACTTCTTTGCGCCTGGCGGCAGGCCGTACAAGCCTTTTCGGCATTTCCACGCGACCCCGCCCGTTCGAGGGTGAGGGAGGGGGGGGACAACCATGGAGGGGGAATCATGACAGAGATCGGACTCGTCGCCATCGGTGCGGGCCTGGCGATCGGACTGGCCGCGCTGGCTACCGCGTTGGCGCAGGCTAAGATTGGTGCAGCGGCGATTGGCGCCATTTTGGAGAAGCCCGAGACTTTCGGGACGATGTTGATATTACTCGTCATCCCGGAAACCTTGGTCATCTTCGGCTTCACCGTGGCCATTCTGATTCTCTTCGCGCTGAAGTGAGTCTCACGATGCCGTACGACAGGCTCATCGAGGCGCTGTTGGAAGAGGGACGAGCCAAACGCGACGCGATCCTGCATCAGGCTCAGGTGGAAGCCGAGCGGCTCCTGTCTGACGCGAAGCGGGAATGCGACGCTTTGGCCTCTGAGGTCGATCTCATCATTCGTCGAGACCTTTCTGCCCGGCGGGCCGCACTGCTGGCCCGCGCCGCGCTGGCCGGCCGCCAGATCGTGCTGCAGGCCAAGCGAGAGATCTTGGATGCCGTGTGGCGACACGCCGGCGAGAAAGCCCTGTCGCTCGCCGGCGATGCTCGGACGCGAGTCCTCAGGGCCCTGCTGGCGGAAGTGCTGGCCGCATCCCCTTCTCAATCGCCTCGCGTGCTCGTTGACAATCGGGAGCGGCCATTCCTTGAGGAGAGTCTGAAACAACGAGGCCTCGCAGTGGAAGAGCGGCATCAGGATGCGCTCCTACTGGGGATCGCGCTTGAGGCGAACGGCGAGGTGCTCACGAACTCCTTTGCGGCGCGCCTCGCGAAGGCTAAGCCGGCCCTGACAATCGAACTGAACCGACTGTTGTTCAGAGAAGGGTAAGGCCGAGGCTCAGGTTGAGGTTAGCCCGGTCGTGGGCGAATCCTTCGTCTTAACCTCAGCCTTAACCCGCATTATTCATGAACGCTTCTGCTGCCTTGGCCCATTGCAACAGAGGAGCAACGGGCGCCCCGATTCGCCGCTGCGACAGAGCCTACATGAGAAGTCGAAGGCAAAGTATCTCTCCGCCGCGATGTGATCGGACGCGGCGGCTCAAGCGAAGCTTGGTATGGCGGGCGTGCTCGCCGCTCAGGTCCGGCCGCCTCACCAACTCGGCGGCGCGCACAGACATGGCGCTCTTTATTCATCGCGCCGTGCGCCCCTCGACGTACTGTTTCAAGTACGCCTTGGTCCTTCGCGGCTGTGCTTGGGGGTACCCATTGCTCTTTTTCATTGCAATGGGTCCAACGCTTGGCGAGTGCCGGGTACCCGTTGCGCTTCCAATGCAACGGGTGGAACGCGACGAATCGTCATGAATAATGCGGGCTAAGAGATTGGACGACAAATGGACGACTATGCCTACACCAATGCGAGGATCCGCGCCATGGAGGGCCGCCTCCTCCGCCGGGACCAGTATGCGTCTTTGCTGGAGCAGGCGACCCTTGATGCCCTGATCAATGCCCTGAAGAGTTTGCCGTATGCGCGCGCGCTGGAGCCCATCCTCGCCACGCTCGATCGCGCCCAGGGCCTCCGGACGATCGGTTATCTCGATGAGGCTCTGCGACGAGACCTTGTGGAGACCCTCGGCATCCTTCGGCGCTTCTTCTCCGATCGATCGCGTGAATTGCTCGACGCGCTCCTCCTCCGATGGGACGTCTACAATCTGAAAACCGTCCTGCGCGGCAAACGGGCGGCGGCGCCGGTCGAGGAGGTCTTGGCCATGACGTTTCCGGTGGGGGTCCTCGACGACATCGCCGTGGCCGAACTTGCGCGAGCGCCGACCATGCAAGCCGTGGCTCACTTGCTGGAGCTGTGGCGGCTTCCGCTCGCTCGTCCAGTTCGATCGGGGCTGAACCAACTTGGGGAGGCCGACGACCTGCAACCGCTTGAGTCTGAACTCGACCGATTTACGTTTATGCGCTCATGCCGACTCGCGGTTGACGGAGATGATCATGACCGAGCCGTCAGGAGTTATCTCGTGTTTCTCGCGGATAAGGCGAACCTTCTGACGGCGCTCCGCTACCTGGCTGAACGTCGCGCTCTTTTGTCGATAGAGGCCGGCCGCCATTTCCTTGAGGCAGGGGGCCGGTTCACCCGAACTCAGTATGAGGCGGTCATCGGCGCGCCCGATCTGCGCGAGGGACTCAACCGCCTTGCCGCCACCTCCTATGGATGGCTGGCCGACCTGTTTCGAGCCAGGGACTCCGTATCTCCCCCGCTCGTCGAGAGAGAATTGGACCGTGCGGCCGTCCGCCACGCCGTCGGCCTCTCTCGGCCAGACCCGTTGGGCATTGGCCCGGCGATCGTCTACCTTGAACGGAAGACGAACGAGATCCGCAACCTCCGGATGATCCTGCGAGGGAAGGCTGCGGGAATGCAACCGGAGCAAGTCGAGGAATGGCTGATCGTCTGAAGCAGAAGGTTGAGGCTAAGGTCAAGGCTCAGGTGAGGCATTCAAGCTCAGACTCAGCCTCAACCTAAACCTGCTGAACGAGAGTGAGGAGTAGATGGCTCGACTCATCGTCATCACCGATCCCGATACCGCGCTGGGTTTCCGATTGGCCGGTGTCGATGTGCGCGAAGTGGGCGCCCAGGAGGAGGCCGCCGAGCAACTACTCTCGCTCCTCTGCAGCAGAAAGGCCGGAATCGTGATCTATAACGAGGAGTACCGGTGGGGGCTTCCAGAGAAGAGCCTGAGCGAGATGGAGGAATCGGTGAGCCCGGTCTTCTATGCCATCCCGGTCTCTCAGGCCACACGTGAGGGAGACATGCGGGAGCACTATCTCGCCCGCCTCCTCCGGCGGGCGATCGGATATCAATTGAAACTCAAACGATGAGCGGAACGATCATCAAGATCTCGGGGCCGACCGTCCTCGCGCGGGGCATGGAACAGACCCGCATGTTCAATCGTGTCGCGGTCGGCAAGACAGGATTGCTCGGGGAGGTGATTCGTCTGCGAGGAAGCGAAGCGACGATTCAAGTGTATGAAGACACCACGGGCCTGATGCTGGGGGAAGAGGTGGCCGATGCAGGAGAACCGCTTCAAGTGGAACTCGGGCCCGGTCTGCTTGGCACCGTCTTCGACGGGGTCCAGCGTCCATTGAACGTGATCGCGGCCCAGTACGGTGATTGGATTGCGCGCGGCCTGACCTTGCCGGCCCTGTCCAGAGACCGACGCTGGGCGTTCACTCCGGTGGCCCGTCCCGGAACAGCCGTCGGCGGCGGAACCTGCGTGGGAGTTGTCCAGGAGACCGCAAAGATCGAACATCGCATCCTGGTCCCCCCAGGATTATCGGGAACGCTCTCCAAGATTGAGGGAGGCGCCTACACGATCGAGGAGCCGGTGGCCTGGCTCGATGGTCACGGTCCATTGACCTTGTTGCAATGCTGGCCGGTGCGGACGTCCCGCCCCGTCGCCGAACGGCTTCCTCCGGTCGTGCCCTTCATCACCGGCCAGCGGGTGTTCGACATGCTCCTTCCCCTTGCCTCCGGCGGAACTGTGATAGTGCCCGGCGGGTTCGGAACCGGCAAGACCGTGGTTGAGCAGACGCTCGCCAGGTATGCGCAGGCCGATATCATCGTTTACATCGGGTGCGGAGAGCGGGGCAACGAAATGACGGAGGTCCTGACCGAGTTTCCCCACCTGAAAGATCCCGCCACCGGGTTGCCGCTCATGGAGCGCACGGTCCTGGTCATCAATACCTCGAACATGCCGGTGGCGGCGCGGGAGACGTCGATCTACACGGGCATCACGATCGCGGAATATTACCGGGATATGGGCTATGCGGTCGCCCTCATGGCCGACAGCACGTCGCGCTGGGCAGAGGCGACGCGTGAGATTTCCGCCAGGCTGGAAGAGATGCCGGGAGAGGAAGGATATCCCACCTATTTGGCCAGCAAGCTGGCCGGATTCTATGAACGTGGTGGACGGGTCCGCTGCTTGGGAGAACCGGACCGACAGGGGGCGGTGACGATCGTCTCGGCCATCTCCCCACCCGGGGGCGACTTTTCAGAGCCGGTGACACAAGGCTCGATCCAGGCGGCCGGAGGGCTCTGGGCCTTGGACTCGGATCTGGCGCATCGGCGGCATTTCCCCGCCATCAATTGGAAGCGCAGTTTTTCCCTCTACACCCACGCGCTCGACCCCTGGTTTCAGACGCAGGTGGCTCCGGACTGGCCGCAGCTTCGAACCGAGTTGGCCGCGCTTCTCCAGAAAGAAGAAGACCTGCAGGAGGTCGTGCAGCTTGTGGGGATTGATGCGGTCCCGGATCAGGAGCGCATCGTGTTAGAGGTCAGCCGCCTCATACGAGAAGAGTATCTCAGACAGAATGCCTATTCCGACATTGACGCGGCCTGTCCGCTTGGGAAGCAGTACTGGATGCTGAAGGCCCAGATGGAGTTTCTCGCCTACTGCCAGGCCATGCTGAAGCAAGGCCGTCCGATCGAGCAACTCCTCGCCTCGCCGTTGAGAAGCGAGCTGGAACGCATGAAGGAGACGCCTCCGGACGATTGCATCCAGCAGGCCCGAACCATGATAGAGAACATGCAGCAGGAGGCACAGGCGTAGAGGGTGCGGCCGGAGGCGTCAGGTGGGCAAGTCGGTGGTGGAAGATGGATGATCTGATCACCCGCGAATATCGGACCGTGAGCGGCATTGCCGGACCGCTCCTCTTTGCGGAGAAGCTGACCAAGGCTTCCCTTGGAGAGCTGGTTGAGATCATTCTCGCGACCGGGGAGGCCCGGCGAGGTCAAGTCATCGAGCTGTCCGAACAGCATGCCGTGATCCAAGTGCTGGAGGAGACAACGGGCTTGGGAGTGACCGGGACCCGAGTCCGGCTCACGGAATCGGCCGCCGCAATGGATCTTTCGCCCGATCTCTTGGGGCGGCGCTTCAGCGGTGCCGGCGTCCCGCTCGACGGTCTGCCGTCGATCATTCCCGACGCCCGCGTGGACATCGTCGGACAGCCCCTGAATCCGGTCGCGCGCGACAAACCCTCGCATTGTATTCAGACCGGGATCTCCACGATTGACGCGCTGAACACGCTGGTGCGCGGGCAAAAGCTGCCGATTTTCTCCGGGGCCGGCCTGCCGGCCAAGGAAGTCGCCGCTCAGATCGTTCGCCACGCCAAGGTGCGGGGACAGCCGCCGGCCTCGGGAGGCCAAGAAGGGCGACAGTCCCCTTCGTTCGCGATTGTCTTTGCGGCGATGGGGATCACGTTCCGGGAAGCCTCGTTCTTTCTCGATGAGTTCGAGCGCGGCGGGGTCATGGAGCACACCGTCATGTTCCTCAACCTTGCCGATGACCCGACGATCGAACGGCTCCTGACACCGAGGTTTGCCCTGACCGTGGCTGAGTACCTTGCGTTCACGCTCGGTCGCCACGTGCTGGTCATCCTGACCGACATGGCCGCCTACTGTGACGCGCTGCGTCAAATCGCCACGGCCCGTGAGGAGATCCCAGGCCGGCGAGGCTACCCCGGGTATATGTATTCTGATTTGGCCTCTATCTATGAGCGGGCCGGACGGATCAAGGGCAAAGCCGGGTCCATCACGCAGCTTCCCATCGTCACCATGCCGGACGATGATCTGACTCATCCGATCCCCGATTTGACCGGGTACATCACGGAGGGACAGATTGTGCTGTCACGCGAGCTGCATCGCAAAGGCGTCTTTCCGCCCATCGATGTGCTGCCCTGCCTGTCGCGGCTGATGAATCTCGGGATCGGTCCCGGCAAGACGCGCGAGGATCATCGGGCGGTGGCTGATCAACTCTATGCCTGCTATGCCCAGGGGCGAGATGTCCGGCGTCTTGCCGCCATCGTCGGCGAGGACGGTCTGAGTGAGTCCGACAAGCGCTTCTTGAAGCTAGCCCAGGACTTTGAGCAGCACTTCGTCAACCAAGGATCGCGTGTTCGTGAGATTGAAGAGACCTTGGACCTCGGGTGGAAGTTCTTGCGATATCTGCCGCAAGAGCGGTTGACCAGGCTGAAGCCGGAGTTGATTGAACGGTATTACGGGCCAACGTCACACGTCACTCGGCAAGCGTCAATCGTACCTGAAGACAATACCGGCCTTACACGAATGACGATTGACGATTAACGACCTATGGAAAGCGTCGGCCGCACCAGAATGAATTTGTTGCTGCTGAAGCGGCGGGGCGAGGTCGTTCGGCGGGGACTGGAGCTGCTCCGCAGCAAGCGCGAGGCGCTGGTGCGGGAGTTCTTCGCCGTCATGGACCGTGCGGCGGAAAGCCGGACGCAAATGGAAGCCGTGATGGGGCACGCCCTGGCGACGCTGACGCTGGCGCTCGGCATGGAAGGCCGCGCGCCGCTCCGATCGGCCGGCCATGCGGCAAAGCGGACGTTGTCCATCGAATTGACCGAGCGCAACGTGTGGGGCGTCAGGTTTTCGGAAGTCCGCTACGCCCCGGTGGGCCGGGCGTGGGACGCCCGGGGGTACGCCCCCTCAGGAGAGTCCAGCTACGTGGACGAAACGGCGCGGCGCTTCGAACAGGCGCTGGAGCTGATCCTTCGCAGCGTGGCGGTGGAGATGCGGCTGAAGAAGCTGGGATCGGAAATCAAGAAGGTGACGCGCCGGATCAATGCGCTCAATGAAGTGGTGCTCCCCGCGCTGACCCGAGAGGTCAGAAACATTCGACAGGCCCTCGAAGAGCGCGAGCGGGAAGACCTGTTCAGGATGAAACGATTCAAGAGTGGAGGATAAAGGAGCAACATGGATTTCGAGCTGACCGACGAGCAGCGATTGATACGGGAAACGGCGCGGCGATTCGCCGAGCAGGAGATCGCACCGGTCGCGGGGGAGAACGATCGAGCCGGACGGTTTCCGCGTGAGTTGATCAACCGCATGGCTGCAATGGGTTTCCTCGGAGGGCCGATCCCAAAAGAGTACGGCGGCTCAGGTCTGGATTACATCAGCCACGCCATCCTCACCGAAGAGGTGGGACGCGCCGACTCCTCGCTTCGCACCACCCTGTCGGTTCAAGTCTCGCTGGTCGCGCTCACGATTTTGAAATGGGGAACGGAGGAACAGAAGCGTCGGCACCTGCCCGACCTGTGCGCCGGTCGGATGCTGGGCTGCTTCGGCCTTACAGAGCCCAACGCGGGCAGCGATCCGGCCTCGATGGAAACCACTGCCGTGAAGCGCGGGACCGCGTGGGTGCTCGACGGAACCAAGACCTGGATTTCGAACGGGACGGTGGCCGACCTGGCATTGGTCTTTGCTCGGACCGGCCCCGGCAACGGCCACGACGGCATTGCGGCCTTTCTCGTGGACCAAGGCACACCAGGGTTGGCAACGAGGCCGATCACGGACAAACTCGGGCTTCGCGCCTCGGATACGGGAGAACTGATCTTCAACAACTGTTCGGTGCCGGAGACGGCCTTGTTGGGAGCGGTCGGACAGGGCTTCAAAGTCGCCATGTCCGCCTTGGACAACGGGCGATACAGCGTCGCGGCCGGGTGCGTGGGCATCATACAGGGCTGTCTGAATGCCTGTACGGAATACGCCAAGACGCGCCGGCAATTCGGCCGGCCCATCGGAAGCTTTCAACTGGTGCAGGACATGATCGCCCGCATGGCGGTGGATTTGGATGCCGCGCGCCTGCTCGTATTCCGGGCCGGATATCTGAAGAACCAAGGTCTTCCCAACACGATCGAAACCTCCATTGCGAAGTACTTCGCTTCTGAAGCGGCGGGGCGGGCGGCAACCGACGCGGTTCAGGTCTTCGGGGCATATGGCTATTCCGAGGAAACGCCGGTCGCGCGGTATTACCGCGATGCGAAAGTGGCGACGATCTATGAAGGCACGTCGCAGATTCAGAAACTGTTGATCGGCTCGCACGTGCTGGGGATCAGGGCCTTTTCGTGAGCGAAGAGCATGGTTCCACCCGAGCAACGGTCGCCCAAGTATCCCGCCTGGCGAGTCACGCGTCTTGACCCCACATCCATCCAGATCGCAGAACGGCCGAGGGCATCAAGAGTGATGAGTCCGGACGATGGCGGACCCGCCCCGACCTCAACGAGTGCGTCGGACTCGGCCAGGAAGCTATTGTACGGGGATCACGGCGGACAGCGCTCGCGCAGTTCGTGTAGCCAGACCTCGGCGCGCGCGTCGCTGGGCGCGCGCCAGTCGCTGCGAGGCGACAGCGAACCGCCGGACCCCACTTTGGGGCCGTTGGGCATGGCCGAGCGCTTGAACTGGCTGAACTCGAAGAAGCGAACGATAAAGACCTCAAGCCACTTGCGCACAGTGGCGAGGTCGTATTCACGGCGTTGATCAACGGGGACTGTATCCGGCCACGCGCCGCGCAGGCGATCTCCCCAAGCCTTCCAGGCGAGAAAGGCCACTTTGCTGGGACGGTACCCGAACCGGCTGAAGTAGTACAGGTTGAAATCCTGCAGTTCGTAGGGACCAACGACAGCCTCCGCGCGTTGCGCCGGCTCGCTGCTCGCGCCAGGCACCAACTCGGGAGAGATGCGGGTGTTGACGATGCGCTCAAGCACCGTTCTGGTCCGTTGATCGAACTGCTGGGTCTTGATGAGCCAGCGGATGAGATGCTGGATCAGGGTCTTAGGCACGGACGCATTCACGCCGTAATGCGACATATGGTCCCCCACCCCGTAGGTGGTGTACCCCAACGCCAGTTCGGACAGGTCGCTCGTCCCGACGACGAGCGCCTGATGCATGTTCGCCAGCCGGAACAAGTGGGACGCGCGCTGGCCGGCTTGGACGTTTTCAAACGTCACATCGTAGGCCGATTCCCCACGACTGAACGGATGCCCAAGATCCTTGAGCACCTGTTGGGCCGACGGACGGATGTCGATCTCCTGACAGCCGATTCCCAGCGCCTGCATGAGTTCGCGCGCGTTCTCCTGGGTGAGGCGGCTCGTGCCGAAGCCGGGCAACGAGTACCCCAAGATGTTGGCGCGAGGCAGTTTCATCTGATCACAGGCGCCGACGGCCACCAAGGCCGCTTGCGCCGAGTCCAATCCTCCCGAAACCCCGATCACCACCTTCTCGATCCGAGTGGCCTCCAGGCGTTTGATCAACCCCTGGACCTGGATGCGGTAGACTTCTGCGCAGCGTTCGTCGCGGTGCGCCGGATCGCTGGGCACGTAGGGGAACCGCTCCACGGGCCGCTCTAGAGGGACCGCGCCCGGCGGAACCTCGAACTCGAACGTCACGCGACGCATGGGAGATGCAGCTTCACGCTGGGCCGCGCCGCAGTCGGTGAAGCTGGTCATCCGCATCCGATCCTGGCGTAGGCGATCAAGGTCGATGTCGGCCGTGATCAACCCGGGCTGCTTGGGAAACCGCGTCGACTCCGCCAACAGATCCCCATTCTCATAGATCAACGCATGCCCGTCCCACGCGAGATCCGTCGTGGATTCTCCCGGGCCGGCCGCCGAATAGAGGTAGGCGGCTATGCACTTGGCCGATTGCGAGGCGCAGAGCAGTTTGCGGTAGTCGGCCTTGCCGATCGTGATATCGCTGGCTGACAGATTGGCGAGCACCGTGGCCCCGGCTAAGGCCGCGTAGGTGCTGGGCGGAATCGGGACCCACAGGTCTTCGCAGATCTCGACGTGGAAGGCAAAGCCCGCGAGGTTGGCGGCTTCGAAGATGAGGTCGTTGCCGAACGGGACCGGCTCATTGCACACCATGATGCGGTTTGAACGCGCATGCCGAGCCGAGGCGAACTGTCGCTTCTCGTAAAACTCACGGTAGTTGGGGAGATACGTCTTTGGTATGACACCGAGGATTCTGCCCCGATAGATCACCAGCGCAGAATTGAAGAGCTTGCTCTCCGCCCGGATCGGCGCTCCCACAATCACCACGGGGATTAACTCGCGGCTGGCGTGAACGAGCTGGGAGATCGCCGACTCGACGGCGTCCAGCAAGGCGTCCTGGTGGAACAAATCCTCGTTCGAGTACGCGGACAGGCCGAGCTCGGGGAACAAGGCCAGCGCCGCCTTCTGCGCCGAGGCCGCGCGCGCAAGGGTCGCGGTCTGGTCCAAGTTGAATGCCGGGCGAGCCACGTCGACGCCTGGCGTGCAGGCCGCCACCCGAACGAAGCCATGCGAATAGATATTCTCGAACGGGGTCTTGGCGCCAAGCGAGCTCATCCGGCCCTCAGGTTCTTCACTTCTTCGGTCAGCAGCGGGACGATTTCAAAGAGATCGCCGACGATGCCATAGGTGGCGAGTTTGAAGATCGGGGCGTTGGGGTTATTGTTGATCGCCACGATCGTCCGGGCGGACGACATCCCGGCTTGGTGTTGAATAGCTCCCGAGATCCCGCAGGCAATATAGAGCTGCGGTGAGACGGTCTTTCCGGTGAGTCCGATCTGGTCGCGATGCGGCCTCCAGCCCGCATCGACCACCGCGCGCGAGGCTCCCACGGCGGCTCCAAGCGCCGCCGCGAGCTCTTCGAGCAGGATGAAATTATCCGGCCCTTTGAGGCCTCGGCCTCCCGAAACGATGATCGAGGCCTCGGTCAATTCTTTCTTGTCGTCCGCCGTTGCGCGTGCGTCGCGGATTCTCGCCATCGGTCGAGTGCCGTCGAACGAGACCGCGAGCCTTTCGATCGGAACATCGGATGCGGGCTTCGATTCCAACAGTGAGAAGATGTTCGGGCGGAGCGTCACGACCTGCATGAGCGGATTCGTCGGCTTCACCACCGCTCGCAGTTTCCCCCCATAGATCGGCCGGGTGGCGATCAGCGAGCCATCAGCCTCCATTTCCAGCGCCACGCAGTCCTGGATCACGGCGCTCTTGAGCCTTGCCGCTACCTTCGTAGCGAGGTCCTTGCCCATGGCGGTCGCGCCCATCAGGATGGCGACCGGCTTAAGCCCGGCGGCGAGGTCCGCCACAATTGTCGTAAAAAGTTCGGATGAATAAGACGAGAGCGCAGGGTCCTCCGCGATCACGATTCGTGAGGCCCCATGACTGGCCGGCTCTTGAGTGAGGGGGCTGACGGAGGAGCCGACAACAAGCGCGACCACGTCCCGGCCACCTGCCTTGCTCAGGCGGCAGGCCTGACCTAAGGCTTCGAGCCCCGCCTTCTTCAGATGGCCGTCGCGTTGCTCGCAGAAGACCAGGATCGGATTGGCCATTCCTTGCTCCGGACACCTCGCGTGCCACGTTTCCGTCAGATCACCTTCGCGTCCTCATGAAGCAACCGCACGAGTTCCGTGACCGCAGCGGTCGCGTCGCCGGAAATCATTCGAGCAGCCGGTCGCGCCGGCGGAGACTCCAGGCGAACGACTTTGACTTGTGCTGCGGCGGCGCCAACTGTCCCGGCTTCGAGGCCGATCATCTCCCGGTTCCAGATCTCCAGCGGTTTCTGTTTGGCCTTCATGATGCCGGAGAGCGACGGATAGCGAGGCTCGTTGAGGCCTTTCTGGCAGGTAATCAATGCCGGGAGCGGCGCCTCCACCACTTCGACCGCCCCTTCGATTTGGCGGTGGGCCACAATGCAGCGACCCTGGGCCCCGACTTCCAGCTTGTTCACCACCGCGACATGGGGAATACCGAGCATCTCTGCGACCTGAATTCCCACGGCCCCACAGTCGTCATCCACCGCCTGCTTGCCGAACAGCAGGAGGTCGAAGGACAGACGCCTGAGCGCCGCGGCCAGCGCCAGCGCCGTCGTATAGCTGTCGCCTCCCTCGAAAGCCGGATCACTCAACAAGACCGCGTTGTCAGCGCCCATCGCCAAACACGTTCGCAAGGCTTCCTCCGGCTTCTGAGCCGCATGCTGGCGCAGCGAAACAACGGTCACGTCTCCGGCGCCGAGCCGCTCTCTGATCCGGAGCGCCTCTTCAACGGCGAACTCATCGTAGGGATTTATCACCAGGCTGAGGCCTGATCGTTCGATATCGGTCCCATCGTCCTTGATGACGAGCTTCGAGTCGGTGGCCGGTACTTGTTTCACACAGGCGACGAGCTTCATCGGTCCGTTCCCCGTTGTCCGCAGTCCGCAATCCGTGGCCCGTCATCCGATGGCGGATAACGGAGGCCGGTATACGGCCTATTTACAGCCCCTGATAGCGCGGTCCTCCCTCCGCAGGCGCACGCCAGACGATGTTCTGCACCTGATCTCCCGGGACGACGTCGATGGGATCCTTGATCACGCAGGTCTTGCAGTGCACGCAGTTGGCGAAGTTGATCTGAATGCGGCATCCGGCTCTTTCGCCGACTACCTCATAGACCCCGGCGGGGCAGAAATGCGTACAGGGCGCGTCCCCGAATCGAGCGATACAGTCTGTCAGACAACGCGTTGGATCGAGGATCTGGATGTGTGAGGGCTGATCCTCTCGATGTTGCGTGCCAGAATGATAGACATCGGTCAGCTTGTCAACCAGCACTCCGGCGTCATACCGGGCCGGCGCGGAAACCCATCGGCCTCGAGCCGCTTGGTCGAGCGGTCGCAGGTGTCTGAAATCCTCCCGGACGCCTGCAGGCTTGGATGGACCGAGTCCGGTCCACATCGTCAGGCCTCCGAGGAGCAGGCCCGGCAGGCGACCGTAGGCGAAGGCACGCCGGAAGTTCCGTACCCGATACAAATCTTGGATGACGTACGAGGAGGCCAGTCGGGCTTCATAGGACGAGAGCCCCGCGGCGGACGCGTCGTTGTGCAGCAAGGCGTTGAATATCGTGTCGGCCGCCAACATGCCGCTTTTCATCGCATAGTGGATCCCCTTCAGATAGGGGACATTCAGCAAACCGGCCGAGTCGCCCACGAGCAACGCGCCGTCGACATACGGTCGCGGAACGGCAAAGTAGCCGCCCTCGGGGAGCGTCTTGGCTCCATAGGCGATGACCTCGCCGCCCTTGATGAACTGCTGAATGAAGGGATGCTTCTTGAGCCGCTGGAGTTGGGCGTGGACATCCATCTGCGGATCGTCCCAATCCAGCCCGCAGACCATGCCCACCGCAAACAGGTTCTCGTCGAGGCCGTAGCAGAACCCTCCACCGAAGACACGGGAGCCAAGCGGGTAGCCGATCGTATGCATCGCGAGACCCGGCGACCCTCCCGACTTCACTCGGATCACCTCTTTCACGCCCAGGGCGTAGGATTGCGCATGGCGGCCTTCGCGGAGCTTGAACCGATGGATCAAATCCTCGGCCAACGTTCCATAAGGGCCTTCGCCAAAAACGGTGATATTGGCGTGGATGTCGGTGCCCGGCTCGTAATTGGCTTTCCTGCCGCCGCCGGCATCGAGTCCCTTGGCGCCGGTTTGCACCCCGCGGACCGTCGTTCCGTCGTAGAGGATCTGCACTCCGCAGGTCTCGGGAAACAGGTAGACGCCAGCGGCTTCGACTTGCTCTGCAAGCCAGAGGTTCAATTTCTGGAGGGAGCCGATATAACAGTGGTCCTGCCGGTCGGAAGGTGGGAGCAGCGCATTGGGCAGCCGGACCGACCCTTCGGTCGTGAGGTACCGCAGGCCGTGCCGCGTCACGTGAAGCGAGAAGGGAAAGCCTCGCTCGCGATAATCCGGCAGCAATTCTTCCAGCGCGATCGGATCGAAGATGGCGCCCGAGATCGCATGCGCGCCGACATCGCGCCCCTTCTCGATCAACGCGATTCGCGGGGCCAGAGGAGGGCCCGATGTCTCGCCGGCGGAAACCAGAGCGTTATGGTTCGCGATGAGCTGAGTCAGGCGAAGCGCCCCCGAGAGGTTGGCCGGCCCTCCCCCGACGAACAGGATGTCCACTTCAAGGATCTGCAGGGCTTCATCCATCGACCTGTCCTCTGAAGGCCCGTGCCACCAGTTTGACGGTCAGCCTTTCCCGCCCAGCCTTCGGAGCGTGGGTGAAATATCATCAGGAGCGAGCACCGCCTCAATCAGTAAGACCCCGGTCCGTTCACCTGCCTGCCTCAGGGCGGTTCTGAACTCCTCCGGTGTATGCACGCGTGTGCCCTCGGCCCCTAAGGCCCTGGCCACCGCCACATAATCCCAGGGATGGATATCCCACACGGCCCGCCTTCCCCCCAACGCCTCCAGACTTCGATATCCTCCGTTGTTGAGCACAATGATGATCGCGTCGACCCCATACCGAACCAACGTCCCAAGCTCCATGCCGGTCATCTGAAACCCGCCGTCGCCCACCAACGCCACCGGTCGAGAGTCCGGGACGGCCAGCCCCGCGCCCAACACAGCCGGCACGCCAAACCCCATGCTTGTATAGTAGCCAGGGTTCAGGATGGTCTCGGCATTCAATGCGACCGACCCGAACAGGCAGTCGCCGGTGTCCGTCGTGAAGATATAGCGACTGTCGTCCAGGCAGCTCAACTCGGTAAAGACTGCGGCGACCAAGGACTGATTGTCCGGTTCCGGGGGTTCCGGCCGATAGTCATTGCGAAATTCCCGCGATTTGATCTCCGAGTGGTTCAACAACGCGGGCAGAATCTCTGCGAGCCCGATGTGGTGATACCGGTGCCGGCTGATGACAACCTCGTCGGCCAACACCTGCATCAAGGTCCCGCGAGCGATCACGCTCGTGAATCGTCCGGTCTCGGTGTCGGTCAGCCATACCCCCAACATGAGCAGGCAGTCGGATCCCTCAACCATCTCCCGTGCGTACGGATGGCTGGCCGCGCCCATATAGGTCCCGATGAAATTCGGATGATGCTCTGGAAAGACCGCCTTTCCCATGAACGAAGTGGCCACCGGCAGGTTGTAGCGCTCGGCTAGTCTGATCAGGTCATCCCGAAGACCCAGTCGCATAATTTCGATACCGGCTAGAATCGCCGGGGTCTGGCTCCGGTTGAACCGTATTGCAATTTCTTGCATGGCCTCCGTCAACGCCGCCTGATCCCGCTGCGGAGCAACTGCCGTCCACGCCTCGGCTACGCCGATGTCGGCCCACGCCATGTCGCGAGGGATTTCCAGATATCCCGGCCGCTTTTCGCGCTGCATCGCATCGAGCACCCGGTCGATCTCGCGAGCCGCGGTCTTCGGATCATCCAGGACTGCGTTGGCGGCGGTCATCTCTGCGTACACGCGTCGCTGGGTGTCGAACGTCTTGACCTTGTGATGGATCAGCAGATCTGGGTCCCGACCGGCCATATCGGGCGCGCCGCTGAGAACGAGCACCGGAGATTTTTCCGCGTAGGCCTGGGCGATCGGATTGACCATGTTGAGGACGCCGGCGCCGTAGGTACCGATCGCCACTCCGATCCCTTTGAGGCGCGCGTAGGCATCAGCGGCGAATCCGGCTGAAGGCTCATGGGTGGTCAGGATCGAGCGGATAGGACTGTCCGCTAGCGCTTCGTAGAGCGGGAGCACATGATCGCCTGAGATGCCGAATGCATGGGCAGCACCAAGGTCGAATAGTCTCTGGAGCAGTAAGGGAGCCAGACGCATGGCAGCCTCATTATACCGTGCGCATCGCCCGGCGCATCAATTGTTCGCAGGCCCTGCTGCTCATCCTCGTTATAAAAGATGTCAGGGCTGTCCCTTTCGACGCTCGGAGAGATAGCGATACATCCCTTCGACATTCTCGGGGAACCATTCCGCGTATCGTTGCCACTGCTCGTACTTGGGAAGACGGACGGTCTTCTTCGCCTCCTCCAGGCTCGCGCCCTTCTGCACCTGCTCCTGCACGGCGGCGCGAAGATCTTCCAGATAGCCGCGAAAGAGGCGCGCATGCTCCTTCTTGCCGACCTTGCCATGGCCCGGCACGAGCGTCTCGAAGTCCAGTTGCTCGACTTTCTTCAGCGACTCGATCCAGTCATCGGGATAACCGTCCGGCAGAGCCCGGTAGGCGACGGTTTCAATCGGAATAAAGTCCACCGCGAAGAGCAGTTTGTTCTGGGGAAGCAGCACCACCAGGCTGTTGTCCGAGTGGTTCCGGCCGGTGTAGATCAGCTCGACCCGCTTGCCGCCGAGATCGATGAACAGCCGATCGGTAAAGGTGAGATCCGGGACCGGAATCTTCGCATCCGCTTCTTCCAGAATTTTCGGTCTGGCCGCGGCATGGCTGACGAAGACGGCCGTGTCGGCGAAGACGCTCCCCCCGGTGATGTGGTCGTTGTGATCGTGGCTATAAACCACATACCGCACCGGCTGGTCGGTGAGCTTCTTGATTTCGCCCTTCAGCCAGGTCGCGGCCTCCAGGCTGATCGGATCGGTGACGATCACGCCTTTGGGCGTGGTAATGAAGATGGACTGGTGGAAGCGGTGCCGAAACAGATAGACGTCATCGGCCAGCTTCGTGATCTCATCGTCGGGACGGGACGATTGAGCCGCCGCTTCAGATGATTGGCCCGAGAGCCATCCGGCCAGGAGCAGCAGGAGTCCCCACAGGGCAAGATGGCCCCGCGGTCTTGTTTCGGTTTTGATCGCGCAAGAACGGCTCACTGTGCGGTCTCCGCTTGCCATGTCCCTCCTCCTGTCCAATCGCCGTGATCATTTCCTATGGCTCGCATTGCGTCCCCCTCTCACACGGCCTGTTGCCGAGCACCCATTGCATTCGCAAAGCGCAATGGGTCCCGGAGCAACGGGCACCCCGGAGAGGAGACGGTGAGGGGAGACAGCTCACCACCCAGGGTCACCCGCGGAGCGGAACATTTTCTGTCGCATGTATCGGTCGGCTTTCCGCACTCCGCAAGCGGGACTCGCCGTCTCCCTGCGGCTGCGCGGGCGGCGAGGGGGATGCCGAGGGTCCTCCCGGTCGCGCAGCGCTGCGCGGGGTGAGTTTCCGAACGAGCACGAACAGCAACGGCACAAAGACAACGGCCAGAAACGTGGCCGCGATCATGCCGCCCATCACCCCGGTTCCGATCGAATGCCGGCTGGCTGCGCCCGCCCCGCTTGCGATCACCAGCGGAACCACGCCGAGAATGAAGGCCATCGAGGTCATCACGATCGGACGGAACCGCAGCCGTGCCGCTTCCATCGCCGCGTCGCGCAGCGGCATGCCATGCTCATAACGCTGGTTGGCGAACTCCACGATCAGGATCGCGTTCTTGGCCGAGAGGCCGATTAGCGTCACCAAGCCGATCTGAAAGTAAATGTCGTTCGACATGCCCGAGAGCCACACCGCCGACAGGGCGCCGAACACCCCGAACGGGACGGCCAGGATCACCGCGAACGGCACGGTCCAACTTTCATATTGCGCGGCCAGCACGAGAAACACCATGAGGAGCCCGAACCCGAAGGCCAGCACCGATTCGGCGCCGGCCTTGCGCTCCTGGTAGGAGATGCCGCTCCAATCAAGGTCGAACCCTTGCGGAATCAGGACGTCCTGCGCGGCCCGCTCCAAGGCGTCCAAGGCTTGGCCGGAACTGTAGCCCGGCGCCGCAGCGCCCAGCACGAGCGCGGTATTGAAGCCGTTGAAGTGCGTCACCGGGTCGGGGCCGCTGTTGTAAGTCGTCGTCACCACCGTGTCGAGCGGGATCATGCTCGGTCCTTGCCCGTTCAGCGCGCGCACGTAAATCTTGCTGATGTCGGCGGGAGTGGTCCGGTATTGCGGTTCCGCCTCGGTCTGCACGCGGTAGACGCGGCCGAACTTCACGAAATCGTTGATGTAGAAGTTGCCGAAAAAGGCCTGGAGCGTGTCGAAGACTTCCGAAATCGGCACGCCCAGCGCCTTGGCCCGCTCGCGGTTGATCTTGGCCTGCACCCGTGGCGCGCTGACCCGGAAGCTCGAACTGATGGCGCCGATCGCCGGATCCTGCCTGGCCTTCGCGACAAACTGCTCGGCCGCCGCGGCAAACTTCTTGAAGTCCCCGCCGCTCGGGTCCTGCACCTGCGCCGAAAACCCGCCTGTGGCGCCCAATCCTCTGATGGACGGGGCGTTAAAGGCCAGGATCAGCGCCTCCGGAATCTTGGCAAATTCCCGGAACGCCCCGGCGATCAGGGTCTTAATATGGTGCTCCTTGCCCGTTCGCTCATCCCAATGTTTGAGGGGCGTGAACATGGTCGCGGTATTGGTGCCTCGCGTGTTGAAGACGAAGTTCTGTCCCGACAGGCCTTGCGTGCCGTAGACCGCCGGCAAGCCGAGGTAGTACGCCTCGATCTTGTCGAGGACCGCATCAGTCCGCTTCTTCGAGGCGCCGTCCGGCAACTGCACGATCGTAATGAAGTACCCTTGATCCTCTTCCGGCAGGAAGGCCATCGGGATGGTCCTGAACAGGAGGACGGCGAGCGCGATCACCGTGGCGAACAGGGCCAGCGAGAGCAGGCTGTGCCGCAGCGTCAGGCCCACGACCGTGCCATAGCGAACCTGGACCCAATCGAACAGCCGGTTGAAGAGTCCGAAGAAGCCCTTCGGTTGGCTATGACCCGGCTTCAGCACCAGAGCGCAGAGGGCGGGGCTGAGCGTCAAGGCCACGAAGCCCGAGATCATGACGGAGAGCGCGATCGTGATCGCGAATTGCTTGTACAGTTGGCCGGTGATGCCGCCCAGGAATCCCACCGGCACGAAGACCGCGCAGAGCACCAGCACGATCGCGATCACCGGTCCGGTCACCTCACCCATGGCTTTCTTCGCCGCCTCCTTCGGCGAGAGCCCGTTCGCCATGTGGCGTTCCACGTTCTCGACGACCACGATGGCGTCATCGACGACGATCCCGATGGCCAGGACCAGGCCGAAGAGCGTCAGCGTGTTGATCGAAAACCCGAGCGCCGCCATGCCGGCAAAGGTGCCGATCAAGGACACCGGGACCGCCGCGGCGGGAATCACGGTCGCGCGCCAGCTCTGAAGGAAGAGGTAGACGACCAGCAGCACCAGGATCATGGCATCCCGTAACGTGGCCACGACCTCTCGGATGGAGACCTCCACAAAGCGCGTCGTGTCGTAGGGGATGTCGTAGGTCACGCCGGGCGGAAAGACCTTGGCGAGCCGGTCCATTTCTTCCCGAATCCGCTTCACCGTATCGAGGGCATTGGCGCCGGGCGAGAGAAACGTGAGGAGCAGGGCGGTCGGCTTTCGTTTGTAGCGGCCTTCGAGCACATAGGACTGCGCGCCCAGCTCGATCCGCGCCACGTCCTTGAGCCGGACGATCGAGCCGTTCGGCAGCGCGCGGACAATCATCTCCTCGAACTCGCCGACCTCCGACATCCGGCCGTCCGTGATGAGCGGGAGGGTCAGCTCGGTGCCGCCCGGGATGGGCTCCCGCCCGACCGTCCCGGACGGGAAATCCCGGTTCTGCTCCCGCACCACCGTGATGATGTCCGTCGGCGTCAAGTTCAATTGCGCCATGCGCACGGGGTTGAGGATCAGCCGCATGCTGTAGTTCTGCTGGCCATAGACCAGCGCATCGCCGACGCCGGGCAATCGCTTGATGTTGTCGATGATGCGCAGGATGGCGAAATTGGCCAGGGTGAAGGCGTCCTGTTGCGGGTCGGCGGATTGCAGGACCATGACCGCCAGCAGGTCGGGAGACATCTTCTTGACGGAGATCCCCTGGCGGATCACTTCCGGCGGCAATTGCGGCTCGGCCAGCTTCTGGCGATTTTGCGTCTGGACCTGGGCGATATCGACGTTGGTGCCGATCTCGAAGGTCAGCCGGATCGTCACGTGCCCGTCGTTCGTGCTCGTCGAATCGAAGTACAGGAGGTTGTCGATGCCTGGCAGTTGCAGCTCGATCGGCCGCGCCACGGACTCGGCCGCCACCTCGGCGCTGGCGCCGGGGTAATCGGCTTCGATCTGGACCATCGGGGGCGTGATCGGCGGGAATTGGGAGACGGGCAGGACCTGCATCGCCACCAGTCCCACCACGACGATGACGATCGACAGGACCGACGAGAAGATCGGCCGGTCGATGAAGAAGGTCGGACTCATGGCGCGTCCTATTGAGAACCGTGGGGACCGGGCGGTAGCGGTGCTGTCCCTTCCGCCGGGGCCTTCGGCGCCGTCGTCGTTTGCACGGGCTTGACCTGAGCGCCCGGGATCACCTTCTGGAATCCATCCACCACGACCCGCTCGCCCTCGCGCAACCCATCTTCAATGAGCCATTCCTTGTCCCGCCAGACGGAGGCCTTGACGTCGCGGAGCTCCACCTTGTCTCCCTCGCCGACCACATAGACCACCGGCCCCTTGGCGCCCTGTTGCACGGCCCGTTGCGGAACCAGGATGGCATTGGGCTTGGAGACCCCGTGGAACTTCACCGTCACGAATTGCCCGGGCATCAGCACGCGATCGGGGTTGGGGAAGACGACCCGCGCCTGCCGCGATCCCGTTTCCGCGCGCAGGCCAACATCGGCAAAATCCAGAATGCCCTGGTGCGGGTAGACCGTGCCGTCCACGAACGTGATCACGCCCGTCAGTTGGTAGATCCCCGGATGCTGGATGCGCTTGGCGATGATGTCGCGCCGGCGCTTGAGCAGGAAACTCTCGGGCGCGCTGACGATGACGTACATGGGGTCCATCTGATGAATCACGGTCAGCAGGTCCGTCTGGGCCGTGACCAGCCGGCCTTCGTAATAGCGGGTCCGTTCGATCAAGCCGTCGATGGGTGCGACGATCAGCGTATTGTCGAGGTCGAACTTGGCCTTCACCACGTCGCCCCTCGCCGCTTCGAGCGCCGCCTTGGCCGCCAGTTCTTCGGCCACCGCGTCGTCAAGATCTTTTTGACTCACGGCCTGCTCGGCCAAAAGCGGCTTGACGCGGGCCAGGTTTTGACGGGCCTGCACCAGCCTGGCTTGAGATTGGGACACCCGCGCCTTCGCACTGAGATAGGCGGCTTGAAAGGGGACCGGATCGATGCGATAGAGCGGATCGCCTTTACGGACATCGCGCCCTTCGGTGAAGAAGCGCTCCTTCATGATCCCCGTCACCTGCGAACGGATCTCGACGATCCGGGAGGCCTCCGCCTGCCCGATGAACTCCGGTTCATCCGGAACCGTTTGGTACGAAACCGGGAGGACCTGCACTTCAGGAACGGGGCGGGGAGCAGATGAGGCTGGCTCTTGCTTGCACCCGAGGAAGCCGGCGATCAGGAACGACAGGGCAAACCATATCGTGAGACTCGTAGCGGCCTTGCTGATCATACGTGATTATCCTGTGATCATTCGCGCGACAAGAAAGCCGATTCGACATTCCATCTCTTCGCTGTTCGTTCGATGCTTTGCCGCACGGCTAAATGCCGACGATGCACCGGGTCGATGGTCTCGACGGACACCCGCGGATGTCGCTTCAATTCGTCCTCCACCAGCGCGGCCGCCATGCCCGTATAGTTGCCGGGACGCACACTGCCCTTGAGGATCACCAGACGAATCCTGTCGGATGAGCGTTCCATCGGTCCCCGATCTTAGCCCTTCGTTGTTCCAATGATCAACGGACGCTTGCTCGCAGCGAAGGGCCGTCTCGCCTGAAACCCTCTGGAATTTGGTTCCATCATTGACGGTCCGTCAAGGCCTCTCCTCGACCCGTTGCTCGCCCAAGCCGAGGCGGAGCGCCTCGATGTCCAGCTCCTGTTCCAGGCGATGGAGCACCTCGTCGCTGATCGTGCCCTCGTCGCGGAGCCGGATCAGGGCCAGCCGTTCGGCGGTGAGGGTCTCCTGCCGCAGCCGGAGAAAGGCCTTGTTCGTCTCCTTTTTGCACTCGGGGGCCACGTCGGCAGAGGGCGCGAACCGTTGCCGGCGGCGGCCATAGTGGAGGCGCAACCGTTCCAGGTGATCGCGCTTCGGCCAGTCCCGATGATCCCGGTCGGTTGCCCGGATGCGCCAGGGCGCAACCGTTCCAGGTGATCGCGCTTCGGCCAGTCTTCCTCTGTCAGCTCGCTCAAGCGGGACAGCGCCGCGCCGGCCGCCCGCGCACCCGCGTAGAAAAGTAGAATGTCCCGCTTTACACCCATGCCGGGACACCGGGATAGGCTGACCAGATTTGCAGTGTTTGTCGGGCTCCGGAAGGCTGAGAGATTTCTTGCTAAGTACCAAAAAAGATTATTAGAATTGGCCGAAAGCAAGAGGCTGGTTGGCCGGGACAGGCTGACCAATCTACTTAATAGTTAGGGCGCCACTCGCAAGATTTGCAGTCGATCGGGGCCGCCGGTTACAATACACATTGGGCGAAAAGGAAACGTCGCCAAAACAAACGGGCCAATAGAGAGCGGCACATAAGACGCTAAATCAGGCGCAACAAATCCGCCAACCGAGAGCGGTAGATAAGACGCCACCAAAAGCGCAGCCAACCCCGCCAAAAAGAGAGCCCTCCTCAAGCGCGACTCCAAGTAAAGCCCAATTCGTTGCAACAGGCACCTGGGCTCATTCGTCGTTCGAGCGCAATTCCCATTCTCCTGCTGTCATCGTGACGACTGGCCGGAGGGGAACGCGTTCTTCACTTGGGCAATCGCAATCTGAGGAGGTCGTTTATGCGACAGAAATTTGTCATCGATGGGCGCATGTACTACTATCACGACTCCAACTGGTACGATGAGAAAACTCAAATCCAGATCCCGGTCATCGAAGCCAACAAGGTCAATGCTCTCGTCCGGGAATATCCTGAGCTACTCGCAGCAATCGCTGCCGAAGAGCGAAAGGAGCAGGTCGAACGGCATGAGTTGCGCCTGAAGGACCTGGGTGGGGGGTACAGGGGATCGGGACCTTCTACTCGATGGTCACATCGATGGGCGCACTGCTGGGCCTGTCACCACCCATTGGACAGCGCTGTGGATCCTGAGTGTTCCGTTTGCCATTGGATCTTGTGCCGTTGTGGCGCATGTGGCTGCGGCTATTGCTATTATGGATGGCATGCGGCCTAACCAGGCGTTGGAGCCGACGCTGCGCTTGGTGTTATCGTTCCTAGCGCGGCGCGGCTCAACGCCAATCGGTTAGATTTGGGGTCAGTCATGGGTATTGACTTTAACGCCAGCAGCGAGATCGGGCGGAGGTTGTCGCGAAAGTCGCGCAGGGAGGTGAAGTAGGCGGCCGCCCAGAGGATGGGCGGCAGGAACACCAGGAAGACCAGGTCCGGGTTGAGCGCGACGGTGGGCACCCCCGGGATGACGGCCAAGAGGAGCCCACCGATCACCAGCAAAATCGGGTAGGGGATCAGAATTCTTTGCGCGACCGTCGTCAGGGCCAGGACGACGGCCAGCAGCAGGATCACGATCTCAAGCTGATGCAGACTGTCCATTCGCCTGCCGCCGCCGAACGCCGTCACGACGCAAGACGCGTCGGCTCATTTTTCGATGTCGAACCCGTCGTTCTTCCACCAGCGCCAGCCGCCGTCCAGCTCCATCACGGGATAGCCTTGCTTGGCGAACTCCACCGCCGCCGTCGCCGCCAGGTGGCACACCTGGGAATAGCAATACAGGACATTGATCTTCTTTTTGTCGAGCTTGGCCTTGACCAGCTTGGCATTGTCCCATTCCGTCTTGGGCAGGTTGACGGCTCCTGGAATGTGGCCTTCCGCATAGTCCTCGGCGGCCCGCACATCGACGATGTGCACCGGCTGGCCCTGCTTCACCCATCGCTCCAATTCGACCGGCCCGGTCGTGAAGGCCATCTTGTCCTGAAAATACTTCTTCGCTTTCGCTGCGCTGGGAATCTTGACTGTCGTGGCCATGGTTCTCCCCCTGTCATGCGGTGACGGTGATTTGATTATGATGATGCCGTTGACGCGCTGATTCGCAACCCCACTTCATCGAGGTGCTGGAGCAATTCACCCGGGTCCTGGTAGACCCGGTAGGCGCCGGCCCGTTCCAGCTCTTCCCGCCCGTACCCGCCGGAGAGCAGACCCACCGACAGTGCAAAGGCCCGCCGGGCTGCCAAGAGGTCCCAGACGCTGTCCCCGACGATGACACATCGATTCATCGGGACGCGGAGGCGCTTCGCGGCCGCGAGAAACAGGTCGGGATCGGGCTTGGCGAACCGGACATCGTCGCGCGTGATGATCGGCACGTCCGTGCTTAGCTTCAACAACCTCAGCGCGTGCCGCGCGCTCTGGAGCCGCCCGCTGGTCGCGATGGCGTGAGGAACCCGATGGGTCCTCAACGCATCCAGCAGTTCCAGCGCGCCCGGCAGGACGCGGAGCGACGGGGCCTGTTTGGCGTAGACCTCGGCATGCACGCCCTGGATGCGCTCGACATCCTGCTTCGAGAGGGATCGTCCGGTTTCCCGCGATAGCGCCGCCAACATCAGGCCGCCGCTCATCCCGATCTGCCGGTGAATCCTCCAGACGGGCAGCTCGATGCCTGCAGCTTGCGTCGCCTCCCTCCAGGCTAGGACATGCTGGTAGACACTGTCCACCAATGTTCCATCGAGGTCGAACAGAAAGGCGAGGCCTCTGTTGCGGCGAAGCGCCCGCTCCATCACCTCACCTCCCGCCTGATCAGGGATCCAGCGCGTCCTGTTGGTGAAACCTTGCGATCGATGGTTCTCATGGTCATGCTTCCAGCTTCGCGTCCATCGTGATCGTCGTATTGAGCAGCCGCGAGATCGGGCAGCCGGCCTTGGCGGCGCTCGTAGCCTTCTCCCAGGCCGCCGCATCGGCCTTCGGAACCTTGCCCTTCACATCCAGATGAATCTGGGTCACCGTCCAGCCCGCGTCCAGCTTTTCAAACGTGAGCGTTGCCGTCGTTTCCAGTTTCTCCGCCACCAATCCCGCGTTCCCCAACTGCCCGGACAGGGCCATGGTGAAACAGCCGGCGTGCGCGGCTGCGATCAGTTCTTCAGGATTTGTGCCAGGACCGTTCTCGAACCTGGTGCCGAAGGAATACTGCGTCTTCGACAGGACGCCGCTCTCGCTGGATACCGTGCCCTTGCCGGTTTTCAGATCACCCTGCCAGATGGCTGATGCGTGTCGTTTCATTGTGAACTCCCTTAGGGGTTGAAGGTTAATACCGCGCGGAACCGCGCCTTGCCGCTGATCATCTGCTGATAAGCCTCGTTCGCCCTCGCCAACGGATAGCGTTCGATCATGGGGCGGACTCCCGCCAGCACGCTGAAGCGCAACGTGTCTTCCGAATCCGTTGCCGTGCCGGAGGGCCAGCCTCGAACAGCCGCGCGTTTCCCAATCAGCGTGACGGCATTGACCATGACCGGTTGGCCCGGTGCCGCCAGGATGAGCAAGGTCCCGTTCGCCCCGAGTCCATCCACCATCGATGCGATGGCCTGGCTGTCCGGTGCCGTCGCGAGGATCACCTGCGCGCCGCCCAGTCGTTGCAATTCTTCGGCCGAGTTCGCGGCCGCCGCATCGATGTAATGGACGGCGCCGAGTGCTTTCGCCAGTGCTTCCTTGTCCTTTCCCCGGCCGACTGCGACAGTGGTAAAACCCATCTTGGACGCATACTGGATTCCCAGGTGACCCAATCCGCCGATGCCCTGCACGGCGACGAGATCCCCCGCCCTCGCCCCGCTGTTCCGGAGGCTGTTGAAGGTCGTGATGCCGGCACAGAGCAGCGGGGCTGCTTCTTCGGCCGGCAGCTCATTCGGCAGCGCAGCAACCGCTTCGGCCGGCACGACCAGATACTCAGCCCAGCCGCCGTCATAGCTGAAGCCGCAGATCTTGGCCGATCGACACATCCGGAAGTCGCCGCGGCGACAGGACTCACAGTGGCCGCAATGACCGCCATGCCATCCCACTCCCACACGCTGGCCTTTCTTCCAGGCGGTGACGGCTGAGCCGACCCCGTCGATCCGTCCGGCGACCTCATGGCCCGGGATACGCGGGTATTGAAGGCCTGGCCAGAGGCCCTCTTTCACGAACATGTCGCTATGACAGATGCCGCAGGCCTCGACTTTGATCCGGACCTGCCCGGGCCCCGGCTCCGGAATCCCTCGCTCGACGAGTTCCCAGTCAGTTCCCGGTCCGCTCGATTGGACGGCTTTCATCCGAGCCATGACAAGCCTCCTTTGTACTGATGAACCTCACCTTGCTGTCAGCATTCATTCTTGCCCAGACACTAGCGACAACCGGGCAGATCATTCTCTCCCACCCAGACAGTCGCCTTCTCACAATCCTCTCCGCTTGGCGGCCGAGGGTCTGGAACCTTCCGGTCAACCGGCGGCAGCGTTCGTATGTACGCGACCAAGGACCGAACATCTTCCTCATCCCACTTCGACGCATGGTCCCAGATCATGCCTTGCCAATGCAGCGCTCGACCGTTCGCGGAGACTCCGCTCCGAATGGCCCGAGCAATGGCTGCATCGGACCAGGCGCCGATCCCGTTCGTCTGATGGGAGGAAAGGTTGCGCGACCAACGTGCCCCCGCCCGGAGCCCAACCGGTTTTTTGGGCCCCTGCTCCGTTGCCCTGATGGCACATGGCGCAGAGGGCAATGGTGAAGAGATACTTCTCTCGTGTCACCACGGCGGCATGTCGGCGCCGTGAACTTGGAAGACTTCTCATGGCAGCCCAGCTTCCCTCACGAACCACTATCCCGGAAAGAACATTTTGAGGCCTGTTCAAGCGGTGTGCAAACATGAACTGCAGCGACCGTTGAACCATACACATTCTTCTTGCCTATCACACATACAAATCAAATCGGAATGACTCGGCGCCGACTCACGATGAGCCCGTCAATATGGTGGGCACCAACCTTAGGGTTAAACCATCGCTCAAGAACCTGCTCTGGCATTGCAATTGCTTCGGCATCCTCCAAGACATGTTCAAAGAAGGAAGGAATGATGGTTTGATCGGATTCCCGGCTTCAAGTTCGAACGTGAACGATCCGATAGAAAGGCTTATCTGGAAGGGCGTGGTTGGCGCGGTAACCCAATTTCATAGACTCATACCGGACATGTGAAGGAGGATGGGAATGACCGAAGAGAACAATTCCAAACCGAATGGAACTCAGAGCGTCACGTTGAAGGTCCGACTCAAATCGAACGGTCATGGAGATCAACCGATCCTCGCAAATTACAGTACCATCGGGGTTGCGCAGGGCCTTGCCCATGTGGACTTTGGGTTTATCGAGCCTCCGGTCATCGCTGCGGTGATGCGTCGAGCGCAGACGGGTGGGGCACTGCCAAAGCATCTGGAAGGAAAACTCGCGACCCGAGTTGCGTTGCCACTCGACGCGGTGCTTCGCCTGCAGCAGCAACTGACACAGGTTCTGACCGGTCTCCGACAGAGCCGGATCTCGAAGAAGTCGTAACGAATGTCGTGATCGCTCTCCCAGCATGAATACCGCCTGCGTCGCCCCCGGGACTCCTCAGACTGCCTCGTCAGACTCCGACACGGGGTTGCACTGTCTTCTCTTAATGGCCCGATTCCACGGGGTGCCGGCCGACGGCGCGCAACTCCGGCTTCAGTTTGGCGAAACCGGCCAGGTCCTCTCGGACGCGAATCTCCTGCGGGCCGCCAAGCATCTCGGCCTCAAAGCGGCACATATCCGCAGCCGCTGGGCGGAACTGGGAAGCATCCCCTTGCCGGCCATGGCCAAACAATCGGATGGCCGCTACGTGGTCGTCGCCAAAGCCGAGGCCGAGAAGATTCTGGTGCAGGATCCGCTCGGCGAGCGGCCGACTATCCTCACCAAGCCCGATTTCGAAGCGACGTGGTCGGCCGAGCTGCTCCTGATTACCAAGCGAGCGGGCCTTCGCCAACAGGATCTTACGTTCGACTTCACCTGGTTCATCCCGGCGATCGTCAAATATCGGCGTCTCCTGGGCGAAGTGTTGCTAGCCTCGTTTGTTCTGCAACTCTTTGCCCTGCTGACCCCGCTGTTTACGCAAGTGGTGATCGATAAGGTCCTCGTCCACAAGGGCTTCACGACCCTGCATGTCCTCGCGATCGGCATGGTCGCGCTCGCGCTGTTCGACGCCCTGTTGGGCGGCCTGCGCACCTATCTATTCGCCCATACCACGAACCGCATCGATGTGGGATTGGGCGCACACCTGTTCCGGCATGTCCTCTCGCTGCCGCTCGCCTATTTCGAAGCCCGCCGGGTGGGCGACACCGTCGCCCGCGTGCGGGAGTTGGAACATATCCGCCAGTTTCTGACCAGCAACTCCGTCACCGTGGTCCTGGACGTGGTCTTCACCGTCGTGTTTCTCGTCGTCATGTGGTGCTACAGCGCTTCCCTGACGTTGATCGTTCTGGGCTCCCTGCCCCTCTACGCCATCCTCTCGCTTGTCATCACGCCGATCATCCGGACCCGGCTCAATGAGAAATTCACCCGTGGCGCGGACAATCAGGCGTTTCTGGTCGAAGCCGTCAGCGGCATTCAAACCGTGAAGGCCCTGGCAGTCGAGCCGCCGCTCCAACGCCGCTGGGACGAGCAACTCGCCGGCTATGTGCGCGCGAGTTTCCGCGCCACGAGCCTTACACGATCGCCGGCCAAGTGGCGGGGTTCATTCAAAAAGCGACCACCATCGCCATTCTTTGGACCGGCGCCTATCTTGTGATCGGGAGCGACCTCAGTATCGGCCAATTGATTGCGTTCACGATGCTCGCGGGCCAGGTGACCGGCCCCTTGTTGCGGCTCGTGAACCTCTGGCAAGAGTTTCAGCAGGTCGGGATCTCGCTGCAACGGCTCGGGGATGTCCTGAACACCAGGCCCGAACCCTCCTACAATCCCAATCGCACCACCTTGCCGCAGATCGCCGGGCAGATCACCTTCGAGGACGTGACATTCCGCTATCGCCCGGATGGCCCGGCCGTGCTCCAACAGGTGTCCATGGCGATTCAGCCAGGACGGGTAATTGGCATCGTGGGCCGGTCAGGATCGGGCAAGAGTACCATCGCGAAATTGCTGCAGCGACTCTATGTGCCGGAGCGAGGCCGAGTGCTGGTGGATGGGGTGGATCTCGCGCAAGTGGACCCGGCCTGGCTGAGACGTCAGGTCGGGGTCGTGCTGCAGGAGAATTTTCTATTCAACCGCTCCGTGCGGGATAACATCGCCTTGACCGACCCGGGGCTCTCCATGGACCGCGTCATACAGGCGGCCACACTCGCCGGCGCCCATGAGTTCATCCTCGAGTTGCCGGAAGGCTACGACACGCTCGTCGGAGAACAGGGCTGTTCGCTCTCGGGCGGCCAACGACAACGGATCGCCATCGCCCGCGCATTGGTGGCCAATCCGCGCATCCTCATCTTTGACGAAGCGACCAGCGCGCTCGATTATGAGTCGGAAGCCATCATCCAACAGAATATGCACCAGATCTGTAAAGGCCGGACGGTCATCATCATTGCGCATCGGTTGAGCACGGTGCGGCCAGCGCACAGAATTTTTGTTCTCGACAAAGGGACCATCGCGGAACAGGGCTCGCATGAGGAACTCCTCATGCGAAACGGCATGTACCGCCGCCTACATCGACATCAGGAGGGGCGCTCCGCCGTAGCCGCATGACTCTTATCCAGACCCTCTCCCGCCATCTGTCAGTCTGGCGCGCGGCGTGGCAGTTCGAAACGGCCAAACCTCTTGCCGCCGTTCCTCAGGGCAAGGCGGTGGAATTTCTGCCAGCCGTGTTGGAGATCCAAGAAGCTCCGCCCTCCCCCATCGGACGGGCGATCCTCTGGACGATCCTGTTCGTCTTCACCGCGGCCGTGACGTGGGCCTGCCTCGGCTGGATCGATATCGTCGCCACGGCCCAAGGCAAGATCATCCCCAGCGGCCACTCCA
Organism: Nitrospira tepida; assembly: GCF_947241125.1. NCBI lineage: Bacteria > Pseudomonadati > Nitrospirota > Nitrospiria > Nitrospirales > Nitrospiraceae > Nitrospira > Nitrospira tepida. Next base: position 43,702 of record NZ_OX365700.1, on the reverse strand, counting down.
AGGTCATCCAGCCGGTCATCCAGCAGTTCGAGACCGGCATCGTGCGATCGATCCACGTGCAAGATGGACAGGTGGTGAAGAAGGGCGACCTGTTGATCGAGCTCGATCCGACGCAGAACCGGGCCGACCGCGACCGAGCCGCCAACGAGTATCGGGCTGCAACGGTCGAGGCGGCGCGACTGCGGGCGTTGATCGCGGGGCAGCCCGCCTTTGACGCCCCGCCGGACGGCGATCCCCAGTACATCCGGCTCCAGCAGCAACTCTTGCGGGACCAGTTGGCCGAATATCAGGCTCGGGTCGAGGCGGCCCGGCATCTGATCGATCAGCGCAGAGCCGCGCTGGAGGCCACCAAGGAGAACATCCGGCGATTGGAAGCGACCGTCCCGATCGAGGCCGAACGGGCCGCGGCCTACAAGCAACTGCTCGCGAACCAGTTTGTCTCCAGGATGGATTATCTCCAGTTTGAGCAACAACGCATCGACAAGGCCCAGGAACTGGCGGGACAGAGGAGCAAGCTGCGGCAAGATCGGGCGGCCCTGGCAGAAGCGGAGAAGAGCTATCGGGCGCTCGTGTCGGAGTTTCTCCAAACCAAACAGGCCGAACTGTCCGCGACGGAAACGAAAGCCAGGTCCCTCGCCCAGGAAGTGGTCAAGACGGAACAGCGCACGGACCTGCAACGTCTCATCTCCCCAATCGACGGGGTGGTGCAGCAACTTGCGGTGCATACGCTAGGCGGCGTCGTGACGCCGGCTCAACCCTTGATGATGGTCGTCCCCCAGGACCATCCGGTGGAAGTCGAGGCGCAGGTGGAAAACAAGGATGTCGGCTTCGTCAAAGAAGGCCAACCGGTGGAGATCAAAGTCGAGACCTTTCCCTTCACCCTCTACGGGACGATCCCAGGCAACGTGCTCAGTGTCTCCGACGACGCCGCACCGGTCGAGAAAGTCGGCCTGGTGTACCCGACCCGCGTCAGCCTGGATCGCGCGACGATCCAGGTGGAAGGGAAGCTCGTGAATCTGTCCCCCGGCATGGCGGTCACGGTGGAGATCAAGACCGGGCAACGCCGGGTGATCGAGTATCTGCTGAGTCCGCTGTTGAAGTCGGTGCAGGAGAGCTTGCGGGAACGGTGAAGCAGGAGGACCACGAGGAAATCTGATGCGTGGCAGAGAAAAACAGGGACAGTTACTGTCCCCTTTTGATTCCCCTGGCGTGAGAGGGAGCGGCTGCGTGCGGAGGGCGTGGCTCGCGCTCCTCACCGTCGCCCTGTCGACCGGCATGGCGCTCGGCGCCTCGGAGTTCGCGGTCAGGCTCCTGGCCCCGCAGCCGACGAAGGTCACGGTACCCGTCATCATGGACGAGGAGTTGATCTACCGCCTTCCTGCCGGCACGCGCGGGACGGACGTGAAGGACGAGTTCGCGGTCAGCATCGGCACCAACGCCCACGGCCTGCGCGACCGAGACTACGCGCCAACCAAGCCGCCGGGGATCCTGGAGCGCCTGCTGGTGATCGGGGATTCCATGACCTTCGCGGAGGGGGTGGAAGCGGAGCAGACCTATCCCAAGGTGCTGGAGCGCGCACTTGACGGCCGGTACGAGGTCATCAACGCGGCGATCCGCGGGTACGGGACGGACCAGGAGATGATCTGGTTGGAGCGGCTGGTGCCCCTCTACCGTCCCGACGCGGTCGTGCTGGCGTTCTTTGCCGTGAACGATGTCGACGACGTGCTCTACGCCGGGCTCTTCGAGGTGGTCGACGGCCGGCTGGTCCGCCGGCGCGTGTCCGCCGAGACGTCGCCAAAATACAAGTACTACGAGCAGCAGTCGTTCATCCAGACGTTCCCCGGGTACCGGTTCCTCATCGAGCATTCCCACCTGGTGAATTGGGCCCGGCAGCGCTGGGCGAGGCGGGAGTACGACCGGTTGTTCCCGTCGTCCGGGGCGGTGGATGCGGAACATGAGGAGCGGGCTTGGGCCGTGATCAGCCGGCTGCTGGGCTCGTGGGACGAGTGGATGCGGCGTGAGGGCATCCGGCCGCTGATCCTCCTCATTCCTTCCTGGGCGCAGGTGCACCAGGGGGGCGACGCGCTCGTCGACGCCAGGACTGAACGGGTCCTCCAGTGGGGGCGCGAGCGGAGCGTGTCCGTGCTGGACCCACGGCTCGCCCTGCGTACGGCCTGGGAGAGGGGGGTGCAGACGTATTACCCGCGTGATCGCCACATGACGGCCCAGGGGCACGCGGTCGTGGCCGCCTATCTCAAGAGCGGGCTGGAATCGCTGGGCATCGTGCACTGATTGCCGGCCGCGCGGAGCCGGGTAGGCGGACGAACATGACGGAGAAAGCGGCAACGGTCATGATAGCTTGAGAGAGGAATCCCCTGAAGCACTGGTCCGAAGTGGCGCGTTACCCGGGAGGTGGTTATGAGAATGAGACTATTGATTCTTGCGGGGCTGTGTCTCATGGCGACCGGCGGTGTCGCATGGGCGGGGGAGACTGCAAAGGAACCAGCCGTCACGAAAAAGTATCCACCCTATCCGGAGGTGTGGGGATATGAGTTACCGTGGCCAGAAAAGAACAGTCGTCACTCGGGAATCATGATCTTCAAAAAGGATGACGGCGACTATGTGGCCATGTACATCGAGCGAATCCGGAAACAACGACGCAAAAACGGGTCCTGTTGCGATCTCAAATATGAGCACGCAGGGCAATCGTTTTTCTCTGGGAAGAAGTGGGATGGGAAGGAAGTGGGCGACTTTACGGAGCAGCATCGCGAGGACCGAGTGCCCCAGGAGTTTGGCAAGCCTCATCCATGGATTCTCACAGATGGAAGCGAGGTACAAGAGGCAACAAAAGGGGCAAGCCGATGCCTTAATTACCTGGATTGGTACCTCAGGTTGTTGGATCCTGACAAGAAGGTCATAGTCGAGAAGCACCTGATTTACCTGCTCGAAAGGCCGATCAAGGAACCAGTGTGTTACCCCAGCGAGCGAAACGAGAATCTCATCGGAAAGCAAAAAGCTGTCACTATGCGGGTGCAGGGAGTGTACCCATACATTATTCCGCTGGAGGATGGAACATTTCTCCTCTACGACCAGTACGGCAATATCATCATGCGCTTCGATCGCAAATTCAACACGAAGAGTGAGTTGTTGAATCGTAAAGTATTCGTGGTTGACCGACAGGCTCTGGAAACCTTTGTTCTGGAACGTGTGAAGCAACGGAATCAGGACTATAACGACCAGACGCTCAATGACGCAGTGTATGAATATGTCACCAATCTCAACAAGGCAGGTGCGAAATGAAGCCAGTGCGTTTCACGGGCGGCGATAACCTTACCGGCTTTGCCGTTTCTGTTCACCGGGTCTTGATTCAGAATGAACTTCCGGCGAACACAGCCAAAGCCTATGAGTTAAGCAATGCGGGAGGCCGAAGCGGTTATAGTTTTGGGCCGCTCCAGTGGGATCTCAAGGCAAATCATGAAATTGATGACACACCTGGGAACACCCTTACTGCACGGCAATTATTTCTCAATATTCTTACTAATGCACAAACAGGTGGAGTTGCTATCTTCACGTCCCAAGAAATTACTCGCATTTTCAACATAGTGACGACGCAGCGAACCGGCTTAACACAAAATGATATTAGCAAGATCAACGATGCCCTGCAGAGTTCGTACGGAGTCCAGCAAATAGACGCCGCCTATCCTCGGGACATCGACACACAGATTCGAAAGATTGACGGCATCATTCAGCAATTCACTTCTGGCGCGGATCAAGCATTTCTTCAATCAGACTTCGGACGTCTTTTCTTGATCGATTACAACAACCAATTCGGCATTGAGACGAGTGGGCCAAATGCCAAGTTGGTGCAGTTCCTCCAACGGCAACCGGTGACCCTAGGTGTACCTCGACCTGTGAGCATTCAGGGTGATCTGGGGGTTGAGGACTTGCTCAGGTTTTATTTCAGCACGACCCAAGGACAAAACAGTCCCGATGGTCAAATGCGGCGGTTCAGCAACGTGCTGGAGGTTGCGAGCGGAACGTTTGGGATTACCGAAGAGGACTCTCGTTTCATTCTTGGAGGCTTGCGCAATCTCCTGGGCAGTAAAGTCTATGACCAAGTGGTCATAGCGGACCTTAGCCTGAAGGGAAACAGACTCGGTAATGATGGAATCAGAGATCTTATCCAGAGAGCTACGGAACATCTGATCAATAACTTCGTCCCGCCCTCAATAGTCGTCCAACATGCATTCGTCGCCGGAGAGGCTCCGGGAGATCCAATCATTGGCTCCGAGGAGAATGATCTCTTGTTGGGTGATATCGGCCACGACATCCTCATCGGGGATCACGGCGATGACGTCCTGCGCGGCGAAGAGGGCAAAGACCTCTACATCTACAACTCGGGCGATGGAGCGGATCTCATCGTCGACAACCCTACGGATGGCGGCGATGGCCAAGGCGTGGTGGTCTATGACGAGCGGCTCCTTCGAGGCGGGGTGAAGAAGGCGGGGGAGGCGGTCTATACGAGTCTGGACGGGCAGGTCACCTATGCCTGGGACGGGATCGCAGGCCATGATCTCACGATCACCGGCGCCGGCGGGATGGTGACGGTCAAAGGGTTCACGAATGGCCAACTTGGCATTCTGCTGAAGGAGCCACCCCCCGCCAACGGCCTGCCTACCCGCACCGAGTTCACGCAGGAGATCCCTGATCCGAACAATCCCGGCCAGACGATCACTGTGCCCCTCTTTGACGACACCAGCAACAGCTACACGATTACCGGGGAGACCAACAATGTCGTCCATGCCCTCGGGGGAAACGACGTGGTAGTGAGCGGCGTCGGCAACGATGAGCTGTACGGCGAGGCCGGGAATGACAGCCTGCAGGCCGGGACCGGGCATGATGTGCTGTTTGGCGGAGAAGGGACTGACACGCTGCATGGGCAACAGGGGGATGATGTCCTCCATGGAGAGGCCGGCGACGATACGCTGATGGCGGATGGGCCGAACAGTGCGGGGAGCTCCTATGACACGGCGGGGGACGGGCAGGATTGGATCGATGGGGGAGGCGGTCAGGACATCCTCTACGGTGGCGGCGGGAGCGATGTGCTGGTGGGTGGCGCGGACAACGACTCGCTCTGGGGCGACTACAGTGAGACGGCCTTCGATGGCATCAGCGCCAACGACACCCTGGACGGCGGCGAGGGGGATGATGGCCTCGCCGGTGGGGGCGGACACGATGTGCTCGCGGGCGGCAACGGCAGCGATCTGCTTTTCGGCGATTCCCCGGTGGTCGGCAATACGGTCGTCGGGGGCAACGACTTGCTGTACGGGGGTGCGGGGGTCGATGACCTGCTCGGTCAGGGTGGCGATGATGTGCTCTTTGGCGGTGATGGGGATGACGCTCTCTGGGGAGACAATCAAGGGGCAGCCTTTCTCGGCACGGCCAACGATTTTCTGGACGGCGGGGCCGGCGACGATCAACTGCACGGAGAGGATGGCGATGACATCCTTGCCGGAGGGACGGGGAACGATCGGCTGTTTGGTGAAAGCGCGCTCACCAATGCCAACGGTGGCAATGATCGGCTGGATGGTGAATCGGGTGATGATGATCTCCAAGGCGGCGTCGGGGCCGATGTGTTGATCGGCGGGATTGGCCACGATCAACTGGTGGGAGACGACCAGGTGCTCGATGGGGTATTTACTGCCAATCCGACTGCCGGGGCGGACGAATTGGACGGCGGCGACGGCGACGATCGCCTTTATGGCAGCGGCGGAAATGACCTCCTCGCCGGAGGCGCCGGCCAGGACCTGCTGGTGGGGGACGATTTTATTTTCAGCGCACCTCCTCTCGGCGATACCTCTCTATTCAATGATTTCTTCCGTTACTCGACCGTGAGCGGCAACGACACGTTGGACGGCGGGGAAGGAGACGATCAACTGTACGGCGGGGCCGGTGCCGATACGCTCACGGGAGGCGAGGGGAATGATCTCTTGTATGGAGACCGCCGGGCGATTCGCGGCGTTGATGTCAACGACACCTTGATCGGCGGCAACGATACGCTGGACGGCGGGGAGGGCGACGATGTCCTCGATGCGGGCGTCGGCGATGATCTGCTCATTGGGGGTGTCGGCCATGACAGCCTGTCCGGTGGGGATGGAAATGACCGGCTCGAAGGCGAGGACGGGAACGATGTCTTGCATGGTGATGGAGGATCTGGTGTTGGGGTGGGCGATGACATCCTCATCGGCGGCGAGGGAAACGACCAACTCTTCGGGGGCGACGGGACGAACGTGCTGGATGGGGGCGGTGGCAATGATCTCTTGGACGGCACAGCTGGGAACAATACCTATGTCTTCGGTCGGGGGTATGGACAGGATCGGGTGAGCTATGGCTTCCCGTACGATCTGGGATTCAGCAGTACGGTGCAAATGACCAGCGACCTCGAGCCGAATGAAGTGCATGTGGTCCGCGATGGTGACCAGCTCATTTTCACGATTGACGGCACAACCGACCGCCTCACCCTCGAAGGCATCTTCGGCGCCGACTTCACCCGCGCGGTCACCGTGCAGTTTGCCGATGGCACCGTCTGGGATCTGAACACCATCCAAGATCGAGTGCTCAGCGGGACGGGAGAAGACGGCCGCTTGGAGGGCTTCTCGGATCGCAATGACCTGATTCAAGGCGCGGCCGCCGATGAGATTCTCGTCGGCCTGACCGGTGATGACGTGCTGGATGGGGGAGCCGGCCATGATGTCCTCTACGGCGGAGGCGGGAACGACACATACATGTTCGACCGGGGATCCGGTCGCGATACCGCGTTTGACGCGAATCCCGGCGAAGGCAGCTCGCCCGAGCCGTCTTTCACGTTCTCCACGACCGATCTGGATAGGGTCCAGGTGGGTGCCGGTCTTGTCCCCAATGATGTTCTGGTCATGCGCAGCGGAGAACATCTGCTCCTGAGCGTCCCTGAGACGGGCGATCGGCTCACGCTGTCCTACTTCTACGCCGATCCTGCCTTTCAAGTGGAGGAGGTCGCGTTTTCGGATGGGACGATTTGGAACGCCGCGATGCTCCAGGCTCGTGCCGAGGAAGTGATCGCCGGAACCGATGAGGCGGAGACGCTCGTGGGGTCCGGCGCCGATGATGTGCTGGCCGGATTGGACGGTGACGATGTGGTGGATGGTGGTGCAGGCGTGGATAGGCTCATCGGCGGAGCGGGCAACGACGTATACCAAGTGGACAATCAAGCAGATGTGGTTGTGGAAGGGGCGGAGGAGAGCATCGATACGGTTCAGAGCACGGTCAGCTATACCCTGAGTGCGAACGTCGAGAATCTGACCCTCATGGGCTCGGCCAATGTGAATGGCACGGGCAACGTCCTGGATAACGTGTTGACCGGCAACAGCGGCGCCAATGTGTTCACGGGCGGAGCAGGCAACGACACCTACGTCATCGGCGCGGGCGATGTCGTCGTCGAGTCGGCCGGTGAGGGGACGGATACCGTCGAGACCGGGCAGACGTACGTGCTTGGGGCGAATCTCGAAAACCTGACGTTGACCGGCAGCGCTGATATCCAGGGCGCGGGGAATGAGCTGGATAACGTCTTGGTCGGCAATGCCGGGGCCAATATTCTGACAGGCGGCTTGGGGAACGATACCTATGTCGCCGGCGCCGGGGATACGATCGTGGAACTGCCGGGCGGGGGCATCGATACGGTTCAGAGCTCAGAAAGCCATACACTCGGGGCTAACCTGGAGAACTTGATGTTGACCGGGACCGCGCCGATCAACGGAACCGGCAACGAATTGAACAATGTGCTGACCGGCAACAGCGGCGCGAACGTGCTCACCGGCGGGATGGGCGACGACACCTATGTGATTGGGGCTGGCGACATGGTGGTGGAGCAGGCGGGCGAGGGGATTGATACCGTCGTGACAGACCAGAGCCACACGCTCGGTGCCCATGTCGAGAACCTGACGTTGGCGGGCACGGCGGCACTCAACGGCACAGGCAATGCCTTGGACAATGTGCTGACGGGTAACAGCGGCGCCAACGTGCTGGATGGCGGCTTGGGGACCGATACCCTGTCCGGTGGTGCGGGAGATGATACCTACGTGATCGACCAAGTGGGCGACACCGTGACCGAGGCCGCCGGTGAAGGGACGGACACGGTCCAGAGTACGGTCAGCTCTACCCTGAGCATGAACGTCGAGAATCTGGCGCTCACGGGTGCGGCAAACCTGGATGGCACGGGCAACGTCCTGGACAACGTACTGACCGGCAACAGCGGCGTGAACGTGCTCACCGGCGGGATGGGTGACGACACCTATGTGATCGGCGCGGGCGACACAGTGGTGGAGCAGGCGGGCGAGGGGATTGATACGGTCGTGACGGACCAGAGCTACCTGCTCGGCGCCACCGTCGAGAACCTGACGTTGACGGGCGCGGCGGCGATCAACGGCACAGGCAACGAATTGGACAATGTGCTGACGGGTAACAGCGGCGCCAACGTGCTGACGGGCGGAGCCGGTAACGACACCTATGTCTTTGGACGGACGTCGGGGAGTGACACGGTCATCGATACAGATGCCACCGCCGACAATGTCGATACGATCCAGTTCGGGGACGATGTGACGCCGTCGGACCTGACGGTCTCACGCAACGGCGATGATCTGGTGCTGAGCATCAACGGGACCACGGCTCAGCTCACGATCCAATCCTTCTTTCTCGGGGGAGCCAATCAAGTGGAAACCTTTGTCCTTGCCGATGGCACCCTGTGGGACGTGGCGGCGGTCACGGATCGGATACCGAAGACCCTCACCGGTACGGCCGGGGACGAGACGTTGTACGGTGGCGGTGGAGCGGACGTGCTCACCGGCGGGGCCGGGAACGATCGACTCTACGGCTATGACGGGAACGACACCTATCACTTCGGACTCGGGTCCGGACAGGATGTGTTGTTGGATTTCGATACGGTGGCCGGCAACGTCGATACGGTTCAGATGGGGGCCGGTGTGACACCGAGCACCGTGACCGTGAGCCGCAGCCACACCGATTTGGTCCTGCGCATCAACAGCACCGCCGACCAATTGACCATTCAGTCCTTCTTCGATGATGCGGCCTACGCGGTTGAGCAGGTGCGATTTGCTGATGGGACAATCTGGAATGCCGAGACCCTGAAAGACCAGACCCGCGTCTTGGTCCAAGGGACCGCCGGCAATGACTTCATACAGCCGCATGTTCTATACAAGACCAATCCGGATCACCTGATTGACGGTGGTGCGGGGGACGACACATTGATCGGCGATGAGTCGGACGATAACCTTCTTGACAATGCGCAGGTGTACATCTTTGCTGGTCGCGACAAGCTTATTGGCGGAGATGGACAAGATCGCCTCTATGGCGGCGGCCGAAATGACATTCTCGACGGCGGGAGCGGCGACGACCGTCTGTACGGGGACGCCCTGTTCGATTCCTTCTTCTTCGATAGCGCGCGTCCGTCTCTGTTGCCTGGCCATGACAGACTGGACGGCGGAGACGGCAACGATCTGCTGGATGGGGGAGGTGGAAACGATCTCCTGGAGGGCGGGGCCGGACATGATTCGCTCAATGGCGGAGAGGGGCATGATCAACTCTTCGGGGGCCTGGGCGACGATACGTTGAACGGGGATGTGTTCGGATCAGCAGGCGGGGATGATCTCCTCGACGGCGGCGCGGGAGCGGATCAATTGCAGGGCGGATTTGGGAGCGATACATACGTGTTTGGGAGAGGCTACGGTCAGGACATCATCTATGAGGAGGGTCAATTTGGCGACGTGAATGTCATTCAGTTAGCCCCGGACATCCTGCCGCACGATGTCACCATCTCCCGCAATAGCGCGGGAGGCTTACAGCTTTCCATTAACGGCACGACCGATCGCCTCACGGTGGCGGGCACATTTTTTAACGGCACGTCCCAGAATCCCATTCAGCAGGTGCGGTTTGCCGATGGCACGATCTGGGATGAAGAGATGCTGAAAGCTCTGACCTCGTCAATCACAGGTACCGCCGATCAGGATTTTCTCTTCGGGGCCGATCCTAACGAGACGATCAGCGGTCTCGACGGCGATGATTTCCTCGACGGCCGGGCGGGGGCGGATACGTTAATTGGCGGAGCCGGTGATGATGTCTATCTGGTGGATAACGAGTTAGACTCGATCATCGAGGAAGCCTCAGCGGGGATCGACAGCGTGACAAGCACGGCGAACTTTGTGCTACCGGCGCACGTTGAAAATTTAACCTTGCAAATTTCCGGCGAGTTTGTTGTCCCGGAACGAGATGCGATCCTTGGAATTGGGAATGCGCTCGATAATACCCTCACCGGCAATGAGAACGACAATGTTCTCGATGGGAAGGACGGAGATGATGTCCTTTCCGGTGGAGACGGTGAGCAAGGAGAAGGCGGATTCATTCCATCCGGAAACGATGTCTTAATCGGTGGAAGCGGCAATGATACCTACCTCGTGAACGAGTTTGGTGGAATCGATACGATTATCGATCGCGCGACTGTTGGTGAAGGGAATGTCGTCAGCTTCGGCGAAGGCATCTTTGTCGGCTCTCTTGCGCTTGGTGTGGCTGATGGACGACTTCTGATTCACTACGGAGAGGAAGGAGATCTTCTCCGGCTCTCGAACTTTTCCGCTGATGATCCGTATGGGTCGCATGCCGTCGAGACATTCCGCTTCGCCGACGGGACCGTGTTGAGCTACCAACAGGTGATCGATCGTGGGTTTGATCTCGTCGGCACCTCCGATGACGATACGATCACGGGGACGAACGTGGTGGACCGCATCGTCGGCCTTGAGGGCGACGATGTGCTGCAGGGTCGCGCAGGCAACGATGTCCTGACCGGAGGTGCCGGTAATGACACCCTCCGTGGCGGGACGGGGGATGATCGTTATATTTTCAACCTTGGCGACGGGGTGGACACGATTGAGGACATGGCGGTGTCGGGGGAGGGCAACCGCATCCAGTTTGGAGCCGGGATTGCCCTAGCCGACCTCACTCTGGTTCAGGGTCAGAACACCCTCACGATTCAGGTCGGCACGGGTGGGGATGCGATTCATCTCACCAACTTTGACCCGACTGGCGTGAATGGATCGCTGGTGGTGGAGACGTTGGTGTTTGCCGATAACAGCGAGGTGAGCCTGGCAAGTCTGCTCACTCCCACCATCACGGGGACGGAAGGTGACGATGTCCTTTACGGTACGAACGATGCCGAGATCATCGACGCATTGGGCGGGAATGATTATGCCGAAGGCCGTGGTGGCAACGACCAGGTGATCGGCGGGGACGGCCACGATCAGTTGTTCGGCAACTCGGGCAACGACACGCTGATGGGGGGCGCGGGGAACGATCGCCTCTACGGGGAGTATGCCTACGACATCGGCGACACGCCGGGCAATGATGTGTTGGATGGGGGTACGGGGGATGATTACCTGCAGGGCGATGCGGGGAACGACACGCTACTGGGTGGCGAGGGCAATGATGGGCTAGCCGGTGGCGACGGCGACGATGTGCTGACAGGCGGGGCAGGCAACGACAGTCTCAACGGCGGGGCTGGAGCAGACAGTCTGGATGGCGGCGAGGGTGACGACGTATTAACGATCGATAGTGCAGATACGAGCGTAGGCGGCGGAGCCGGCCGCGACGTGCTGTTTGTGCAAGGAGCCGGCGGGGTGACGGTGGATCTGTCGACATTCGAAGAGGTCTACGGCGGGGCGGGCAATGATGTCTTCACGAACAGTACGCCGGCGACGACCGCCGCCCTGTATGTGGAAGGGCGGGGAGGCAACGACCAGATCACGGGTGGAGACTCCCCGGATCAATTGTTCGGAAATTCAGGCGATGACGCACTGATAGGCGGGGCGGGCAATGATCGGCTCTATGGCGAGTATGCGTATGACATCGGGGACACACCGGGCCATGATGTGCTGGACGGGGGCGACGGCGACGATTACCTGCAGGGCGATGCGGGGAACGACACGTTGCTCGGTGGGGCGGGGAACGATGGCCTGGTGGGCGGCGACGGCGCCGATACAATAATTGGAGGCGCCGGGAACGACACGCTGGTGGGCGGGGCGGGGGCGGACGCCTTAGATGCCGGTGACGGGGACGACATCCTACACGTCGACAGCGCGGACACGAGTATCCTGGCCGGGGCTGGAGCGGACACGCTGTGGGTGCAGGGCACCACGGGCGTGACCCTGGACATCGGCGTGGCGAGCGTGGAGACGGTCTATGGCAGCACAGGAGACGAGGTCTTCACGAACGGTACGCCGGCGACGACGGCGGCGCTCTATGTAGAGGGCCGCGGGGGGAACGACACGATTGTCGGGGGTGACGCGGTTGACTGGCTCGATGGCGGGGAGGGGAATGACAACCTGACGGGCAATGGGGGCAATGACCGGCTCTATGGGTATGCAGGCCACGACACGTTAAGCGGCGGATTGGGGGCCGACTACCTGAATGGCGACGTGGGAAACGATACCCTCACGGGCGGTGAGGGTGATGACGGGTTGGATGCGGGCGACGGCGATGACACGCTGGCCGGAGGCGCCGGGAACGACACCTTAGTCGGGGGCGCCGGAGCCGATACGCTCACAGGAGGAGCGGACAACGACTCGTTGAGCGGCGGCGCAGGGAATGATCTATATCAGTTCAACCGGACCGACGGACAGGACCTACTTCAGGATACCGAAGGGGCGAGCGATAGCCTGCTCTTTGGTTCGAACATCAACCCGCTGGATCTCGTACTCAGCCGGCAGGCGGACGATTTGCGGCTGTCCATTCATGGGACTTCGGATCAGATGACGATCCAGAACTGGTATGTCAACAGCGCCAATCAGGTCGAAACCCTGCAAGCCGGAAATGGACAGACATTGGTGAATTCACAGGTGGATCAGTTGATCCAAGCCATGGCCGCCTTCACCCAGCAGACGGGGCTGACATGGGATCAGGCGATCGACCAACGGCCGCAGGATGTGCAGAATATCCTGGCTGCGAATTGGCAGTAGGGTCTCTGGTTCGCGCGTGACACGCTACGCATTCCTTTGGGTCATTCCGCTGTTCGTGATCGGATCCGGTCCTGCCGCGGGCGAGGCCGGGCCGGATTCCGATCCTGTTCTGTCTCCACGCGAGCTTGCTCTCTCCCTGCCACTGGATTGTCGGCTCACTGAAACCTGTTGGGTCGCCAATTATGTCGACGTGAATCCTGGCGCACAGGCGCAGGATTTCCACTGTCAACCTCGAACCTATGATGGGCATGACGGTGTTGATTTTGCGATTCGTGATCTCGATCAGATGCATCGAGGGGTTTCTGTGATCGCTGCGGTATCAGGCACGGTCCGCGCCATCCGCAATGACATGGAGGATGTCCTACTCGAACACGATGCTGCTGGTCGCTCGATCACTGGACGTGAATGTGGCAACGGGGTGGTGATGGATCACGATGGAGGATGGCAAACGCAGTATTGTCATTTGCGACGTGACAGCGTTCGGGTGCGCGTAGGAGAGAGAGTCGCTCGTGGAAGCGAGTTGGGCTTGGTTGGCATATCCGGCAAGACCACATTTCCGCACCTGCATTTGACTGTTCGGCACAACGGGAAGATTGTCGACCCCTTTACGGGTCTGGGCCTTGGCGCGGGATGCCGCTCACAGGGTCGTTCGCTGTGGGCCGAACCCCAGAGCATTCCGTATGAAGAGGTGGCCCTCTATAACCTTGGGCTTTCTGATGAACCTCCGCGCATTGCCGACATTCGTCGTGGTCAAGCTCGTCAGCCCGGCTTGGACCGTACGGCACAGAGACTCGTCTTGTGGGTGGATCTATTTGGAGTACAGAAGGGCGATCGAGTCAGATTGCGTATCACGGGTCCCCATGATCAATCCCTGCTTGATTATGAACAGGTTATTGATCGAACGCGGGCTCGCCAATTTCTCTTCGCTGGCAGATCTCGTACGGCACCAGAATGGGTCGAGGGACTGTACAACGGAGAGGTCATTCTCCGCCGAACTCACCCGGAGAAGGTCTTCACAACCAGAGCCACGACTTCCATGTTTCTCAAATAACAGGTTTGAATCAGGACGCGCCCTGTAACGGCAAGCCATTGTCATTCGTGCCTCACGAAGCGCGGCGTTCCCTTTCACTCTGCCGGATACAGCCTTTGTCGTGAATGGCCCCCCTCACCTTTATCCTCTCCCCCACCGGGGAGAGGCGGGGTGAGGTCTCGATTCAATACCCCACCGTAAACCGCTGCCGGATGTGGGCCGGGCGCTCAACTTCGTCGAGCATCGCCGCCGCATAGTCTTCGACCGAGATCCGGCTCTGTCCCTCCGCATCCTTCAACATCTGATCCGTGCCGAGCCGGAACTTTCCCGTCCGTTGGCCCGGGGCCAGGTCGGCTGAAGGGGAGAGGAAAGACCATTCCAATCCCGACTCCTTCCGCAGCAAATTCAGGGCCTCGCGTGTCGCCAGCGCGCCCTGCTTATATTCGGCTGGGAATCCCGGCAGGTCCAGCGCTTGGACGCCAGGCTTGACCTCCAAGCTCCCGGCCCCGCCGACGAACAGCAATCGCATGATGCCGGCCTTCTTCACGCCATCGATAATGGCCTGCGCACCCTTGACCTGAAGGTGATAGATGTCGGGGTTGCCCCATCCGGGGTTGAACGCGCTGATGACGGCCTCCTGCCCCGTGACCAGCCGAGCCAGCTCGTCCTCGTTGTAGACGTCCCCCTTCTGCGGGTGGAGTTTCGGGTGGGGTTGTAACTTCTCCGGATGCCGCACGATGGCCGTGACTTCATGGCCCCGATCCAAGGCTTCCTTCACGATGGCTGACCCGACGAACCCCGTGGCGCCGATCACTGCGATCTTCATTTATGAACCTCCTTGCGAGTCATCGGATCACATGAAACGTGATCATGGAAGGCCCTCCCGGCCTCCGGCGGTTCTACGCGTCATGATCCCCGCCGCCATCAAGGGTGCGAACCACGCGGGCCGGATTGCCGACGACGACGCGGCCCGGCGGGACATCGCGAACCACGACGCTGCCCGCGCCGACCACGCTCCCGTCGCCGATCGTCACCCCTGCAAGGATGATCGCGCCGCCTCCGATCCAGACATCATCGCCGATGCGGATCGGACGAGCATATTCGAGACCAGATCGCCGCCTCTCCGCCTCAAGCGGATGCTCGGCGGTGTACAGTTGCACGGCCGGTCCCATCTGCAGATTATCCCCGACCTCGATGGGCGCGCAGTCGAGGAAGACACAGTGATAGTTGATGAAGGCATTCCGTCCGAGCCGGATGTTATAGCCATAGTCGCAGGCAAAGACCGGTTTGATCACGGCGCCGTCGCCGCATGAGCCCAAGAGGTCACCCAAGAGCGCCGCCCGCTTGTCCGTCTCCTCCTCCAACGTCGCGTTGTACTGCGCCAACAGCCGCTGCGCCCGCCGGATGTCCGCGGCGAGTTCGGGATCGGCGGAGCGATAGAGCTCACCGGCCAGCATCTTCGCCTTTTCCGTCTTGATGCCCATCGAATCCCCTCGATTGAAGCGGTGGCGCCGCCGCCTCCGACTCTCCCGACCCATCTCTTCAGTTGGACGCAGGCCCGCCGGTCAGATGCGAGACCAGATGCCGGAGCATCCGCTCGGAGCGGATGACGCCGACCAAGCGCCGCGAGCCCTTGTCCTCGACGACCGGCAGCCAGTCGAGATCATGCCGGTTCATCTCATCGCCTCCCATCAAGCTCGGCTCATTCGGCGTGACGACCACGGGATCGGCCTTCATGAAGTCCCGGACCTTCGTGGCTGCGGTTTTCCCCTGCGCAAAGGCTTCGAACAATTCGTTTCTGGTGATGACACCTTGCAAGCGCCCGTCCTGATCCAGCACGCAGAGGAACTCGAGGCCGTGTTCATCAAACAACCGGACGGCATCCTCAAACGTGTCGTCGGGAGCAAGGCGATGCTCCGGGACCGCCTCCATGAAGGTGGACAGGGGCCGGCGTTCGAGCACACCCCAGGCTTGGGTCAGTCGCGGATTCAACCGAGGACGCCGCCATCGCAAGGCTTGGGCCACCAGGTTGCGGAAAGGCGTGAGGGCGCCGGAAATTTGCGAGAAGACCTCTTTCCCCATGACAAGCACCTCGACCTCCGTGCGCGCCCGGACGCTTCCGATGCGCAGGGTGCCGTCGAGGAGGGCGATCTCGCCGAAAAATTCTCCCGGTCCAAATACCGCCATGATCTTCGGCTGTCCCGTGGCGTCTCGCCGCATGGCTTCGACCTCGCCCTGTTCGATCACGTAGAAATTCACCGCCGGCTCCCCCTCGACGAAGATGTAATCGCCGGGGCGATAGTGCGCCCGCGCGATCCGTTCCGTTTGATCGACCCGGGGATAGGCCAGATCCCGCGGAAACAGCAGTTCCCAGGTCCAATCGAAGGCCACCTTGATCCGGCGGGACCAGGACGGCGATTTCAGCAGATACACGGTCCGCCAGAGCCACCAGGCCGGAAACCCAGATAGCCGCACGCCCAGAATCTCCGCCACCGCGTTCCGTTCGCCGATCCCGCAGAGTTGGCCCAAAGGCCTGTAGGAAAACGGCCTGGTGGGCTCCTTCCGGAGGACGCGGATGATGTTCTCGGCGACCTGCCTGCCTTGTCGTTCGGCAAACTGGCCGGTCGTGGGAGAGACCTGGCCGTCGTAGGCATTGAGGACAGAGGCGCAGTCGCCGATGGCCCAGACGTTCGACGTCCCGCGCAGCCGCATGTCGGGATCGGTCAGCAACCGGCCGTGCTCCTTCGGCGCGTCCAGCCGCTGCACCAGTTGCGGCAGGGTCGTGCCGATCGTGCAGACCACCGTCGCGCCGCGAAGCATTCGACCGTCGTGCAGCTCCACCCCCTCGGCTGTCGCCAGCACCGCGCGGGCATTCAACACCATCCGGATGCCGGCCTGTTCCATGTTCATTCGGGCAAACTCGCGGAGGGTCGGGCTCACTTCCGGAAGAATCTGATCCCTGGCATGCACCAGCGTGACGCTGATCTCCTCTGCCGTAAAATTGCCGTAGAAGCGCAGGCTGGCTCGCACCAGATCGTTGATCTCCCCCGCCACCTCCACCCCGCTGAACCCGCCGCCGACGATGATGAACGACAGATACCAGCGCCGCCGCTCCGGGTCGTCGCAGACCTCCGCCTTTTCCAATTGCTCCGTCACATGGAACCGGAGCGCGATGGCGTCGCCCACCGACTTCAGCGGAAACGCGTGGTCCACCATGCCCGGGACGAGCGTGAGGTTGACGGCCGTCCCACAGGCCAGCACGGCATGGTCGAACCGCATGCGGCTCACGCGACCATCGTATCCTTCATATTCAACCTCGGACACGGGCAGGTCGATCTGCCTCACCTCCTCCGTCCGGCACCGTACGCCGGGCAGCATCTGGCGCAAGGGGACCGTGACCGCGCCGGGGTTGATCGCGGCGCCGGCCACCTCGGCCAGCAACGGGTAAAAGACCATGTTATTCTCCCGGCTGAACAGCACGATCTCGCAGGATTGCGGCGGCAATTGCTTGCGGAGGATTCCCGCGCATTTCACGCCGGCGAAGCCCCCGCCGATGATGACGATTCTCGTGGGGTCCATGTCGTCAGGCGTTCAACCCCCGCGGGCATGCGCCCGCGCTCGGGCCACCTGCGCCTTGGCGGCGGCCGTGATCTGCTCGGGCGTAAATCCGAATTTGCGCTGCAATGCTTTCAACGGCGCCGAGGCGCCGAAGGTCTTCATGCCGATGACGGCCCCCTCGCGTCCGGTGTACTGCGTCCAGCCGAACGTCGAGGCCTGTTCTACGGCGACGCGCGCGGTGACCTCCGGCGGGAGCACGCTGTCGCGGTAGTCCTGGCTCTGCCGCTCGAACAGCTCCCAGGACGGCATGCTCACCACGCGGGCCTTGATGCCGTCGGCCTTCAACTGATCGGCGGCCGCGAGGCAGAGCGAGACCTCGCTCCCGCTCGCCAACAGCAACAGGTCCGGCGTGCCGCCCGGATCGGCGAGCACATAGGCCCCCTTGGCCAGGTCGGAGGCCGGCGCGTACTTCGTGCGATCCAGCGTCGGCAAGGCCTGCCGCGACAGGACCAACAGGGCCGGCTCGTGCCGCAACTGCATGACGACCCGCCAGGCCTCGACCACTTCGTTGGCATCGGCCGGCCGAAGCACGATCAGGTTGGGGACGGCCCGGAGCGACGCGAGCTGTTCGACCGGTTGATGGGTCGGGCCGTCCTCGCCCAGCCCGATCGAATCATGGGTAAAGATGTAGATGACCGGAATCTCCATGAGCGCGGAGAGGCGGATCGCCGGCCTGGCGTAATCGCTGAAGATCAGGAAGCTGGACCCGTAGGGCCGCACCTTGGACAGCGAGAGCCCGTTGAGTACGGCGCCCATCGCATGTTCGCGGATGCCGAAGTGGAAATTCCGCCCGCCATACGAGCCGGCTTCGAAGTCTCCTGCTCCGTCGAACGTGATCCTCGTCTTGGTCGAGGGGGCCAGGTCCGCAGAGCCGCCGATCAACCAGGGAACATTCTTAGCAATGGCGTTCAGCACCTTGCCGGAGGAATCACGCGAGGCGAGCCCCTTGGCGTCTGCGGGAAACGGCGGCAGGTCCTTGTCCCACCCGTCCGGCAGGCGCCGGTGCTGCATCCGATCAAGCTGATCGGCGAGATCCGGATATCGCCGCTTATAGTCGCCGAACTGCGCCATCCAGGCCTCGCGCGCCTGA
The DNA here is from genome assembly GCF_947241125.1 of Nitrospira tepida. Lineage (NCBI taxonomy): Bacteria > Pseudomonadati > Nitrospirota > Nitrospiria > Nitrospirales > Nitrospiraceae > Nitrospira > Nitrospira tepida. Next base: position 24,909 of record NZ_OX365700.1, on the reverse strand, counting down.
TGCCCGCGCCGGCCCATCATCGCCTGGAAATGTTCTCGGACTCCCTCCGGCACCAGAAACTTGGCGTCCTCCGGCCAGCCGTAGTTGCGCTTGGTCAGCTTGATCTCGTCCTCTCCCAACGGCTCGCCGTGCGCCGCATGGGTGTCCTGCTTGTTGGGCGAGCCGTAGGCGATGTGGCTGTCCACGATGATGAGGGTCGGACGGTCGCCGGTGCTCTTGAACGTATGGAACGCTCGTTCGAGCATCTCCAGATCGTTCGCGTCGCCGACCCGCGTCACGTTCCATCCATACCCGATGAAGCGCGTGGCGACATCCTCGCTGAAGGCCCAGTCGGTGTGGCCTTCGATCGTGATCCGGTTGTTGTCGTAGATCCAGCAGAGGTTGGAGAGCTTCAGATGGCCGGCCAACGAGGCGGCTTCTCCGGCGACCCCTTCCATCAAGCAGCCGTCGCCACAGACGGCGTACACGTCGTATCCAAACATCGCGAAGTCCGGTCGGTTGAAATACTCCGCCATCCAGCGGCTCGCGATCGCCATCCCGACGCTGGTCGCGACCCCTTGGCCCAACGGCCCCGTGGTCGTCTCGACGCCGGAGGTCCAGCGATACTCCGGATGGCCCGCGCACTTGCTGTCGAGCTGGCGGAATTGTTTGATGTCGTCGAGCGTGACCGAGAGTCGCCCGAGCGTTTCGTACTGGGGATTGACCGCCTTGACGCCGCAGAGGTGCAACAAGGAATACAGCAACATCGACGCATGGCCGTTCGAGAGTACAAACCGGTCGCGATTCGGCCAGATCGGATCGTCCGGGTCGAACCGCAAGAACTTCTGCCACAGACAGTAGGCCACCGGCGCCAGCGCCATCGGCGTGCCGGGGTGGCCGGAGTTGGCGGCCTGCACGGCATCCATCGAGAGGGTGCGGATGGTGTTGATGCAGAGCCTATCGATGGATTGCATGGACTGCGCCCGGCTCGTGACTGACTTGTCCTGTTGCATCGCGGCCTCCAATGGTTGCTCCGCCCATTTTCGTTCCAACAATCATCCGCTCTTCTGGATGCGCGTTCGCCTTCTCCGCTCCGCCCCCGTCCCGGTTCGCTGCACCACGCAGGCGGGGCGCTCGTCCTTCCAGGATTCTTCCCACAGCCGAAACCCGCCGGTGAACGCGTGGTTGTTGTTGCCCAATCGCGCCCATTCAGGCAGCTTCATGAGCCGTTTCGCGTTGCCGCCGCCGAGGACCACATAGTCGGCTTGCAGCGCCCGGTGGAGCGCTGCCACGACATCGTCCACGTACCGGCGCCATTTCTTCTTGCCGTACCGCTTGATCCCGCGCAGGCCGACGTAGTCCTCATAGGTGCGGCCTTTTCGATAGCGCAGATGCGCCAGCTCCATCGGCACCAGGACGCCGTCGGTGATCAGCGCGGACCCAAGGCCGGTGCCGAGCCCCAAGAACAGCATGCGCCCGCCTTCGTAACTCCCGAGGGCCTGCATCGCCGCATCATTGGTCACCTTGACCGGACAGCCGAACGCCTTCTCGAAATCAAAGCCCACCCAGCCGGCCGCAAGGTTCTTGGGTTCCACAGCCGGCCGCCCGTTCGAGACGGCCCCGGGATAGCCGAGCGAGATGACCTCATAGGACCAGTCGGCTGCAAGTTGCTTGACCGCCGCCACCATGGCCTTGGCCGTCATGGCCGGACCGGACGCGACCTTGCGCGGCGTTCGTTTCCCGGTCGCGAGGATCTTGACATTGGTTCCCCCCACGTCAACGACCAGCACCTTCGGTGAGCGGCGGGTGGTCCTCTCGCCGATCTTCCCTTGCTGAGTTGCCATTCCCACGCTCCTGTCTCTACCCGTTTCAACAGATAGTACGATGAACGTCTGCCGGCTCTCCGCAGTTCAGCTTGAAGACAGTCTTGTTCACGCGCGCCATCGGCTTAGCCAGGCATCATCGGCGCGGCACATCCGGGCGCGGGTCTTGGATGAAGCCATCGCGGTTCGGCATCCGGATCTGCGGCAAGGTGCGCGCGTCCAGCACCACGTCTTCGGGAACGATCCCGTTCTGATGCAGGAGCCAGGCGACCACCGAGTACACCTCGTCCGGCGAGAGCGACTGCGGGGCATCAAACGGCATGGCCCGCCGGACGTAATCGTAGAGGGTCGTCGCATAGGGCCAATAACTCCCGACGGTCTTGACCGGATGAGCGGACGCGAGCGTATTGCGCCCACCGACCAACCGATCTTGCGGACCTTCCCTGCCAGTCGCACCATGGCAGGCGGCGCACTTGAGCACATAGACCTGCGCCCCCTGCTTCACCGTGCCCTGTCCCGGGGGCAATCCTTCTCCGGTGGGAGCGACATCAATGTCCCAGGCTCGGATCTCTGCATCCGACGCCGGTCTTCCCAACCCATAGGCTCCGGGCGGCTCTTCGGCGGACGAGCCCGGCAGAGTGCCGCCCAAGGCTGCGACGACCAAGACAAGACCCGTCGCGAGACACCTACACATGGACGTTCCGGACCTTCCCATCTCGTTCGACTTTCCAACTGTGAACGGCGTTGTAGTGATAGATCGAATGGGTGCCGCGCACCTTGATGAGGTCCTCTCGCGACGGCTGAACATAGCCGGTCTCGTCGTGACATCGGCTCTGCAGGATCGCCTCCTGTCCCTGCCAGCGCCAGGGGAAGCGGAACCGGCTGTGGCATTTCGGCAGGACCGGCTCCTGGAGCCGCGCCTCCTGCCACGTGCGGCCGCCATCCACGCTTACCTCCACCTTCGTCACGCGCCCACGGCCGCTCCAGGCCAGCCCGCGAATCTCGCGAAAGCCTGGGTGAATCTGTTGCCGGCCCGACGGAGCGGTGATCACTGACTTGGCCTCCATGACCAGGCTGAATTGATAGGCCTTGCCGTCCGGCATCAGGTCCGTGTATTTCGCCGTTTCCCACCGCGTCATGAACGGCGCCGTTCCCAGCTTGAGCCGCCGGAGCCACTTCACGTTGATGTTGCCTTCGAAGCCGGGCACGAGGAGCCGCAAGGGATAGCCCTGCTCTGGCCGGAGGGCTTCTCCGTTCTGGCCGTAGCAGATCAGGGCCTCGTTCAAGACTTCGTCAGTGAGCGGGACACTGCGGTCGAGTCCGGCCGCATCGCTGCCTTCCGCCAACATCCACGTGGCGTCGCGCCGAGCCCCCACCGCGTCCAGCAGGGTTGAGAGTTTCACGCCCGTCCACTCGCTCGTGCTGGTCAACCCATGAGTATCCTGCACGGTCAGGTCCTGCGCGTCCTGCCAGCCCAGCCATGTATTGCCTGAACATTCGATGAACGTCAGGCGCGAGACGGACGGCAGCCGCTTTAACTCTTCGACCGTGAAGATCAGGGGCCGGTCAACGAGCCCATGAATCACCAGGCGATGGCGCGCGGGATCGATGGCGGGCACGCCGTTATGGTGCCGCTCGAAGTGGAGGGAGGACGGCGTCACGACCCCGTGCAGGTCCTGGAGCGGCGTGAGCGAGATGAAGGGATCCGCAACCGTGACGTCCTTTCCGTGGGAGGAGCTTGGTTCGGTTCGTCCCTTTCGCGCCTGTTTCTCAAACGGCGACCGCTCGCCGTAGGGGCGGGGAGGGGCTCCCGGGACCCGCATCGGGTCGGTCGTCTTTTCGGAGTCCGCCGCGCCGGCCGTTCGATACAAGAATGCCGTTGTCCCGAACGTCGCCAGCGAGACCCCGCGGGCGAGAAAGGATCGCCGATCAAGCTCCCTCCGTTCCGGGGCCGACCCTTTGGGCAAGTCACCGCCTTGGCCGCCGGTGCCGGACCTCCCATCGGATTGACCGGATTCGCGAGGCTTCATGCCGAGACCTTATAGGCTTTTACGGGCTTCATCCACGCTCCAAATCCCTGAGCCCTGCGCCGAGATATAGAGAAAGACGAAGCAATAGAGTGCCGCGAGTTCGCCGCCGTTTTCAATCGGAAACAGGCCGTGGGTCCCATGGACCATCCAGTAAGCGAAGGCCATGAGCCCGCTGCACAGAAAGGCGGCCCATCCGGCGAAAAGTCCCAGCATGACGAGCAATCCGCCGACCAGCTCAATTGGTCCGGCAATGGCGATGACGAACGGCGGCACGTTGGGCGCGGCGCCGGGAAAGCCGAACAGCTTCTGGGTGCCGTGCCAGAGAAACAGCAGGCCGGCCATGATGCGCAGCAACGCGTAGGCCTGCGGCTGGAACGATCGCATGAATGTCGGCATGTCGTGACCTCCTGGGTTGGATGGATGTGCTGCGAGGGTGACGCCTGTTGAAATCACCCGTTATCCTCGACTGCCGCGTTTCAGTTCGGTGAGCCTCAATTACCGGTCTATCCTGAATCAATACTCGAAAGCGACGTGATAGAGGGCCGGGGTCATCTCCACGCCCAACTGCTCCAGCTTTGCCTTCATGGGCGTGACGCTCTTGTCATACGCTTTCCAGTACACGTCTTCATTGTCCCAGATCGCCACGTTGATGAAGTTGAATCTGCTGCCCGGCTTGATGCTTCGATGAAACTTCCCGCTGATAAACCCCGGTTGCTTGGTAATATCGGCCTTCACGTCCTGCCACCACTTCACGAACTCGTCTTCCTTGTCCTTCGGAACGACGAACACGTTAATCAAGGTTACCGGCATAGCACACCCTCCTTTCTTGGCTCTTCCAGAAATGACGCGGGTGAGAGGGCGCCTCCGATAGCGGCGGTTGACGTCCGACCCGTTGCCTCAAGCTCCGAGCCCACGATCGGCTGAAGAAGCCGGACCGCTGAATCTGCTTGGTTCAGATGGCGGCGGAGCGGCCGCAGCCGCCCCGCCGACGCCCCTCACTGCACCTCCACCGTGATAGTGTCGCTTGCGGCAAGGTGATCGTGGTCATGGGTCGCGGCTTGCACTTTGATTTCGTGCTTGCCCTTGCTTAAACCCTTGAAGGTTCCAGGGAATTTTTTCTGGGGTTCGCCGTCGAGATAGACATGCCCGTGCGCAGCCTTAGAACCTTTGCTGAGTTCATATTTCAGCTCGAACGTATCGCCGACCTGAGCGCCGTTCTTCGGTGACGTGATCGTGATCTTCGATCCATCGTCCTCGTCGGCAAAGGCGGGCCCGATTGAGATACCCAGGCACAGGGTGAAGAGCGCAAGACCTGCAATCAGTATTCGCTGCATGATGACCCCCTTTCTGATGGCGGCCTGGACCACCGCGATCCAGACTTGTTATGGTGAAATCACCGACGGCCTGCAGGCAAGGCATGAACCGTTCCACGCGCTCGCACCGCGGAATCAGCGTAGATGCCAGCGAAACCAGTGACATTGATCTGACTCGATCACGTCACAGTTAATTGTGACGAAAGAAGCGTGCCGATATGACGGCACGCTGACGAAAAGCCGGCACAAGATGAGAGGAGGAACCTTGATCTCTCGTAAGGAGGATAAGTTCCTTTTGCGGCAGGACGAAACTCAGAACGATTCCCAGCGAGCGCCCTCTGACGCGCCGGCTCAGCCTGGTCAAAGCTGCTCTACAAGCGCAACGGCTTGATCGGCGACACGACGGCCTCGGGGTTATTCTTCCAGATCGCTTCGTCCGCATCGACGTAGAGTTCCACCTCGTTGCCGTCCGGATCGCGCAGATAGAGGCTCTGGCTCACCGTATGGTCGCTCATGCCGTCGATGGAAATGCCCGCTTCTTCCAACTCGCGCTTGGCCTGACGCAGCTCGTCCAGACTGTCGCCGACCTTGATCCCGATGTGATAGAGGCCACGGCGTCGGCCCTGAAGCGGTCCGGGCGCATCGCCGACCTGGATCAGCAATAGCTCGTGATGCGTCCGTCCCGAGGTGAGCGCGGCGGCCTGCCCGTGAAAAATCCTGCCCACTTCCTTGAAGCCCAGCAGGTCACGATAGAACGCCAACGACCGCTGAAGATCCTTCACATAGAAGACCACATGTCCCAGATATTGAGCCTTCATTGCGTTCACTCCTAGGAGCCTGTCCGACATTGACCTTTCTACTGCGTCGAACGATCTGCAGCCATCTGCGTCGTTCTCGGCCCAAAATAATTCTCAATGTATTCCAGCGAATACACCTCGGATTTTTTCGGGCCTGCGGCCTCGCATCTTGCCGCACCTCCTTCGCCTCGTCACGAACGGTAATGTCGGACAGGCTCCTTGTTGAGCGAGGGAGACCGGAGCAACGTTCTGACCGCCGCATGCGCCAGTACCACGTCCGGTTCCCGTTGAAGCGCATCGTAATAGTGACGGCCGAAGCCATCGCCCTCTTCCGACGGCGTCAGGAGAGTCCGCAGTGTCGCAAGCAGGGCCGCGATTTCTTCGCCTGTCGAGGCCTCCTCCTCTTCGGCCAGCTCACCGAGCCTGACCATCAATTGAGACAGGGGACGCAACCAGGCGAACCAGCCATCCCCCAACACAAGCTGAAGGAACTGACCATTGGATGGAATCCGCCCATGCAGCCGTTCATAGGTCTGCCGTTCGCCATCCAGCAACGCCTTGTGGAGACGAAGCAGCGCGCGGGACAGGTCGTCCAATTGCGCACGTGCCTGATTCTGAGCCGGCATGATTCGCCTCCTCACCTATAGCTTTGCGGCCGGCTTCGCCCCGCCTCCTGTGCCGATCGGAACGGCGGCTCCGTTGATCTGGGCGGCCTCGTCGGAGGCGAGAAAGAGCAGCGTCTCCGCGATCGATTCCGGTCTGGTCCAGGTCGCGGGATCGGCCTCCGGCATGCTGGCCCGGTTGGCGGGCGTGTCGATCGTCGTGGGCAGCACTGCGTTGACGGTCACCCCGGAACCTTTCAGCTCAAGCGCCAGCACGTTGATCAACGCAAGCAGTCCCGACTTGGCGACGATATAGGCCGCAGCTCCGGGGAAGGGCTCGACCGCCGCCCAGGCTGCGACATGCAGTATGCGGCCGGTCCCGCCTGTCACCATCTGCCGTAGCACGGCCTTGGAAAGCAGGAAGGCCGCGGTCAGGTTCGTCGTCAACATCCGCTGCCAGAGGGCCACATCCGTGTCCTCCACACGACCCGAGGCAAACCCTCCCACCAGGTTGACCAGCACATCGACGCGGCCGAGCCTCCGGATGACCTCATCCACAAGACGGTGGACATCGGCTTCATCTGTGACATCGGCTTTCAGTGCCAGGCGCTCGTCGCTGTGATCGGTGGATGGATTCCGGTCGGCGGTGACGACACGGCCCCCCGCCGCCAGGAAGGCCGGGACAATCGTACGCCCCAAGGCTCCGGACCCTCCGGCGATCAACACCACTTTGCCTTCGACGCTCATCCTGCTCCTCCCGCTCCTCTAAGGTGAGTGACCGTCAGAGCCACTCAGGCCTTCTTCCCGGTATCGTAGTAGAACCGCTCATGCACGACCTTGCCGTTGTTCCACTTCGCCACGGACACCTGCTCCATATGCACCGGCTGGCCATTGGTGGCGATGAAGTCCATCGTGCATTCATAGAACGTCACGTTGTCGCCGGCCGCGCTGGCCTTCACGTTGAATCCCTTCCACTCCTTGACCCCGTTCAGAAACTGCTTCTCCCGCTCGATATTGGCGGCCAGCCCCTTGGTCGGGGGGTTGGCATTGTCCTGCATGACGGTATCACGATCGTAAAACTCATTCATGGCCTCGATGATCTTGCCGGTGCGAATGTGGTCGAGCAGGCCTTGAAGCCGTTGCTGAAGATTGGTTGTGCTCATCGTTTCTTCTCCTTTCCTGCTGTTCGGTTTGACGTGAAGGTAATCCCCAGATCCTGCACTTCCCGGTAGGGGAGGAGCCAGACCAGCGATTCGTCGGAGAGGTCGCCGACCTGAATCCGGTTCCCCCAGGGATCGCGGAAGTCGCAACGAAAATCGGGATGCAGCGTGATCTTGTATTTGTTCACGAGCTTCTGCCTGACATCCTCGATCTGTCCCTCATCCCGCACCATCAGGCCGAAGTGCTTGACGCGATCAGGCCTGAGTTCCGGCACTTCGAAGATCGCGAGAAACTGATGCTCCCCGAGCTTGCACCAGACCGCGCCTTCGCCGCCGCGCAGCATCTCCAGGCCGAAGACATCGGCATAGAATTCGGCGGCCTTCTTCGCGTCATCCACTTCGATGGCGATGTGATTGACGCCATAGACATGAACGGCCATGGCGGTGCCTCCTTTCCCAACCGTTACCGCACTGCTGCCTTCGCCAACCCGTCGCGCAGCCAGGCGGCCAGCGTCGGGGGTGGATGGGCGCCCGAGAGACCAGGCCCGCCGGCGATGAAAAAATGCGGCACGGCGCGAATGCCTAAACGAAGACCGCGCTGCTCCTCCTCGCGGACCGCCTTCTCGCTCGCTTCACTCTCCAGACAGCGCCGGCACTCCTCCCGATCCAAGCCGGCCTTCGCCGCCAGATCAAACAACACGTTCCGGTTACTCAAGTCCGCTCCTTCCTCGAAATAGCCCTTGAACAGCGACTCCACGACCGCGTCCTGCAAGCCCTGTTCTCCGGCCAACCAGATCAGCCGGTGCGCGTCGAAGGTGTTCGGCGTGCGCGGGATGCGGTCGAACGCGAAGGCGATGCCCGATTGGCGCCCGGCCTCCCGCACGTGCTCCAGCATGGACTCCACCGCCTGTGGACTTCCGAACTTGGCCTCCAGATAGGTCGTGCGATCCATCCCCCGGCCTGGCATCGTCGGGTTCAACTCGAACGGGCGCCACCGCACTCGGACGGTGGCCTGAAGGCCGGCCAGCTCCAGCGCGGCCTCCAGGCGCCGCTTCCCGACATAGCACCAGGGACAGACCACGTCCGAGTAGATCTCGACGGTATGAACGGCTGTCTGCTGCTCCACGTGAGAATTCCTTTCAGATCCGGTAGAAAATAGGGTCATGACAGATGCCCCATCCTTCCCGTCCGATAATCGTCCACGGCCTGGACCAGTTCCGCCTGCGTATTCATGACAAAGGGCCCGTAGCGCGCGATCGGTTCATCGATCGGTTCTCCGCTCAGCACCAAGATGGTCGCGTCCGTTTTGGCGTCGAGCAGCACCCGCTCTCCCTTTCGGCCGAACAGGGCAATCTCGACTTCACGCACCGATTGCGACCCGTTCACCAGCACCTCCCCGTGCAGCACGAAGAGCGCCGTGTTGAACCCCTCAGGCAGCGGCAGCTCAACCTGATGCCCTGCCGCGAGCCGCAGATCGTACAAATGGACCGGGCTGAACGTCTTGGCCGGTCCCTTGACGCCGCGGAACTCTCCGGCGATCACGCGAAGCCGGCTTGTTCCTCCTCCAAGGTCCACCGAGGGAATGTCGTCGCTCACCAGCGTCTGATATCCCGGTTTCGACATCTTGAAGGCCTTCGGCAGATTCACCCAGAGCTGAATACCCTCCAGCAGCCCTCCGCGTTTGGCAAATTCCTTCTCGTGCAATTCCTCATGCACGATCCCCGAGGCGGCGGTCATCCACTGCACATCGCCGGGGCCGATGACGCCCCCGCTCCCGGTCGAATCACGATGCGCGACCTTCCCCTGATACATGATCGTGACCGTTTCGAATCCCCGGTGTGGATGTTCGCCCACGCCGAGCTGCCGGTCGGTCGGCGGAAACTGATGCGGACCCATGTAGTCCAGAAGTAAAAATGGGGACAGTTGCTCGTCCACGCCGGCGCCCGGAATCATGTTGCGCACCGGGAAGCCGTCCCCGACCATATGCCTCGACCCAGGTTGATAGACTCCGAGCACCTCTTTCTCCACCGTCTTGATCGTCATGATGACACCTCCGTGACCGACACCTGCGCCGTCAGGCTCGTGTTTACGGTTTGCCCGATCCGCTCTTTGATTCTGGATTTTGGCAGAGCGCCCACGAACCGGTCCCTGATCTGTCCCTGGTCGAACAGGATCATGGTCGGGATCGATTGAATCCCGAATCGCTGCGCCAGGTCAGGCTGCTCGTCCACGTTCACTTTCGCGACCGTGACGGCGCCGTTCCATTCGCGCGCCAACTCGTCCAGAATCGGCGCGACCATTCGGCAGGGTCCGCACCAGACTGCCCAAAAGTCCACCAGCACTGGCACGGGGGAGCGCAGAACCTCCTGCTCGAACGTCGCACCGGTCACGGTCTTGGTTGCCTGTCTCTCCATTGCTTGCTCTCCTTTCGTCGTTTGCCGGTCAGAATCGATCCGATCCGTCCGTCTCCCAGATCAGCACTTCCGCGCCCGTTCCCGCATCGGCGGTCAGCGTCCTTGCTCCTGCTCCGGTGAGTCGCACCGCGTCTCCGGTTTCCAACCGTCCGGCTCCTTCCAGCAGCACGGCGCCGGCGGCAACATAGAGATGCACGTACCGGTTGTCCGGCACTGTGACGGTGCCGCCTGGCTTCAGCCGTCCTCCCCACAGGACCGCTCCCTTTTGACGAATCGAGATCGCGGCCTGGTGCCCCCTTCCGGAGGCAATCGGGACCAGCCCGCCTTTGTCGAGCTGGCCATTGATATCGAGCTGCTCATAGCCCGGAGTGATCCGTTCCGTATCCGGCACGACCCACATCTGGATGAAGTGCACATCCTTGCTGGCATGCGGGTTCATCTCAGAATGCCAAATGCCCGTCCCGGCGCTCATGCGTTGGGCCAATCCCGGATAGATGATGCCGTGGTGGCCTTCCGAATCCTTATGTTCCAGCTCGCCCTCCAGCACCCAGGTCACGATTTCCATGTCCCGATGCGGATGGGTGCGGAACCCGCTGCCGGCCTTCACCCGATCGTCGTTGCTCACCAGCAACAATCCATGATGGGTGTTCGAGGGGTCGTAGTGGTTCGAAAAGCTGAAGCTGTGCCACGAATCGAGCCACCCGATCTGCGTGTGAAACCGATCGGCTGCGCGACGGATGTCGATCGCCGGGGTCGTGCTGCGTCCCGTCTCCATGATCAGGCCTCCTTTTAGCCCGCATTATTCACGAGAATTCGTGACGAAACCGCGGAGATGCCACGCGTTGGACCCATTGCACGGAGAAGAGCAATGGGTACCCCCGCGCGGAGCTGCGAGAGCCTGAGGCATACTTGTGACAGTATGTCGAGGGAGCGAGCGGCGAGCCCGCCCGGCTGGCCGTCCTTCGGGCACGGCCAGCCTTGTCGCAGCGGCATATCGGCGGTTGCAGTAGAAGTCATCGTGAATAATGCGGGCTAGACTCTTCCGCGATGATCGTGCGCACGAGCCTTTCGCCGCGGCGCAGGAACGTCAATGGCGTCCGTTGACCGACCTTTTCTTCCACCAGCAAACGGTGCAGCCCATCCACGTCGCGGACCGGCTGATCCCCATAGGCGAGGATCACATCGCCTTCGACGAGGCCGGCCCGCTCGGCGGGGCTGTTCCGCTCGACCGAGACGACCAGAATGCCGCTCTCCACCAACAGTCCATGGAATCGCACGACGCGCCGAGGCAACGGGACGTTCTGGCCCACCACGCCGATATAGCCGCGCCGGATTCTTCCGTCCTTGATCAGCCGGGCCGCTACGAACTTCGCCGTGTTGATCCCGATTGCAAAGCAGAGCCCCTGCGCCGGGCGGATCACCGCCGTGTTTACGCCGATCACATCCCCGCGCGAGTCGACGAGCGGGCCGCCGGAGTTGCCGGGGTTCAGCGCCGCGTCGGTCTGGATCACGTTGTCGATCAGGCGCCCGGAGGCCCCGCGCAAGGTGCGGCCGAGCGCGCTCACGACGCCGGCGGTGATCGAATATTGAAACCCGTAGGGATTGCCGGCGGCGATCGCCACTTGGCCGACTCGAATCTTCTGCGAATCGCCGAGCTCCGCCGGCACGAGGCCCGGCGCATCTATCCGGAGCACCGCCAAGTCCGTATCGGGATCATCGCCGATCAGGTCGGCCTGGACCCGCCGGCCGTCCGGCAACGTCGTCTGAACCTCGGCCGCCCCGTGAACGACGTGGCTGTTTGTCAACGTAAAGCCGTCCGGAGTAAAGACGAAGCCGGAGCCGCTGCCATGGAGGCCGCCCGGGCCGCGCCTTTCAGGTGTCCACCGACCCGTTTGTTCTTTGCTCACCTCGATATTGACGACCGATGGGCTGATCCGTTCGGCCGCCTGGATGACGGCTTGCGAATAGGCATCCAACAGGCCCTCATCAGAACCGGCAAACCGGTTCCGTTGCGCCTGGTCTCGATCCCATGATCGCTCGTTTTCTATGAGGGTCAGGCTCGGTGCCATCGCCCATCTCCTTCGCACTCGCTTACGAAAGTCCTATCAATGCCGGCCTGAACCATCACCGGTCTTGTTTGGTGGTGGTCATGCCATTGCAAAGGCCTCGCGACCCCCTCGCGGTTTCCAGCCTGGCCCAGAACATTCGCCTAATCAATAGCCAATCGAGGCCGTCTGAGGCACCCCAGTATAATAGTTCTAGTTAGAACAGAGTCAAGGGGGTAATCTGAACGGAGTGTTTTGACCAAGCAGACTGCAAGGATGCGACGATGGCGATGGTCTCCAAGTAGTTTGAGAAATTAGTGTGAGATCTGTGGATAGGTGTCTAGCGGCAGGGTTGGCGTGAGGAATGAAGGATGATCAAAAGGCGCCTCGCAGCCGCGTCTGTAGAGACCTTAATGAGGTATTTAAGGAGGATTAAACCCGGGAGAAATTTTCAAACTGCTTCTTCGCACAAGATCCCGCCGTTTCCCGAGATTCGCAAATTACTTGGCCTGCCGGCCCGCATCCAATTACACTTACAATCATTTGATTTCCTAGTACTTCCATTCATTCCCGCTTCATCTCGGAATTCTCAAGGCACTTCCTGGTAGGCACATGGCCGAGACGGCCGCTGCCTCACCTGGATCTCGTCATGATCCGTCCGTCGCTCCGACAGACTCTTCTTCTGATCTTTCGTCGTCGCCTGGAGGGCTCCTTCCTCGTGAAAGGAGATCGTTGACATGAACGCCGTCGAACTCAACAAGACCGTCATGCAACGGTACTTCGACGAGGGATGGAACCGGGGCCGGCTGGAGGTCTTCGATGAGATCATCGATCCGCAATACGTCGATCGCATTCCCATCCTGCCGAATCTCGGCACAGGACCCGGCAGCGTGAAGCCGTTGGTCGTGATGCTCCGCCGGGCCTTTCCCGATTTGAAGATCGTCATCGAAGATCGCGTGGTAACCGAGCACAAGGCGGCCACCCGGTATACGCTCTACGGCACGCATCAGGGCGACTTCTTCGGGTTCCCTCCGACAGGCAAGCGCGTCGCCGTCAAACATTTCCAGATCGACCGGTTCGTCAACGGAAAGGTCGTCGAGCAGTGGCACTTGTCGGACGGCCTGGGACTGCTGCGCCAGCTTGGCAAGCTGATCTGAACCCTCTCTCCCATATCGCCCTATCGCCTTTTAGTGAACCTGTAGCCTACCCTTGTCCTTGATGGGCCTCTCATCTATGATTTCGCGGTTAAGTTCGGGAGAGAGTACTGCTCTTCTCGCGGCGAGGTATGCGATGAAGCGGCTTGTGACGTGGCGAGTGATCTAGGTGTGGGCATTGCTCCGCGGAGCGATCGGCTGTACCACGATGTCTATCGTGACGAAGGGGCAGGATTAACCCTGCGCGCGGGCAGCGAGTGCAGGGACTAGAGAACATGCGAGAGGGCCTTGGAATCAAGGCGGGTATTTGCCGGTCATTTGACGAGTCCCCTCACCAGAGTTAGACTGCGGCGCCGCGCGACCTGCGAATCTATCTCCTATGCCCATCACCCGCAATCACGTCGATTCCACGCGATTCAATACCCAAGCCACGTTACCATTCGAACTCCGCCTCAAAGATTTTGAGATGGCCATGCAGGATGTCTACGATTTCTTTTACGACATCAATCGTGGGCTGGTGGACAGAGGTCTCCTGCGACTTGATGATATGCTGCGTCCTGCCATCATGTCTGGGCTCCTATCGGACATGCTGACCGCCAGTCTCGCCAAACATTCACGGACCCTTACTCCAAATCTCTATCACAATGGGCATCCCGACTTAATCGTCAATGGTATCTACCCGGACAACAGGGTGAAGGCTGGAACGGAGGGGGTAGAGGTCAAGACGACTCGGAAGTCAGGAGGCGCCGTGGATACACATGGGGCGCGAACCCAATGGATGTGCGTCTTTGTTTATGAAACGGACGGGGTAACCCAGCCTGCTAGAGATCGCAAGCCGATGACATTCACGGAGATCTATCTCGGAAAAGTGGACCTGAAGGATTTCAGGAAGAACCCCCGCAGCGAACTCGGAACCCGTACCGCAACCTTGCACCGGCAGGGCATTGAGAAGCTACGGAAGAATTGGGTTTACAAGTTGAGGGAATAGTGCGTTCCGTTCTTGAAGCCAGCCAGCTTGGGCAACGCCCGCCGTGCCATCTCGAAGTAATGGGGGTCTTTCTCAATTCCGATGCTCTGATAACCCACGGCTTCGGCGGCCGCTAGCGTTGAACCAGCCCCGCAAAATGGATCCAGCACGATTCCCTTTCCCAGCGGGAGCACGCCACGGACCACGATCCTCAGAAACTGCTGGGGCTTGAGGCTGGGGTGCGGCGCCAGCATCCGTTCGGATTTATGGGTCGGCGCTGACGGGATCACGTCTCCAAACGGTTTGTCCTGGGAAGGTCTTCGAAATCCTCCTGTGCCCCACTTGCGAAGATTATCCTGCACACGCCCTTCGAGCGGCCTTCGGAACAGCAACCATGGTTCCCACATCGAACGAGGCATGACGCTGACTCCCGAAAACTCCTCATGTGCCGCCTTCGGCCTGTCGCCGCCGCGCATGGTCATCACTAGACGCACGATTTCCCCGCGCCGTTCGAGGCCGGCCCTCGCGAGCGCACCGGACACGACGTAGGAAAGAAGCGGATTAGACGCGACCACCACGTTCGCTCCCGGCACCAATGCCGGCATCAGCAGTCGAGCCCATTCGTAAAAGAATCCTTCCAGCGCCCGAAGGTCTTGGGTGGACAGTATCGTAAAGCGTGGAAGCGGGGAACGGCGCGTGCCGTCAAACGAAGGGGGAATGCGCCAGACTCCCCCTTTTCCGCTCCGCAGCTTCTCCTGCTGCTCCGAGGAGTACTCGAATAGGCCGTAGGGCGGGTCGGTGACGACGGCATGGATGCTATTCGATGCTTGAGCCCGAAGCCAATCCAGACAATCGGCTTCGAGCAGGTGGGAGCCTCCGTAAGAAAAACTGCGCCAATATTCTGGGCGGGTCTCGGCAACCCGCTCGGTACTCCTCCCCTCTGCGGTTGTCCGTAACCCATAGTGCCCCCTGGATGTGCGCACAAACAGGGACGGTGTGTTGAGTCGCAGGTAGGAACGGACGCTGGAGCGGGCCGCGCTTCCGATCAAATTCGCGACGTGCCGTTCGATCTGATGAACAGAAGCGCCGTGGGTTGTCGAAGAAAGAACCGAAATGATGGCGTCTCTGACTTCTCCGGGCCGTCGTTTCGCGTTCGTCACCGACATAGGGATGATGAGGTGAGAGGAAGACTATGACGTCTAGACGTCTTCTGTCAAGGTGAGGCAACCGAGAGACTTCCTCGTAGGATCATAGACCGCTCACCGCCTTTCCTTCATCGCCCTCGCCACTTCGCGTCCAGCCTCCCGTGACTTGATCGATTCCCGCCGGTCGTAGTGCTTCTTGCCCTTGGCCAGAGCGATTTCCACCTTCGCCTGCCCGCGCTTGCTGAAATAGATCTTGAGCGGCACGATCGTGAGGCCCTTCTGTTGGGTCCGCCCCATGAGCTTGTTGATTTCCTTCCGATGCAGCAGCAGCTTGCGCGAGCGCGTCGGGTCGTGGTTCATGATGTTGCCGTGGCTGTAGGGGCTGATGTGGCAGTTGTGCAGGAAGACCTCGCCGTCCTTGATCGCGGCGAAACTGTCTTGGAGGTTGACGCGCCCTTCCCGGATCGACTTCACTTCCGTGCCGCGGAGCACGATGCCGGCCTCGAAGGTTTCTTCGACGGCGTAATCGTGATAGGCCTTGCGGTTGGTCGCGGCGATCTTGTAGCGCTCGCTGTCCTTCTCTTTGTCGCCTTTGGCCATGGGACCCGCACTCTACCATGCCCGTTCGAGGGCCGAAAGATGAGGTTGACCCGTCTGCGGGGGCTGATTAAGATGCCCCCACGATGGCGCCTCCGAAAGGGTTTGATTCCTTCAGCACGATTCTCGACGCCGTGGCGGAACGTCTCGGCATCAGGGCCAAGCTCCTCGAACAGCGGCTCCGCCGCGATTGGGTGGAGATTGTGGGCGAACAGGTGGCGGCCCATACGAGGCCCGAACAGATCCGCTACCGTAAGCTGTCCGTTCTGGTCGACCACTCGGTCTGGATGCAGCAACTGGCGT
The DNA here is from genome assembly GCF_947241125.1 of Nitrospira tepida. Lineage (NCBI taxonomy): Bacteria > Pseudomonadati > Nitrospirota > Nitrospiria > Nitrospirales > Nitrospiraceae > Nitrospira > Nitrospira tepida. The sequence goes on along the minus strand of NZ_OX365700.1, from coordinate 8,580 downwards.
TTCTCAAGCCGGATCTCTTGCGGCAGATCCGCGTATCGGTCGGGGAGGATCTCGTGCAGGATCTGCTCTTTCGCATCGGCGACCTGTCGCGCATTCCGTTGCCGGCTTCCGATTCGGCGGAATCCCTCGTTGAGCCGTACCCCGAGCCTTCCCCACAGATCGTGCAGGAAGTTGCCGGCCGGACCGGCCGGATCTTGGACCCCGAGCTGCGCGCCAGATTCACAGCGGTGATAGCGAAGGCGCTCGTGACGGCTCAGCCGACGCGGGAAGGGGATCGGTGACGGACCCTTTGAACAACTCGCGCGAGTAGGCCGCGGTCGCCGCGCTGCCGCCGTCCTTCAGCAACGGCCCGATGCGGCCTTCTTCCTGGTCGCCCTGCAACGAATAGTACCCCCGCACCGCGTTCTCGAACGACTTGCGAAAGTCCCGTTCCGCCGGTTCCGCCGAATCGGCCGCGGCCAGGTAGCGGTGGAGCATCTGGGGCTCCGCCCAAGCGTCATGCGGGAAGATGTACAGCGTGATGGTCTGATACCGCCCCTCGGGATCGTTCGGCGTGGTCGGCTGGATCTTCATCGCGCCGAAGTTCCGCGTCTCGTGCGCGACCTTGCGAAACCGCCGGATCAAGGTTTCGATTTCCGGATCGCTCGTCCAGGGCGGCACGTGCACGGCCACGGCCGTCCCTTCCTGCGACCCGATGCTGTAGGGGGGGATACTCCGGTCGGGCCTGCTCAGGTACATGCCGCCCCAGATCAGGAGGAACGATCCGACAAACACGCTCAAGCCCAGCTTCACAACCGTATCGAGCCGGGACCACCATCCGAACGGCCAGGTCGAGCTGGAAGCGTTGCGACGGGGAGCCGGCTGGTTCATCGGATAGGACGCGACCGGTGGGGATGACCTGGTGAGGGATCGACTTACGCGTTGCCGCCGGCGTCCTCGCCCTCTTCCTCGCGATCGACGACTTCGGCCAGCCGCGCGACGCTGGCGACGCGGTCATCGCCGCCTTCCAAATCCAAGAGGCGCACACCCTGCGTGTTCCGGCCGATTTCGCGGATATCGTCCACCTTGCAACGCAACACCTTGCCATGCGCGGTCATCACCATCACCTCGTCGCCGTCCCGAACTTGAAGGAACCCGACGGCGAGCCCATTTCGCTCGGTCGTCTTGATGCTGATGATGCCCTTGCCGCCGCGGCCCTGGATGCGATACTCCGTCACCGGCGTCCGTTTCCCGTACCCGCCTTCCGTGACGGTCATAATCGCGGTGGTGGAATCCGGCGTGATGGTTTCCATGCCGATCACTTCGTCGCCTTCTTCCAACGTGATGCCCTTGACCCCGTAGGCCGTCCGGCCCATCGGGCGGACGTCCTCCTCCTTGAACCGGATGGTGATGCCCCGGCGCGTGCCGATCAGGATCTCGCGCTGGCCGTCGGTGATGTCCACGGCGATCAACCGGTCGCCCTTTTCCAACCCCAGCGCGATGATGCCGCCCTGGCGCGGATTGCTGAAGGCCGACAGCTCCGTTTTCTTGACGACGCCCTGCCTCGTGGCCATCACGACGAATCGGTCGTCCCGGAATTCCTTCACGGCCACCGTCGCCGTCACCTTCTCGTCGGCCGCGAGCGCCAGCAGATTCACCAACGCCTTGCCTTTGGAGGCCCGACCCGCCTCCGGAACCTCATGCACCTTGAGCCAGTAGACCTTGCCCGCGTCGGTGAAGAACAGCAGGTACTCGTGGGTGGAGGCCGTGAACAGGGTTTCGACGAAGTCCTCCTCCTTCACGCCCATCCCGATCTTGCCCTTGCCGCCGCGGCGCTGCGCGCGATAGAGCGACACAGGGTTGCGCTTGATGTAGCCGGCATGCGTGATCGTGACGGCGACCTCTTCCTCCGCGATCAAGTCCTCGACGTTGATCTCCGCGGCCTCCGCCACGATCTGCGTCCGCCGCTGGTCCTGATATTCCTCTTTGAGCTCGGTCAGCTCGTCCTTGATGATCTTCCGGACCAGGGCCTCGCTGGCCAGTACGGATTTCAAATACTCGATGCGCTTGAGCGTCTCGGTGTATTCCTCGATGAGCTTGTCCCGCTCCAACTGCGTGAGCCGTTGCAGGCGCATCTCCAGGATCGCGGTGGCCTGGATTTCCGACAGGTTGAAGCTCCGCATCAACCCGCCGCGGGCCTCGTCCGGCGAGGCGGCCCGGCGGATCAACGTGATGACCGCGTCCAGATGGTCCAGCGCGATCTTGAGCCCTTCCAGAATGTGAGCCCGTTCCTCGGCCTTGCGCAGCTCGTAGGTCGTGCGACGCACCACGACTTCCCGCCGGTGCTCGACGAAGTGTTCGAGGATCTGCTTGAGGTTGAGGACCTCGGGGCGGTTTCTCACCAGCGCCAGCATGATCACGCCGAACGTGGTCTGCATCTGCGTGTGTTTATAGAGGTTGTTCAGCACGACCAGCGGAATCTCGTTCCGCTTCAACTCGATCACGATCCGGTATCCGTCCCGGTCCGATTCGTCGCGCAGGTCCGAAATGCCCTCAATCCGCTTTTCCTGGATCAGCTCTGCGATCTTTTCGATGAGCTTCGCTTTGTTGACCTGAAAGGGAATCTCCGTGACGATGATGCGCTCGCGCTCGGTCCGTTCGTCGGTCTCGATGACCGCCTTGGCGCGCAGGGTCAGCAGGCCTCGTCCGGTATGGTAGGCATCCTTGATCCCCTGCTTGCCGTAGATGAAGCCGGCGGTGGGGAAATCCGGCCCGGGGATTTTCTTCATCAACTGGTCGATGGTGACCGTCGAGTCTTCCAACAACAGCAGCAGGCCGTCGATAATCTCGCCCAGATTGTGCGTCGGAATGTTCGTCGCATAGCCGACGGCGATGCCGCCCGCGCCGTTGATGAGCAAGTTGGGCATCTTCGCCGGCAGGACCTTCGGCTCCACGCGCGATTCATCATAGTTGGGGCTGAAGTCGACCGTTTCCTTGTCGATATCGACCAGCATCTCCTCGGCCAGCTTGGTGAGCCGCGCCTCGGTGTAGCGCATGGCCGCCGGCGGATCGCCGTCCACCGAGCCGTAGTTGCCCTGGCCGTCCACCAGCGTGTAGCGCATGTTGAAGTCCTGCGCCATCCGGACGAGCGTGTCATAGATCGCCGCGTCGCCGTGTGGGTGGTAATTCCCCATGATCTCGCCGACGATCTTGGCGGACTTGCGGTAGGGCCGGTTGTGCGCCAACCCCATCTCGTTCATGCCGAACAGGATGCGGCGATGCACCGGCTTGAGCCCGTCCCGGACATCGGGCAGGGCGCGACCGACGATCACGCTCATCGCGTAATCGAGATAGGACGAGCGCATCTCGTCTTCGATGTTGATCTGGCCTAAGCGCTCATCAATCGGCATGCTGGCTCCTGATTATTCGTCAATCGTCATCCGTCAATCGTGTACCCAAGCGGGCTCTGCACTTCGCTTGACGGTTGACGCTTGACGACTGACGGTCACTCCTACACATCCAAATTGCGCACTTCGAGCGCGTGCTGCTGGATGAAATCCCGTCGCGGCTCGACTTCATCGCCCATCAGGATCGTGAAGATCTCGTCCACGCCCGTCACGTCCTCCAGCTTCACCTGGAGCAGCGTGCGGGTCTCTGGGTTCATCGTGGTCTCCCAGAGCTGGCTGGGATTCATTTCGCCCAAGCCCTTGTAGCGCTGGATGTTGAGGCCCTTCTTGCCCTGTTCGAGGATCGCGTGCAGCAATTCGGCCGTGCCGGGATATTCGGTCTGGGCTCCTTCGGCCTTCACCTTGTAGGGCGGCCGCCCGAGCCCGATCGCCGAGGGCGCGAGCTTCTGCAATTCCCGGAAATCCGCAGAGCCGACCAGGTCGTGCGTGAGTTCCAGCGACCGCATCACGCCGCTGGTCTGGACGCGGCAGAGGACTCGATTGGACTGGTGCTCGTCGTCCGGCAGGATCTCGAACGATGGCACGGCCTTGGGATAGAAGACGGCGAGGGTTTGCGTCACGCTCCTCACCAGGTTCTCAAGCGCCGCTCGGTCCTTGAGCAGCTCCCGGTCCAGCCCCGGTTCGTCCACGAAGGCTCGGACCAGCGAGGTATCCTGCTGCTTGCGGTTGTAGCGCGCGATCAAGCCTTCGAACGAGATCAGCTTCTTCAGGATCGGCAGCAGGCGGCGGCCTGTCACAAAATCCTGCCCGCTCTCGACGTAGACTTCCACGCCTTCGACCGCCAGGTCGGAGAGGTAATCGTTGAGCGCCGGCTCGTCCTTCAAATACCGCTCGGTCTTGCCCTTCTTCACCTTGAACAGCGGCGGCTGGGCGATATAGATGAAGCCGCGCTCAATAAGCTCGGGCATCTGCCGGAAGAAGAACGTCAGGAGCAGCGTGCGGATGTGGCTGCCGTCCACGTCCGCGTCGGTCATGAGGATGATCTTGTGGTAGCGCGCCCGCGCGATGTCGAAGGCTTCCTTGTCGTCCTTGGCCTTCTCCGAGTCTTCCTTCTTCTGCCCGATTCCGGTGCCGAGCGCCATGATGAGCGTCCGGATCTCCTCGCTCGCCAACATCTTGTCGAACCGGGCCTTCTCGACGTTGAGGATCTTGCCCTTGAGCGGCAGGATCGCCTGGAACTTCCGGTCCCGGCCCTGTTTGGCTGACCCGCCGGCCGAATCGCCCTCCACGATGAACAGTTCGCTGTGAGCTGGATCTTTTTCGGAACAGTCCGCCAGCTTGCCGGGCAGGGAGCCCCCGTCCAGCGCGCTCTTGCGCCGGATGAGATCCTTGGCCTTCCGCGCCGCCTCGCGGGCCCTTGCCGCGTCCACGGCTTTGTTGACGATCTTGCGAGCAACCGGCGGATTCTCCTCGAAGTAGTTCCCGAGCGCCTCGTTGACCGCGGCCTCGACGATCCCCTTCATTTCGCTGTTGCCGAGCTTGGACTTCGTCTGGCCTTCGTACTGGGGATTCCGCAGCTTCACGCTGACCACGGCGGTGAGCCCTTCGCGGACATCGTCGCCGGTGAGCGAATCCACCTCCTTCTTCAGCAGGTCGTTCGCGTTGGCGTAGTTGTTAATCGTCCGGGTGAGGGCCGCCTTGAAGCCGACCAGATGGGTGCCTCCTTCACGGGTGTTGATGTTGTTGGCGAAGGAAAAGAGGTTTTCGGAGTAGCCGTCGTTGTATTGGACCGCCACCTCCAGCATGTGGTCCGGCTTCTGGACGGAAATGTAGATCGGCTTGTGCAGCGGCGTCTTGGCTTCGTTCAGGTGCTCGACGAACGAAACAATCCCGCCCTTGTAGTGGAATGTCTGTTCCTTCTCGCGCCGTTCATCGGCCAGCGTGATGGCCAATCCCTTGTTTAGGAAGGCCAATTCCCGCAGACGTTCGGCCAGCACATCGAAGCTGAAATCGAGCGTCTCGAAAATCTGCCCGTCCGGCTTGAACGTCACCTTGGTGCCGCGCTTCTTCGTTTTACCCGTGACCTTGAGAGGCGCCAGCGCCTTCCCCCGTTCGTAACGTTGCTCGAAGACCTGTTCGTTGCGCCAGATCTCCAGCTCCAGCCATTCCGAGAGCGCGTTCACGACCGAAATGCCGACGCCGTGCAGACCTCCGGACACCGTGTAGGCGCCCTGCTCGAACTTGCCGCCCGCGTGCAGGACCGTGAGCGCCACCTCCGCCGCCGACTTCTTCTGAGTCGGATGCATCTCGGTCGGGATGCCCCGGCCGTTGTCCACCACGGTCACGCTGCCGTCGATGTGAATGGTCACCTCGATCGACTCGCCGAAGCCCGCCATGTGCTCGTCGACGCTGTTGTCCACCACCTCATAGACCAGGTGATGGAGGCCGTCCGGGCCGGTGCTCCCGATGTACATGGCCGGGCGCTTCCGGACCGCATCGAGCCCTTCAAGCACCTTGATGGATTCGGCCCCGTAGGATTCGCCCGCGGACTGGCTTTGATCTTCGTGGTTGTGATCGGCCATTCGTCTCCTAGCAGCGAGGCGTCATTCGTCAACCGTCAATCGCGGGAAGGCCGAGAAATCGTGTGAATCGACTGACTGTGCGATTGACCACTGACGCATGACCATTGACGGTTGACGATCTCATATCTTGATCGGCATCACCACGCACCTGAACCCCGGGCTCTCGCGTTCCTGAATCAGGCAGGGGCTGAGCGGATTGTCCATCTGAAGCGAGATCTGCTGGCCGTCCATGACCCCGAACGCATCGAGCAGATACCGGGCGTTGAACCCGGTGGACAGGGTCTCGCCCTTGTACTCGGCCGGCAATTCTTCGGTGGCTTCGCCGTAATCGGGATTGTTGGCGTAGAGCGTGAGCGTGCCCCGCGCAAACGTCACCTTCACGGCGTTGGCCTTGTCTCGCGCCAGCACCGCCACCCGCCGGCAAGCCCCTTCAAGCTCGACCCGGTCGACGAGAATGCGCTTGTCGCTCTCCTTGGGAATGACCTGTTGGTAATTCGGATAGTTGCCCTCCATCAGGCTGGAGGTCAGCAAGAGGCCGCTCTTCCGGAAGATCATCAACTTCTTCGTGAAGCCGATCAGCGGTTCGCCGTCGCCGCCTTCCTCCAAGAGCCGGCGGATTTCGTGCGCCGCCTTCTTGGGGATAATCGCCTTGATTTCCTTCGGGGCTTCCTTGGATCCCGCGGCAACTTCCTGCTCCGCCACCGCCAGCCGATGCCCGTCCGTGCCGACGAGCCGCAACGTGGTCTTCTTGTCTCCGGTCACCAAGGTGACCAGGAGACCGTTCAGAATATAGCGGGCATCGTTATCGCCGGCGGCGAAGAGGGTCTTCCGGATGAGTTCCAAGAGGTTCGAACTGGTGAGCGGCGTAAGCCCCTCCTTGTCGATGGCCGGCAGGGCCGGGTAGTCGCCGGCCGGGAGACTCACGATCTTGAATTGGCTCTTGCCCGCCTGAATCGTCAGCCAGTTGTTCTCCGCGGTTGCCAACTCGATTTCGCCGTCCCGCAATTCCTTGATGATCTCGAACAGTTTGCGGGCCGACACGGTCAGCATTCCGGCTTCCGACACGGTGGCCTTGTAGAGGGCCCTCATGCCGATCTCCAGATCCGTTGCACTGACCTCGATGCCGTCCTGCTTTGCCTCCAAGAGGATGTTGGAGAGAATCGGCATGGTGTTGCGCTTTTCCACTACGCCCTGGACACGCTGCAGGGCCACCAGCAACTCATCGCGTGAAATCTTGACTTTCATCTCTCGCTCCCCGAACGCGGCTACCCGCGCGTGATGTGTTCCTTCAAGGTTTCCAGGGTCGCTCGCAACGTCGCGTCCGCCTCCAGCGCCTTCGCCACCTGCTTACAGGCATGCATGATCGTCGTATGGTCCTTGCCGCCGAAGTGCCGCCCGATCTCCGGAAAGGATGCATCCGTCAGTTCCCGGCAGAGGTACATGGCGATCTGCCTGGGCTGCACCAGCGTCTTGCTCCGGCGGCGCGACTTCAGGTCGGCGATCTTCACGTGGAACCGGGCGCTCACGGCCTCTTGGATGTCGTCGAGCGCGATGATCTTCTTCTTGTCGCCGATCACGTCCCGCAGCACCGTCTTGGCCATCTCCAACGTGATGGGCTGCGCGGTCAGCGATGAATAGGCCCCCAGCCGGACCAGCGACCCTTCCAACTCACGGATGTTGCTCTTCATGTTGTTGGCGAGGAACTGGACGACCTCCTCCGGCAAGGTCACCCCCTCGTCTTCGGATTTCTTGCGCAGGATCGCGATCCGCGTTTCGACATCCGGCGCCTGGAGATCCGCGATCAGGCCCCATTCAAATCGGGACCGCAGCCGCTCTTCGATGTCAGGCATCTCCTTCGGAAACCGGTCGCTCGTGACCACGATCTGCTTGTGGGCTTCATAGAGCGCGTTGAAGGTGTGGAAAAACTCTTCCTGTGTCCGCTCCTTCCCGGCCAAAAATTGAATATCGTCGATCAACAGCATATCCACGTTGCGGTACCGGCGGCGGAGGTCGATCATCTTGTCGTAGCGGATCGAATTGATGACCTCGTTTGTAAACTGCTCGGTCGTGACATAGGCGATCCGGAGGTCCGTCCGTTCCGCCACATGGTTTCCGATGGCGTTCAGCAGGTGCGTCTTTCCCAACCCAACCCCTCCGTAAATGAACAGGGGGTTGTAGGCTCTCGCCGGCTGTTCCGCCACCGCCATGCAGGCCGCGTGGGCGAATTGATTGCTGCCACCGACCACGAATGTTCCAAACGTGTACTTGGGATTCAGGTGAGCATGCTTCCGTCCCCTTGGAGCGACCGTTCCCTTGGGAACCGTGCCGACCACCTCGCCGGACTGTTCACTTTCTTCCAGTCTCGGCTTCTCGATGGTAAAACTGACATCGACCTTCGGCCCCCCTCTGACCCTGGCGATCGCATCTCCGAGAAGATCCCCATAGTGCTCGCCGAGCCAGTCTCCAAAGAACTTATTTGGGACCACGATTTTCGCTCCGCTATCCTCGAGAGCCTCCAAACGGATTGGGGCGAACCATGTTTCAAACACTTGTCTCGGGACGCGTTCGCGCACATAGGCCAATGTGTCGTCCCATAAGCTTGCGAGAGTCAT